>JAUIEF010000039.1 GCA_030428785.1 bacterium
CGGGCGGTCCGGTCGGGCCGGTGGGACCCGGCGCACCGTCGGCGCCGGGAGCACCCGTGGGGCCGGTGGGGCCGGGAGGTCCGGCGGGGCCCGTGGGACCCGGCGCGCCGTCCGCGCCGTCGGCACCGGGATCGCCCGTCGGACCCGTCGGTCCGGTCGGACCTGTCGGACCGGTGGGTCCCACGAGTCCCGTGGGGTCGCCGACCCAGGCGCCCGCGCCGTCCACGACGACGGAGCCGTTCACCGCGATGGTGCCGCCCACGTCGAGCTGCGCCGCCGGCACGGCGACGCCGAGCCCGACGTTGCCGCCCGTGTGCACGACGTCGCCGGACGACGTCGACACGTCGGCTCCCGTGAGCGAGCCGTCGGCGACGTCGAGCGAGTCCACCTCGCCGGCGTCGTCGTTCACGAAGAGCGCGTCCAGGTCGTCGAGCAGCCCGGGCAGCAGTCCGGGCGGCACGCCCGTCTTGCGCCGCGGACGTCCCGTCCCGAGGCCCTTGCCCTGGTCTCCGTCGACGAGGTCGCCGCCGGACCCGAGCGAGCCGCCCGCGCCGGGCGTCGTCGCGGAGAGCGCGCCCGGCGGCGCGTCGCCGCCCGCGCCCGCCGCGCCGTCGCGCACGAAGTCGCCGGACGGGTGCGCGAGGAAGAGCACGTCGCTCGCCTCGTTGCGCAGCACGACGTCGTCGAGGCCGTCCTCGTCGACGTCGACGAGCGTCGCCGACAGGCCCGGGCCGTCGTCGGCGAGCCCGGACCGCGCCGTGTCGTCGCGGTACCACCCGCCGCCCTCGCCGGCGAGGAACACGTTGGCCCCCGACGCCACGAGGTACAGGTCGAGCGTGCCGTCACGGTCGAGGTCCGCGACGAGCACGTCGCGCACCTGCGCCGCGGGCAACGACTGCTCGAGCCGGACGAACTCCCCGCGACCGCGGTTCACGGACACGGCGAGCGCGCCGTCGACGCCCATCTCGAGCTTGTCGAGACGACCGTCCCCCGTGAGGTCGAGGAGCCGATACGTGAGCGGCGAGGTCGTCGACGCGAACGCCGAGCCTGCCGCGGACAGAACGAGACACCACACGATGGGCCGCATGGTCCACCCCCCTCTTCCGGATGCTTTGAGTCTTCTCCCAGGATCGTCCCGTCCGCGGACAGCGGGACGGACGGCGATCGCTCCCGAGCCTAACGCGGGAGCCGGGATCCGACCAGGGGGGGCGTCGGGAGGGTGGGAACCACGGCCGCGAGCCCGCCGGTGACGGGCGCGATCGCCCGCGCGGCGCGCCTCAGTCGATGGTGATCTCGAGGCCGTTCGTGCCCGAGGCGCCCGAGAAGGGCACCGAGGCGTCGAGGATCCAGGCCTGCGTCGTGAGCACCACGGAGGGCGCGTCCGGCGGGATGACGAGGTCGAGCTGGCCCGCGCCGTTGCCCGGACCGACGCCGCCGAGCGGCAGCACGAACTTCGTCGTGAAGATCGGCCACACGTTGAAGGTGCAGCCGGGCGGGCCGAACGGGATGGCCGCCTGGTCCGTGCCGAAGAAGAGGATCGCGGTGGACCCGCCGAGGCCGCCGTCGACGCTCAGCGAGAAGTCGCCGCCGGGCGACGGGCAGCCCGAGGCCGCGAGGCTCGGCACGAAGCCGCCCTGCCCGGCGCAGGCCTTGCCGTACGGGTACACGGCGCCGACGTCGGCGTAGACGTAGGCGGCGCCCACGTTCGCGCCGAGCGCGTCGTTCGCCTGCCGCGCGCCGATGGCCGCGTGCGTGCCGTCGTACGCGAGCGCGAAGCCGAAGTGCTCGAAGTCCTGCTTGTCCGTCGCCTGGAAGTCGCCGATCTGCGTCCAGCCGCCGGGCAGCTTCTTGAAGACGTACGCCCGGCCCGCCGCGCCGTCGACCTGCCAGGCGCCGGCGAGGATCGTGTCGCCGTGCACCGCGACCGACGCGCCGAACATGTCGGTCTCGGCGCCGTCGTCGGCGGTGAGCTTCGCGGTCTCGACCCACGTGCCGTCGGGCTGCCGCTCGAAGACGTAGGCCGCGCCGGAGAACGGCTCGTTGCCCTCGCCGAACACGGCGCCCACGACGATCGTGTCCTGGTGGATGCGCACGCGCTGGCCGAAGAGCGCGCCGGCCGTCGGCTGCGACGCGGTGAGCTTCTGCACCTCGGTCCACGTGCCGCCGATCTTCTCGTAGACGTAGGCCGCGCCGGTGCCGAGCCCGACCGTCGCGTCGTCCGCGCCGTACGCGCCCACGACGATGCGATCACCGAAGACGTCGACGGACGAGCCGTACCGGTCGTCCATGGAGGCGTCGGACGCGGTGAGCTTCTGCGTCTGCACCCAGCCCGCGCCGAGGTCGCTGAAGACGTACGCCGAGCCGGCGCTGATGCCGGAGTGGTCGTCGTCCGACGCGCCCGAGACGATCGTGTTCGCGTGCACGGCCACCGACGCGCCGAACAGCGAGCCCACCTGCTCGTCGTTCGCGACGAGCTTGGCCTCCTCGGTCCAGTCGACGCCGTTGATCGAGTACACGTAGATCGAGCCGGAGCCGTAGCCGATGTCGTCGTTGTAGCGGGAGCCGATCACGGCGGTGCGGCTCTGCCAGATGTCGACGGAGAACGCGTAGCGGTCGTCGGCCGCCGCGTCGCTCGCGGTGAGCTTCGTGACCTCGGTCCAGGTCCCGTCGGGGAGCTGCCGGTACACGTAGGCGGCGCCGGCGTTCGGGCCGAACTCGTCGTTGAAGTGCGCGCCCACGAGCATCGTGCCGCTGGCGATCGCTATGGCCTGGCCGAACTGGTCGGTGTCGCCGCCGTCGCTCGCGTAGACCTTGGCGAGCTCGCACTGGGCCGCGACGGGCGCGGAGGCGAGCGCGCCGGCGAGCGCGAGGAGGCCGAGGACGTGACGGGAGCGGCGCGAGGAGAGGCGGATCATGGAGGCGGGTTCCGGGTGTCGGGGCCGGGAGAGCGGCCCGCGGGGCCTCGGCGCGGGGAGCCGATGACGGATGGGCGTCGTGGTGGGAGGCGGCAAGACCAACGGGTGATCGTAGGCGCACGCGGGTGATCCGGCAAGGAGGCCGGAGGCCGGGAGCTCTCCTTATTCAACGGCCGAAGGGGCCTCCCGGCTTGACCCTCGCCGTCGCCCGGGTCGAGTTCGGGGAGAGCGTCCAGGGCTCCGGGCCCGTCGCGGCGCGCTGGAACGCGGCCAGATCGGCGAGGTCGACGTCGCCGTCCGCGTCGCCGTCCGCGTAGGCCGCGGGGTGGTCCGGGGGGACCGGCGGCGCCCCGGGGACGCCCTCGCGCGGACCCGTGAGGGCCGCCGCGACGGCCGCGCCGTCCTCCGCGTCGAGGTCGTTGTCGCCGTCGTGGTCGAAGGCCGCGCGCCCCAGGGAGCGCAGGAAGGCGAAGAGCCGGGCGACCTCCGCCTCGGGGAGCGCGGAGAAGCGGTCGCGCGACGCGGCGCCCTGGCCGTCGTGGCGGAGCACCGCGTCGCGGAGGTCCGCCTCGAAACCGTGCGCGCTCGACGCGCCGTCGTGCATGTACGCGTCACGCAGGACGAGACCCCAGAGCGGCGCGGTGCGCATCTCCTCCGGGCGGGCGTCGCCCTGGCGCAGGCCGTCGCCGGTCGCGCCCATGTCGTGCAGGAGGAAGTCCGAGTAGGGCGCGAACGTCCGGCCCGCGAGGGGGCCGTCGCCGGGCGGCGTCGCGAGGCGCGGCACGTGGCAGTCGGCGCACCCGAGCTCGTGGAAGACGCGCTCGCCCGACGTGCCCGCGGCGGGCGTCTGCGGCGGCGGCGCGAGGAGGCGCTGGTACGCGGTGAGGCGGTCGAGCAGCGTGCGGCCGTGCTCGTCGGGGCGGTCCTCCGGGTCCTCGACGGGGTCGCAGATCGCGAGGCGCGAGCGGTCGCCGTTGGGCGCGTTCTCCTCGGGGAAGAACGCGTTCGTGAGACCCATCTCCTCGAAGAGCGCGTCGCCCGTGAACTCCGCGATCGTGGCGAGCTGCGCCTTCCAGCCGAACCGCCCGACGCGGGGCGCGCCGTCGGCGAGCGCGGCGACGCGGTTCACGCGGCCGCGCACGTCCTCGGGCTGCGACGCGGCGAGCGCCTCGAGCGCGTCGTCCGGCAGCACGTCGACGAGCCCGAGCCCGAAGAGCGGCGTCGTCATGCGGAGCGTCTGCACGTCCGACTCGAGCGGCACGAACTCGATCGCCGCGGCGTGCGTGCTCTGGAACTGGAGCACGGTGCCGCCGAGGTGCGTGAGCGCGTCGAAGGGCGGGCCGCTGCGACCGAAGCGCGTCACCGTGCGGTGGTGCGCGCCGCCCGCGGCGGGCTCGCGGTGGCAGGCGTCGCAGCTGTCGTCGTTGAACATCGGGCCGAGGCCCTCCTCGGCCGCGAACTCCCGGACGAAGAGGCGGCGTCCGTCGAGGAAGCGGTCGCGGTCGTCGGGGGCGAGGTCGCGGAGCGGCTCGCCGGCGCGCGGCGGCGGGACGACGAGCTCGGCGAGCGGCGCGCGCGGCGTCGGCGCCGCGGTGTCGGACGGTGGGGCGTCGGACGGGACGGCGTCGCCGTCGACCACGACGACGAGCGGCGCGCCGCAGGACAGGGTCGCGGCGCGGGCGGGGGGCTCGTCGCCGTCGGGGAGCCGGAGGTTCGCGAAGGCCTGCTCGAGGTGCAGGGCGTAGCGACCGGGCGTGCGCGGCGCGCGCGCCGTGCCCGCGGCGAAGGCGAGCGGCGCGTCGTCGCGCGGGGCCGTCGACGTCGGGGCGGCGAAGGCGTCGCGCGCGCCGCCGACCTGGAGCAGTCGGGCGCCGTCGGGCCGGCCGTCGCCGCCGGGCACCGGACGCACGACGCCGCCGAAGCCGTCCGGGTTGTGCCGCGCGTCCGCGGCGGCGAGCGGGTGGTCGTCGGGCGCGCGCGCGGGCTCGAGGGCGCCGCCGTCGAGGTAGAGGTCGAACGCGAGGAGCGTGAGCGCGTCGACGTCCGCGGTCCGCAGGTCGACGGTCCACGCGAAGGTCCCGCCGGGCGCGACGCGCACCGACGGCTCGCGGAAGGCGAGCGCGACCTCCGCGGCGTCGTCGGCGGCGCGGGGCGCGCGGGCCGGCGAGACGACGGGCGGCGGCGCGGCGAGCGGCGGCGCGGCGAGCGGCGGCGCGAGCGGCGCTGTCGGCGGCGCGGCCGGGAGCGCGAGCCACGCGGTCGGCAGGGCCAGCGCGAGGAGGAGGTGCGTCGGGGAGGCCATGGGAGGACGCGCCATCCTAGCGCGACCTCCTCGCGGACACCTGCGGCGAACGGAGATGTCCGGGACGCGGTCCGACCGGCTCGACCGGCGGTCCCCGCGCGTCAGGTCCCGCTCGCCAGCCGGGACTCCCAACGCGCGAGCTCGCGCGCGACGTTCTCCGGCGAGGTGCCGCCCACAGCGGTCCGCGCGGCGAGCGCGCCCTCGACGGTGAGCACCTCGGCGACGCCGCCGTCGAAGGCCTCGTGCACGGCGCGCAGCTCGTCGAGCGAGAGGTCGGAGAGGCCGACGCCGCGCCCCTCGGCGAGGCTCACGATCGCGCCGACCGCCTCGTGCGCCTCCCGGAACGGGACGCCGCGCCGGACGAGCCAGTCGGCGAGCTCCGTCGCGAGCAGGAACCCGCTCGGGTCGTCGACGGCGGCGCGCATGCGATCGCGGTCGAACACGACGTCGCGCAGCATGGCCTCGGCGACGTCGCACATCCGCGCGAGCGTGTCCTCGGCCTCGAAGAGCGCGGCTTTGTCCTCCTGCAGGTCCTTGTGGTACCCGAGCGCGAGGCCGCGCGGCAGCTCGAGGAGCCGGTGCACCGCGGCGTTCACGCGCGCGGCCTGCGCGCGGAGCAGCTCCGCGCCGTCCGGGTTGCGCTTCTGCGGCATGATCGACGAGCCGGTGGACACCGCGTCGCCGAGTCGCGCGAAGCCGAACTCACGGCTCGTCCAGAGCACGAGCTCGCCGCCGAGGCGCGAGAGCGTCGTGGCGCAGGCGGCGATCGCCGCCGCGAACATCGTCGCGTCGCGGCGCGACGACACGGCCGCGATGCTGTTCGGCGCGGGGCGCTCGAAGCCCAGCTCGCGCGCGGTCATCTCGCGGTCGATGGGGAAGCTCGTGCCCGTGCCGGCGCCCGCGCCCAGCGGGCACTCGCGCAGGTCGACTTCGAGCCCGCGGTGGTCCTGGCCCAGCAGCTCGACGTACGCGAGCAGCGCGTGGCCCAGCAGGATCGGCTGCGCGCGCTGGAGGTGCGTGTAGTACGGGAGGACCGCGTCGCCGTCGCGGCGCACGAGGTCGAGCAGCGCGCGCTGCACGGCGACGACGCGCGCGCGGAGCGCCCCGGACGCGCGCCCGAGGTGCAGCGCGAGGTCGGTCGCGACCTGGTCGTTGCGGCTGCGCGCGGCGTGGAGCCGCTTGCCGTCCGGGCCGATGAGCTCGACGAGGCGGCGCTCCACCGCCATGTGGATGTCCTCGTCGGACGGCTGCTCCACGAACGTGCCGGCGGCGAACTCCTCGCGCACGCGGGCGAGGCCCTCGAGGATGCGCTCCACGGCGTCGGCGGGCAGGATCCCCGTCGCGCCGAGCATGCGCGCGTGCGCCATGCTGCCCGTGATGTCCTCGTCCCAGAGGCGGCGGTCGTCGGGCAGCGAGCGGTTGATGACGTCCAGCGCGGGGTGCACGCCGCCGGCGAAGCGGCCGCGCAGCGGGTCGCCGGGGACGGCGGGCGTCGCGTCGGCCGCGCCGGGCGACCTCGGGGCGGGCTGCGGGTCGGTCACGAGGCGCCTCCCTCGGCGGCGGCGGACGCGGGGGCGCGCACGCCCAGGAAGCGCCGCGCGATCGTGGCGTAGGCGTCGACGGCGAGCGCCACCTGCTCGAGCGCGACGGACTCGTCGGGCGCGTGGCTCTGCTCGCTCGTGCCCGGGCCCATGACGACACCCGGGAGGTGCGCGAGGTGCACCATGTCGGACATGCCGCCGAAGCCGCGCACGCGACCGGTGGGGCTCGCCTCGGTCGCGAGCCGGACGATCTCGGCGTCCGTCGGCGTGGACACGGGGTGCAGCCGCGCGCTCTTCACGACGAGCTCGCTCTCCACCGCCGCGCGGATGCGCTCGACCATGGCCTCGTTGCCGCACTGCGGCGTCGGCCGGCCGTCGAGCTCGACGACCGCCTCGCCCGGCACGACGTTGCTGCGCGTGCCGGCGTTGCAGACGGTCGCCTGGAGCGTCGCGCGGCCGAGCACCGGGTCGGCCTCGCCGAGGTCGAGCTGCGAGAGCGCGACGATGTCGCGCGCGGCGATCTCGAGCGCGTTGCGGCCCTCGTGCGGGCGCGAGGCGTGGCAGCTCCGGCCGTGGGCGACGAGGCGCGCGCGGAGCAGGCCGCGCTGGCCCGGGCACACGTCGAGCTCGGTGGGCTCGCCGACGACCGTCGCGTCGACGGCCGGCAGGTCGCCGCCGCAGGCCTCGATGCCCTCGCCGCCGGTCTCCTCGTCGCACACGAAGGCGACGACGAGGCGGCCCGCGAAGCTGCGCGGGTGCAGGTTCGCCGCGGCGACGGCCATGGCGGCCACCGAGCTCTTCGCGTCGTTGCTCCCGCGCCCGTGCAGACGCCCGCCCTCGATCGCGCCGTCCCACGGGTCGCGCGTCCAGCCGGGGCCGACGGGCACGACGTCGATGTGCGTGCAGAGCAGCAGGCCGCGGCCGGCGCCCGGTGCGGTGACCGGCGCCGTGCCCTCGAGCACGCCGACGACGTTGCGTCCGTGGATCGTCGTGTCGAGCCCGTGCCGCCCGAGCCAGGCGGCGAGCATGTCGCGGCACGCCTCCTCCTCGCCGGAGACGGACGGGATGCGCACGAGGCGCTGCAGGAGGTCGACCGCCTGCTCGGCGGGGGACGTCGTCATGCGGGGGCCTCCTCCTTCTCCGGCCGGCGGAAGTGGTGCGGGACCGCGGCGTCGTCGGCGACGACGAGCGTGCCGCAGCCCTCGGTCGTGAAGAGCTCGAGCAGCAGCGCGCCGGAGTCGAGGCCGCTCAGGACGTGGCCGCGCTCGACGCCGCCCCGCACCGCGTCGACGAGCGCCTGGACCTTCGGGCGCATGCCGGCGGCGATCGTGCCGTCCGCGAGGCCCTCGGCGACCTGCGCCGCGGTGAGCACGGGCACGAGCGACTCGGGGTCGTCCTTGTCGCGGAGCACGCCGGGCACGGACGTGAGCGAGATGAGCTTCGCGGCGCGCAGGTCGCGCGCGAGGATCGACGCCACCGTGTCCGCGTTGATGTTGAGGATGTTGCCGTCCGCGTCGCTGCACAGCGAGGACAGCACGGGGACGTAGCCGTTGTCGGAGAGCAGGCGCAGCACGGTCGAGTCGACGTCGGTGACGTCGCCGACGAAGCCGTAGTCGACCATGCGCTTCTCGCCCGTGACCGTGTCCGTGACCTCGGTGGGGCGGCGGCGCACGGCGTGCAGGATGTCGGCGTCGACGCCGGAGAGCCCGACGGCGCGCACGCCCTGGACGCGCAGCGCCGAGAGGATGTCCACGTTGATCTTCCCGGCGAAGACCATCTTGGCGATGTCGAGCGTGTCCGCGTCCGTGACGCGCCGGCCCTCGACCATCGTGGGCTCCATGCCCAGCCGGCGCGAGAGCTCGGACGCCTGCGGGCCGCCACCGTGCACGATGACGATGCGGATCCCGACGTGCGTGAGCAGCGAGAGGTCCTCGGCGAGCGAGGTGAGCGCGTCGGCGTTCGCCGCGAGCTCGCCGCCCAGCTTGACGACGAACGTCTCGCCCTTGTGCCGCCGCAGGTACGGGAGCGCCTGCTTGAGGAGCAGGATGTCCTTCGTCATCACGAGGCGTCTCCCAGGCAATGGAGGAGCGTGGCCTTCTGCACGTCGAGGCGCGCGGCGGCCTGATCGAGCACGACGGACGCCGGCGAGTCGAGCACCTCGTCCGCGACGACGACGCCGCGCCGCACGGGCAGGCAGTGCATGAACACGGCGTCGTCGCCGCGCTTGAGGTCCTTGGGCGTGACCATCCAGTCGGCGTGGATCGAGCGCGCGGCGGCCGCGGCGTCCTTGTCGCCGTAGTCGGCGCGCGCGCCCCAGGCCTTCGCGTAGACGACCTCGGCGCCCTTCAGCGCCTTCTTGCGGTCGTGCGTCACGGTGAGCGAGCCGCCCGACGCCGCCGCGAACTCCTTCGCGTCGGCGAGCACCCCCTCGTCGAGGTCGAAGCCCTCGGGGTGCGCGAGCACGACCTCGTGGCCCTCGCGCGCGAACGCCGTCACCGCCGCGTGCGGCACGGCCATGGGCAGCGCCTTGACGTGCGGCGCCCAGACGACCGCCGTCCTCACCTTGCGGCCCGCCTTCCGCCGACGGACCGTCAACGCGTCGGCGAGGCCCTGGTGCGGGTGGTCCATGGCGGACTCGAGGCTCAGCACGGGCATCGGCGAGACCTCCGCGAACGCGTGGAGGATCGGGTCGCGCGCGTCGAGCTCCGCGTCGCGCAGGCCGGCGAAGCAGCGCAGGCCCAGGCCGTCGAGGAGCCGGCCGAGCACGCCCACGGCCTCGCGCACGTGCTCGGCGGCCGTGCCGTCCATGGCGACGCCGTCGCGGTGCTCGAGGCCCCACAGGCCGTCGCCCGCGGGCAGGTGCACGCAGTCGGCGCCGAGCTCGAGGCACGCGAGCTCGAAGGTCGTGCGCGTGCGCAGCGAGGGCGCGAGCAGCATGAGCCCGAGGCGCTTGCCGAGCAGCGGCTTGTCGTCGGGCGCCTTGCGCGCCGCGTGCCGCTCGGCGCTCTCGAGGAGGCCGTTCCAGTCCGCGTCCGTGAGGTCGCGCAGCGAGAGCAGGTGCCGCGCCGTCACGACGACGCTCCGGCGGGCGCGCCGGCCGCGAGCACCTCGGTGAGCGCGGCGACGAAGGGCTCGGCCTCCGCCTCGGTGAGCGTGAGCGGCGGGAGCAGGCGCATCTGCATCGGGTCGCCGCCCGTGCCGGTGAGGATGCCGTGCGCGCGCAGGCCGACGACGACGGGCTGCGCCGGCCGGTCGAGGTCGATGCCCACGAGCAGGCCGCGCCCGGAGACGCCGCGCACGCCGGGGACGCCCGACAGCCGGTCGCGGAACCAGGCGCCCATGCGCGCCGCGTTCTCCGCGAGCCGCTCGTCGCGCAGGATGTCGACGACCGCCTCCATGGCCGCCGCCGCGAGCGGGCCGCCGCCGAAGGTCGTGCCTTGGTCGCCCACCTTCATCTCCGCGGCGATGTCCTCGCGCACGAGCACGAGCCCCGCGGGAACGCCGCCCGCGACGCCCTTGGCGGCCGTGATGAGGTCCGGCGTCACGCCGACCTGCTCGCCGAAGAAGGTCGTGCCGGTGCGGCCGAAGCCGGTCTGCACCTCGTCGAACACGAGCATCGCGCCGTGCGCGTCGCAGCGCTCGCGGAGCAGGCGGAACCACGCGTCGTCGGCGACGCGGATGCCGCCCATGGACGGGATGGGCTCGAGCACGACCGCCGCGGTGTCGTCGGTGATCGCCGCGCGCAGCGCGTCGGCGTCGCCGTACGGGATGCGCGTGTGCTGCGTCGGCACGGGCCAGGTCGGGTCGCGGAACTTCTCGGGGCCGGTGACGCCCAGCGAGCCGAGCGTGCGCCCGTGGAAGCCGTCGGCCATGCTCACGACGTGCGTCCGGCCCGTGTGCTTGCGCGCGATCTTGAGCGCGACCTCGTTGGCCTCGGTGCCGCTGTTGCAGAAGAACACGCGGCGCAGGCCCTCGGGCGCGATCGACGTCACGGCGGCGGCGGCGCGGGCGCGCGCGTCGTTGTAGACGACGTTGCTGTAGAAGAGGAGCTTGCCGGCCTGCTCGCGGATGGCCTCGACGAGCCGCGGGTGGCAGTGCCCGACGAGCGCGACGCAGTGCCCGCCGTAGAGGTCGAGGTAGCGCGTGCCGTCGGCGTCCTCGACGTAGCAGCCGTCCCCCTTCACGAGCGCCATGGGGGCGTGCGCGTAGGTGGGGACCTGCCAGCGGTCCTCGGTCTCGATGATCTGCGCCGTGGTCGTCGGGGTGACGTCGCTCACAGTCCGGCTCCGGGGACGAGCAGGCCCGCGGTCTCCTCGAGGCCGCAGACGAGGTTCATGTTCTGCACGGCGGTGCCCGCCATGCCCTTGCCGAGGTTGTCGATGGCGACGGTGACGCACACGACGCCGTCGCCGGGCGTCACGGCGACGTCGGCGAAGTTGCTGCCGGCGACGGCGCGCACCTCGGGCGTGCCCTTCGGGACGAGCCGCACGAAGGGCTCGTCGGCGTAGGTCGTGCGGACGGCCTCGACCGCCGCGGTCTCCGTGCCCGGCGCGACGGGGACCATCGCCGTGACGTGGATGCCGCGCGAGAAGGGCGCGCTGTGAGGCACGAAGTCGACGACGGCGGGGGAGCCGTCGGCGGCCGCGTCGAGCGCGAGCAGGATCTCCGGCACGTGCTGGTGCTTCAGCGGCTTGTACGCCTTGAAGTTGCCGAAGCGCTCGGGGTGGTGCGTGCCGGCGCCGGGCGACGCGCCGCTGCCGGAGCTGCCCGTGACGCTGCACACGGTGCTGCGCCCCGTGACGAGGCCCTCGCGGTACAGCGGCCAGAGCGCGAGGAGCGAGGCGTACGCGTGGCAGCCCGGGTTCGCGACGAGCCGCGCCGTGCGCAGCGCCTCGCGGGCGCCGCACTCGGGCGTGCCGTAGACGGCCTCGGCGAGCCGCTCGGGGTGGGGGTGCTGCTTGCCGTAGTGCTCGGCGTAGGCCGCGCCGCTGTCGAGCCGGTGGTCGCCGGACAGGTCGACGACCTTCACGTCGGCGTCCGCCTCGAGCACGTCGGCCGCCTCCTTGGCGCACACGCCGTGGGGCGTCGCGAAGAAGAGGACGTCGTGTTCCTTCGCGAGGTCCACGGCGCGCTCGGCGGTGAACGCGAGCGTCGTGAGGCCGCGCAGGTGCGGGTGGTGGTCGGTCACCGGGCCGTCCTGCGTGCGGCTCGTGATCGCGCCCACCTCGACGCCGGGGTGCGCGAGGAGCCAGCGCAGCAGCTCCATGCCGCCGTAGCCCGTGCCGCCGACGATCGCGGCGCGGATCACGCGGGCACCCCCCGGAACGCGACCTCCTCGACGAGGTCCACGAGCGCCTCGGCCTCGAGCCGCGCGTTGATGCCCGGCACGCCCATGCCCTCGCGGATGTGCTTCATGCCCACCTCGTTGTCCGTGGCCGGGCCGGCGATCGCGTCGACGTGCAGGCCCTGCTCCTTCATCCAGGCCAGGCCGCCCCAGGCCGCGACGAGGTCGGACGCGCAGAGCACGTGCGCCTTGATGTGGCCGCGGAACGTGTCGTCGCGCAGCAGGGCGTCGACGCCGTAGCCGCCGATGAGGCCGTCGCCCAGCTCGGCGACGATGCAGTCGAGGTCGCCCTGCGCGGCGACGGCCTGGAGCAGGCGCGTCCCCACGGCGGGCATCTCCGGGTAGCCGGCGGTGGACGGCAGCCCGCAGTCGACGAAGGACATCGTCGCGACGGCGCCGTGGTCGGCCATGTTGAGCGTGTCGCGCAGGGCGGCGACGCCCGTGAGCTTCACGCCGCCGCACGCGTAGCCGCGCTGCGTGAGGCGCGCGATGGTCTCGCTGGCGGCGTACGTCTTGCCGGCGTTCATGCAGGTGCCGGACACGACGATCACCGGCGGCACCTCGACGGGCTCGTCCGGCGCGTCGATGGCGACGTCCGCGATATTGAGCCCGCGGCCGTTGCGTACGGCCATGCCGAGCACCTCGACCTGGAGCGCGGGGCCGACCTCGCGCGTGCCGCTCGTCACCGTGCCGAGCACGCCGCCGAGGTTGAGCACGTTGATGACGTCGCCGGCCTTGATGCTCTCGGGCACGTGGCCGACGAAGCCGCGGAGCGCGTCGCGCCGGCCGAGGGCGCCGACGATCACGTCGCCCTTGCCGATGTGCGCCATGCGGCCGTTGGTGAGCTCGAGCACGTCGTAGACGGCCTTCTCGGAGAGCGCGCGCACGACGAGCACCTGTCCGACGCGGGCGTCGACGAGGCGGCTGATCTCGACCTCCGGGCCGAGGCCCAGCCGGTGGACGACGCTGCCGATCTTGTTGGCGCGCACCTTCATGACGCGGTCTCCTCCGTGTGCCCCACCTGCGCGGCGAGGACGGCCTGCATGCCGTGGATCTTGCTGAAGCCCGCCGCCTCGGCGCCGTCCCAGCCGAGGGCGCCCTCGCCGTAGGTGGCGCCCTTGCCGAGCAGCGAGTGGGGGGAGCGCACGCCGGTCACGACGTGGCCGCCCTTGTGGAGTCGCACGCGGACGTCGCCGGTGACGCGCGTGTTCGCGCTGTCGAGCAGCGCCTCGAGGTCGCGCATCGCGGGGTCGTAGTAGAGGCCCTCGTGGAGCAGCATGCCGTAGGTGGAGCCGGCCTGCTCGACGGTCTGCGCCTGCCACTTCGTCGCGACGAGCTTCTGGAGCTCGCGGTGCGCGGTGATGAGCACGAGCGGCGCGGGCGCCTCGAAGGCGATGCGGCCCTTGACGCCGAGGATCGTGTCGCCGACGTGCACGCCGCGGCCGACGCCGTGCGGCTTGCACTTCGCGTTGAGCGCGCCGACGAGCGTCACGCCGTCCATGGCCTCGCCGTCGAGGCTCACGGGCAGGCCGCGCTCGAAGCCGATCACGACCTCCTCGGGCTCGTCCTGCGCGTCCGCGACGCTGCACGTGATCTGGTACGCGCTCTCCGGGGGCATGGCCCAGCCGTCGTGCGTCTCGCGCCCGCCGATCGTCGTGCCGAAGAGCCCCTCGTTGAACGAGTAGCCGACGACCTTGTCGTCGACGGGGAAGCCGTGCGCGCGCAGCCAGGCCGACTCCTCCTCGCGCGACCACGCGAGCTCGCGGATGGGGGCGTGGATGGCGAGGTCGGGCGCGAGGGTCGCGAGGGCGACGTCGAAGCGCACCTGGTCGTTGCCGGCGCCGGTGCTGCCGTGGGCGACGCCGGTCGCGCCGACCTCGCGGGCGACGCGCACGACGGCCTCGGCCTGCGCGGTACGCTCGGCGGCGACGCTCACGGGGTAGACGCCGCCGCGCAGCACGTTGCCCTTGACGATGTAGGACACGAAGCGGTCGTAGACGTCACGGCGCGCGTCGACGGTGCGGTGCTCGCGGGCGCCCAGCGAGAGCGCGCGGTCCTCGATGGCGGCCAGCTCCTCGGGGCCGCCGAAGCCGCCGGTGTCGACGCAGCAGGTCACGACGTCGGCGTCCTTCTCCTGCTGGAGCCAGGCCGCGCAGAAGGAGGTGTCGAGGCCGCCGGAGAAGGCCAGGGTGATCGTGGGTTTCGTCATGCGTTCCGTCATGCGTCCGGAGATGCGCTATGCGCATGCTTGTGAATAATATGCAGCGGTCGAACCGAGGAGTCTACACGGACTCCCGGGATCGGGAACCCCCCATTCCACCCTTTTCAGCCCGGCTTGGCGAACCGTGGCCGGCGAGTCCGAGGACGCCCCCGGGGCGCGGGGGCCGCGCGCCGCGCCGCGAGCTCCCGGGATATGCTCACGCGCCGCCCTCGCCGCACCCCGGTCCCGAACCTCATGCCGACCCCCGATCCCACCCCGCGCCGCCGTCCCCGCCGCCTCCTGCGGCGGTGTCTCCTCCTATTCGTCGTCGGGGTGATGGCGTCCGGGCTCCTCGAAGGGGCCCTCCGGCTCGGCTGGATCCCCAACGCGCTCCACGAGCGGAACAGCCGGGGGCCGACGGTCGAGGACCCCCGTCGGACGGTGCTCATCCTCGGGGACTCCTTCATCGTGCCCCGCGGCATGCTCGGTCGGATCCTCGCCGAGCGGTGGGCGGAGGACGGGGTCGCCGTGGAGAACCTGGCCCACAGCGGCACGGGGCCGTTCGAGTACGTCTCGGAGCTCGAGCGGAGCATCGCCGAGGTCGAGCCGGACGTCGTCCTCCTCTCGTACTACGTCGGGAACGACCTCACGGACGTCCAGAACCACCCGTCCTGGAAGGCGCCCGCGGGCGGGGGCCGCCGAGCCGTCGCGATCGACCGCACGTCGGGGCTGCCCGTGCTCCGGGACCTCTACGCGTTCCACTACCTCCGCGCGCGCGTCGGCCGTTGGCTGGCCGGCAACCTGGACGAGGAGGCCATGCGCGAGGCGGGTGTCTCGCCGGAGCTCATCCGGGATGCGCGCGAGTCCGCCATCAATCCGTACCTCATCCAGCTCGCGATCCACGATCCGCGGCACTTCCTCGACAACGTGCTCGTCGATCGGGAGGAGAGCCGCGAGGCGTGGGAGCAGGTCCGGGTCCTGCTCGACGACGTGCTCGAGACGTGCCGCGCGCACGGCGCGCAGCTCAAGATCGTGGCCCACCCGCACTCGATCCAGGTCAGCAGGCAGCACTTCGGGCTGCTCTCGGCGATGACGTTCGAGATGAGCGAGGAGACCCTCGGGTCGTCCCGCGCCCAGGAGCTCCTCGCGGACCACTGCCGATCGAGGGACATCCCGCTGCTCGACCTGCTCCCGGTGCTCCGGAGCGCGCCGGGAGGGCCGTTCTACCTCGAGAAGGACGACCACATGAACGCGGCCGGCAACGAGCTCGCCGCGGAGCACGTCACGCGGTTCCTGTGGCCCGAGTAGCGGTCTCCGCGGACCGGAGACTCACAGGCCGAGCCGGTCCAGCAGCTCGGGAGGTCACTGACGCGGTCACCGGTCCGCGCCCTGGATCAGCGCGTCCGGGTCCACCTCCTCCACCTGGATGAGCACGAGGATGTCGCGGTCGTCGATGCGGTCGTACGAGAGCAGCAGCGCGCCGCCGCCCGACGCGATCGTGAGGCTCGTGGAGAGGCTCACGCGGCTCACGACCGGCAGCGAGAACTCGACCTCCGGGCCGTCGTCACCGAGCGTCGTCGTGATCGAACGGACGGGCCGCTGCAGATTCGCGTAAGCGAGCTCCGCGTCCACCGTCCAGAAGCCGTCGCCGAGGGGTACGGCGCGCGTGTCCAGCGTGAGCCCCTCCTGGACCACGTCGATGACGGGGTCCGCGACAGCCCGGTCGTCGGGCTCGACGCGCACGAGGTCCCAGCCGATCACGAAGGAGACCTCGTTCAGCACGGAGACGTTCGTGAGCTGGCGCGGGAAAGCGTACATCTCCGGCGAGGTGACGACCTCCAGGCCGAGGCCGGCGGCTGCGGTGTGGACGTCGTCGACGTCGGTGCGCGTCTCGAGCAGGCGGCGATCCATGTCCTCGGGGGTGCCGAGCAGGCCCCGGCCGACGCCGTGCGGCACGATCCAAAGGGTGGTCCGCACGCGGGCGAGCGCGTTCGTGCCGCGCTGCGTCTCGAGGAACGCCGCGAGCCACGCGTGCTGGGCCGCGGTGCCGCGGAGCACGAGCACGCTGTCACCCAGAACGCGCAGGTCGTCGTCCGCGCCGTGCAGCGGCGGTTCCATGTGATTGCGCACCACCTCCTCGAGGGCCGTGAGCGCGACGACGGCCTGCGCGCGACGCTCCTCCTGGTCCTCGAGCTGCGCGAGGCGCCGCGCGGTCGCGTCGAGCTCCGCGGAGGTCACCGCGTCCGCCGAGACGAGGAGGTCCGCGACGCCGTGCGTCAGGTCGCGCACGTCGTAGACCTGGAGGACGTGCTCCGCGTCGGTCGCGAAGGGAGACGTCGGCGTGGTCGGCGACGCCTGTGCGCGCAGCGGGACGCGCTCGGTCGTGTCGTCGCCGGCGGGCGAGCGCTGGCCGACGGCGGTCGAGGAGAGCACGCAGAGCACGAGGAGCAGCGCGCCGGGCGCGCGGATCAGCGGGAGGTCCATGTCTGTCTCCAGGAGACGAGGAGCGGGTCACCGGGCGTCGCGGCGACGGGCGGGTCGCAGCGCTCGTGACGCACCGTGGAAGAGAAGGAGTGGATGCGGGCGCGCGGTCGCGCGGGGGCGACGTCGGACGTCGCGGGTGCGACCGCGCCCGGGTCTCCGCGGGCGGCGTCGGCGACGAGCGTGTCGCGCGGGACGGCGTCGGGCCGCGCGGTGCCGCCGGAGTCGACGTTCCCGGAGCGCGACGCGAGCACCACCACGAGGGCGACCGCCGCCGCGCCCGCGACCCATGCGGCGACGCGGCTCCGTCGGTGCGTCGATCGCGTGATCTCCGCGCCGTCCATCGGCCTGCCTCTCGCGAGCCCCTCGACGCGTCCGAGTCGATCGACGAGCCGCTCCAACGGCTCGAGCAGCGCGGGGTCGCGCAGCAGCGCGTCGGCGACGGCCGGATCGTCGAAGGGATCGCGTCGCTCGTCGAGCAGCGCGTCGACGCGCGCCCAGAAGGTGTCGTGCGTGGTGCCGGTCGTGTCCATGGTCATGAGGTGGGGGCTCCGGGGAGCTCGCGGAGGCGCCGGCGCGCGCGGTGCAGGTGCGACTTCACAGTGCCCTCGGGCAGGCCGTGCGACGCGGCGATGCGCGCGACGCTCCAGCCGTCGCGGTGGAAGCGCAGCAGGATCTCGCGCGGCAGCGGGTCGAGGCGGTCGAGGAGCCCCGCGAGCTCGTCGCCCGACTCGGCGGGGGAGGGTTCGCTCGGCGCGACGGGCTCGGCGTCCGGTTCGAGCCCCGCCGGGCGGCGCGCGGCGGCGCGGCGCGCGTCGAGCACGACGTGCAGCGCGGTGCGCCGCAGCCAGGGGACGAGCGCGCGGCCCTCGTCGTAGGCGTGCCGGTAGCGGAGGGCCTTGGCGGCGACGTCCTGGAGCAGGTCGTCGGCGTCCTGGGCGCCGGGACCGCCCGCCGCGAGCGCCGCCACGTAGCCGCGGATTCGGGGCAGCGCCTCGAGGAGCGCGCGCTCGAAGGGCGGGTCGGCGGGAGGCGTGCTCACGCCTCCTCTACCGGCGCGGGGCGGCGCCGGTTGCAGGGAATCCGGCCGCGGTGGGCGGGGGCGGTCGCACGGGGCGGGTCGGGCGGAGGCGGCCCGGACGAGGGCGGGTCGGACGGGAGCCCGGCGACCGGCGGCACACGCGGGATCGGGGTCCCGCTCGGCGAGCGGCCCACGCTCCTCACAGGCGCTGCGCGAACCACACGAAGCCCAGCACGGCGATCGCCGCCGAGCCGAGCCGGCGCACGAGCGCCGGGGCGAGGAAGCGCTCGTCGGCACGGGCGCCCGGCGCCGCCGCGTCCGTCGGCACCGCCTCCCGCCGCCCGCGCGGCACGAGCGCGAGCACGCCCACGAGCCCCAGCACGACGAGCACCTGCCCGATCTCGACGCCCACGTTGAACGCGAAGAGCGCCGTGAGCCGCGCCGGCTCGCGCACGAGGGAGTTCGCGAGGAAGCCCGCGAAGCCCAGCCCGTGCACGAGGCCGAAGATCCCGGCCTCCGCCCAGCGCGCGCGCGTCGCCCGCGGGTGCACGAGGCAGTCCGTCGCGACGTACGCGATGGACAGCGCGATGCACGCCTCGATGAAGCCGGAGTAGGCCCAGGTCTCGACGACGCCCAGCGCCGCGAGCGCGAGCGTGATCGAGTGCGCGACGGTGAACGCCGTGACGACGCCCAGCAGCGAGCGCAGCCGTCGCGACGCGAGGACGAGCGCGCCCACGAACGCGAGGTGGTCCCAGCCCGAGAGGATGTGGTGGAAGCCGAGCCCCACGAAGGTCGTGAACGCACCGCGTCCCTCGGGGTCGAAGCGCGCGCGCGGCTCGCGCCCGCTCAGCGTGAAGGTGCTCGTGCGCCCGCCGTCGCGCGGCACGGCGCCGTCCGCGCCGACCTCGTCCCAGGTGATCGTGAGGAGGTCCATGTGCGCCGGGCTCGTGAGCAGGAACAGGCTGCTCTCGACCATGAGGTCGCGGATCGGCGCGTCGTGCACGAGCAGCAGCTCGAGGCCCACCGAGCCCTTGCGGTACCCGTCGCTCTCGCGCCGCGGCGTGTGCCACAGCGTCATGGGCTGCGGCAGCAGCGGCACGCCGCCCTGCAGCTCGCGGTCCGCGTCGGTCCAGAAGCCGTAGTGCTCGAGGACGTAGCCCATGATCGCGTCGCGGCGCGCGGTGACCTCGTCCGTGGAGACCTCGCCGTCCCGGTCCGCGTCGAGGTCGGGGATCACCTCGAGCAGCGAGAGCACCTGGAGGCGCATCGTGACGCGCGCCTCCTTCCCGCGCACCTCGACGAGCGTCTCGCTCAGCGAATCCGGGTGCGCGAGGACCGCCCGCGCGACGAGCCGCGCGAGCGGCGGGCCGACGGACGTCCGTGCGGGGGCCGCGGGCGCGAGCAGCGCCAGGAGCGCGAGCAGGCCGGCGATCACGCGCGCGCGGCTCCGCTCACCCGTTCCACGTGATGCCGCACAGGTACACCGGGTGGATCACGAACTCGTCGAAGATCGTGCAGGCCGGCTCGTTGCCCATGTCGAGCGACGCCTCGAGGATGTCCGACAGGATCTCGGGCCGGAACTGGAGCAGGTGCTCGTCCGGGTGCACCGTCGTCGTGTAGGCGTAGGGCTCGAAGGGCGTCGCGCTCATCTCGATGTGGCAGCCGACGACCCACTGCACGGGGTTCGCGGCCGCGAAGTCGACGAGCCGCTGCAGGCTGTCCCGGAAGTCGAACCACTCGCTCGCGCTGAACACGAAGAGGTGGCCCGGGTAGACGATGTCGCCGGTCCAGAGGATCTGCGTGTCGCGGTCGTAGAGCGAGACGCTCACGGGGTGGTGTCCCGGCGTGGCGAGGACGTCGACGACGCGCCCGCCGAGGTCGTAGGTGACGATGTCCTCGGGGTAGTTCGTGAGCCCCCAGAAGGACGTGACCTCCGCCAGGTTCGTGCCGACGAACCGCGTGACGTCCGGCGAGCCCGCGAACTGGTTGTCCGCCTGCACGTGGTCGAAGTGACCGTGCGTGTGCGCCACGATGAGGTCGATGTCCGCCTGGCCCTTCGCGGCGAGCCAGTTCGCGATGATCTCGTCGACGAGCGCCTTGACCGGGAGCACGCCCGTCGCGCCCGTGTCCATGAGCAGCACCTTGTCCTCGCCGAAGAGCAGGTAGAGGAACGGCGCCTCGTAGGTCGCGCACTTGGACTGCCGGATGACGTAGGTGTCCTCGTTGTACGCGTGCACCTGCATGGGCGGGTCGTTGTGGCAGTCCGTGCCGCTGATCCAGCTCACGGGCCAGCTCCCGGGCGACTTCGGAGGCGCGGCCTTGCGCAGCGCGGTGGTCGTCGCGCGGTCGACGCGCAGGCCGAGGCCGAAGCCGCCGGCGTCGACGGTGCGCACGACGAGCACGCCGAGCAGGACGAGGAAGGCGGCGGGCACGGCGAGGCGGCGCGCGGTCATCGACGGCTCCCGGGAGGGGACGGTCGCGCGAGGGGGCGCGACGCGCGGAATCGGCCCAGGATACCCGCCGCGGACGGTCGCGGGTGTGACGTCCTCGTGCTGGAGGACGCCCTCCGCCGGGTCTACCCTGCCCGCATGGATCCGTCGTCGACCGTGACCCGCCGAGCGGCGCTGCCGCTCGCCCTCGCCGCGCTGCTCGCGCTCCCGTCCGCCTGCGGCGAGCCCGCGCGCGCCGCCGACCCCGTCGCGCCCGTGCTGCTCATCGGCGTCGACGGGCTCGAGTGGAACGTCCTCCGTCCGCTGCTCGAGGACGGCCGCTGCCCGAACCTGCGCGCGCTCATGGAGCGCGGCGCGTTCGGGCACCTCGGCACGATGCTGCCCACGCTCAGCCCGATCCTCTGGAACACGATCGCGACCGGCCGCATGCCGCACGAGCACGGCATCCGCGGCTTCCTCGACGAGGACGGGAACACGTACACGAGCAGGAGCCGCGCGTGCCGCGCGCTCTGGAACCTCGCGGACCGCTGGGGGCTGTCGAGCCAGGTCGTCGGCTGGTGGACGACGTGGCCCGTCGAGGAGGTGCACGGCTGCATGGTGAGCGGCACGAGCTCCGGCGCGCTGCTCGACGTGAACTGGAAGCCGACGCTCATCCCGGGCGCGCCCGACCAGGTGCACCCGCCCGAGCGCGAGGCGGCGCTCATCGCCGTCGCGGAGCGCGTCGGGTCGAAGGAGAACGTGCTCGCGCTCCAGCGCGAGGTCATGGGCGACCTCGTGCCGTCCGAGATGGGGCTCGTCGAGAAGGCGATCCTCATCCCCGAGACGCTCTGGTCGCTGCAGGCCGACGCGACCTTCCACGCGATCATGATGGAGCTGCTCGCGGACGGCGTCGCGGACCTCAACCTCGTGTACTTCGGGTCGCCGGACGTCGCGGGGCACCGCTTCTGGCGGTACTGGGAGCCCGAGCCCTTCGCGTGGCCGGACGACCCGGCGGTCGACGACCTCGTGCGCGACAAGGTCACGCGCTTCGACCCGTTCAAGGACGTCGAGTTCACGACGCTGCGCGCGCTCCTCGCGACGCCGGCCGGCGACGAGCAGCTCGCGCACGTCCTGCCCGGCGTGTACGACTGGGTGGACGGCATGATCGGCGAGCTCGTCGCGGCGGCGGGGCCCGACGTCACGGTGATCGTCGTGTCGGACCACGGCATGCACGCGGTGTCGACGGAGTCGCCCACCGCGAAGTTCGTGACGGGGCACCACCAGGACGGCGCGCCGGGCGTGATCGTCGCGGCGGGGCCGGGCATCGCGGCGACCGGCGACGTCGACGCGTTCCTCGCGAGCGGCCGCCTGCCCATCGAGGGCTCCATCCTCAACGTCGCGCCGACGGTGCTCGCGCTGCTCGGCATCCCGCTCGACGACGGGCTGAGCGCGTACGGCGCGCACGACGCCATGCTCACGGCGCCCGCGCGGGAGCGCGCCGAGCTGCCGCGCGTCGCCGACCACGACGAGGGCTTCCGGCCGCCGGTCGCCGCGACGCTCCCGCCCGAGATGGACGAGGCCTTCAAGACGCGCTTCCGCGGGCTCGGCTACCTCGGCGAGGAGGGCGAGGCCATGGACAGCGCGCACGACACGGACGTGCGCCTCGTGAACCCGGACGGGTTCCGCCCGGACACGGGCTTCGAGGTCACCGACCCGGCGGCGGACGGCGACGACGGCTGACGCCCGGCTTGTCCGCCGCGCGCGGGTCCGCTACGACGGGCGCATGAACCTCCTGCCGCTGGTCCTCCTCGCGGCGGGCGCCGCGTCGACGCCGGACGCCGCGCCCGACCTGCCGCGCGTCCTCTTCCTCACGCACTCGGCGGGCTTCGAGCACCCGGTCGTCAAGCGGCCGTCGCCCGACGCGCTCTCCCACGCGGAGGCCGCCTTCGTCGACATGACGCGCGGCGCGTACGACGTCGTCGCGACCCAGGAATGCGCCGCGCTCACCGCGGAGACGCTCGTCGACCTGGACGTCGTCGTGTTCTGCACGACGGGCGAGCTGCCGCTCGGGAGCGGCGTGTTCGACGCGCTCATGGACTGGATCCTCGGGGGCGGCGCGTTCGTCGGCGTGCACTGCGCGAGCGACACCTTCTACGCGTCGCCGCCGTACCTCGCGATGGTCGGCGGCACCTTCGACGGGCACCCGTGGCACGAGGAGGTCGTGCTCGACGTGCACGCGGGCGTGGCGGGCGGCGGGCGCCACCCGGCGGTCGCGGGGCTCGGCGACACGTGGACGCTCACGGACGAGATCTACCAGTTCCGCGACCACCCGCTCGAGCCGCTGCGGCTGCTCCTCACGCTCGACCCGGCGTCGGCGGACGTGTCGCTCGGCAAGCGCGCCGACGGTGTCTACGCCAACGCCTGGTGGCGCGACTGGGGCGAGGGCCGCGTCTTCTACACGGCGCTCGGGCACCGCGAGGCGGTGTGGGACTCCGAGGCGTTCCGCGCGCACCTGCTCGGCGGGCTGCGCTGGGCGCTCGAGGGTCCGGACCTCCCGGCGCCCGTGCCGGACGGCGCGGTCGTGCTGCTCGACGCCGCGGGGCGGCCCGCGCCGGACGCGTGGACGCACCGCGGCGGCGGGCCGTTCGCGTGGCGCGCGCCGCCGGCCTCCGACGTCCTCGGCGCGCAGGCGGTCCCCGGCTCGGGCGACCTCGTCTCGACGGCGAGCTTCGGCGACGCGCTCCTGCACGTCGAGTTCGCGACGCCCCACGAGCCGGACGACGAAGGGCAGGCGCGCGGCAACAGCGGCGTCTACGTGCAGGGGCGCTACGAGGTCCAGGTGCTCGACAGCCACGGGCTGCCGGCCGGCCTCGACCGCTGCGCGGCGATCTACGGCAAGAAGGCGCCGGACGTCGTCGCGAGCCGGCCGCCCGGCCGCTGGCAGACCTACGACATCCGGTTCACGGCGCCGCGGTTCGACGACACGGGCGGCAAGACCGCCGACGCGCGGCTCACCGTCTGGCACGACGGCGTGCTCGTGCACGACGACGTCGCGGTCGACGGGCCGACGCTCGCGGGCCTCGGCACGGACGAGGTCGCGCGCGGCCCGCTGCTGCTCCAGGACCACGGCGACGCGGTGCGCTACCGCAACGTGTGGGTTCTGCCGACGCGCTGACGCGACCGGGCGCGGCGCGCGCGCGTCGCCTCGCGCCGCGCGTCCGGCGTCACGCCCTGACTCAGGGGTTCGCCGGCTCGTCGTCGACCTCACCGACCACGACCTGGTCGTCGCGCGTCACGAGCACGACCCAGTCGCGCGTCGGCGCGTAGGGCGGCGCGCCGATCGACCGCCACGCGGGGCCGTCCACCGCGACGACGTCACCCGCCTGGAGCGGTCCGCCGAAGCGCGGGTCGAACCATCGGACGACGTAGTCGCCCGGGTCCAGCCACAGCAGGGTCGACCCGCCGGCGGGGAGCTGCACGACGTAGGTCTCGCCGCGCTCGGCGAGGCAGTGCGCGCCGGGCTCGCTCACGAGCGTGTCGTCGGGCATCGCCCGGTCCACAGGCACGTGCTCGCGGAAGAAGCGCAGCGCGAAGCGGGTGAGCTCCCACATGTGCGCGCGGCTGCGCCAGTCCTCGCAGGTGAGGTCGTTGTCCGGCCAGGCCTTGCCGAAGTACCACTCGACGCCCGCGCCGCCGGCCATGAGGTTGCCCCAGAGCCCGTCGATGCGGACGTCGTCGTGCCAGAAGTCGACGCTGTCCGGCACGACGCCGTCGTTCGACGGCCCGAACTCGTGCGAGAAGATCGCCCACGGGCGCGCGGCGAGCTTCGACTCGAGCCGCCACGCGAGCGTGCTCGCGTGCACGTCGGCGACGACGAAGTCCTGGAGCGACGCCGCCTCGAGCAGCCCGTCGTCGAGGAGCGGCCCGTACACCATGTCCTTCTGCTCGGGGAAGGTGTGCACGAGCACCGGGTGGTCGTACGCGTCGAGCGCCATGAGGTGGGCGTAGAACGCCTCGCGCTGGCTGCCCGTGTTCGTGTTCTCCTCGCCGAGGTTCCAGAGCAGGCCGAGGTGGTGGCCGAAGCGCGCGACGAGCTCGCGGTGGTAGAGCCGACGCTCCGTCCCCAGTTGGCCGCCGTCGAGGCCGTGCATCCCGTTGTCGTTCTCCTGCTCCTGGAGCACGACGTGGAGCAGCAGTCCGAGCCGGTCCATGTGCGAGAACACGACGTCCCACTGCGCGAGCTTGCTCACGTCGTACCGCAGGCGCATGTCCCGCGCGACGAAGGGCCACACGTCGTCGCCGTCCCCGCCCACGTTGTAGGTGAGGAAGTAGACGCTGTTCATCTCCTGCGACGCGAGGTAGTTGAGCGCGCCGACGAGGCCCTTGCCGCGGCCGCCCTTCCAGCTCGGGTCGCCGGTCTTCCAGTCCGGGGCGTGCGGCGCGTAGGCGTGCGAGGGCGGCGTCTGGTCGAAGTCCTTGTACGCGAGCAGGTTCTCGGGGCTGTTCGCGCCGCCCTCGAGGAAGGGCGCGCCGCTCTCCGCGTGGCGCAGCAGGTGCTCACCGGTCCAGACGACGGCGCCCGTGCCGTGGAAGCCCGGCGCGTCCTCGTCGGCGGGTGCGACGACGAAGGTGCCCTGCGCGCCGTGGAAGCCGACGGGCGTGCCGACGGGCGGGTCCGTCACGGCGACGTCCGCGCCCACGAGGTAGGACGTCGTCCAGGCCCAGGTCCCGTCGAGCGGCGGCGTGAAGCGCACGCGCCAGGTGTCGCCGTTCGTCGCGCCGGACTCCGCGGCGTCGCCGTCGGCCGCGAAGAAGCCCGGCACGACGAGCGTCGTGCCTGTCGCGAGGTGCGTGAAGGCCGCGTCGAAGCGCCGGTGGAGGAACGGGTTGGGCGTGACGAGCTCGCCGACGGGCGGGCCGGCGAAGTCGAGCGTCACCGTGTGCCAGGCGACGGCCGTGCCCGTGAGCGCGCGCGGCGCGGGGCCCTGCGTCACGACGAACGGGACGTCGGGCGGCGTGCCGGCGACGGCGAGCGCGGGGAGGAGCGCGAGGACGAGCAGCGGGAGGCGGGGACACGACGGGAGCGTGCGGGCGACACGCCGTCGGACCGTCCGCCGGGAGGGGCCGGTGGACATGGGGCGGGAGAGGGTTCGAGAAGCGGCGCCGGAGGGGGAGTCGGCGCAGGGGACGCGGCGGCGGGGCAAGCGCCGGGATGCCGCGTCCCGATGGGCGGACGTCGAACCTACGGTGCGCGTCGCGGTTGCGGCATGACGATCACGTAGGGATCCCTCGCGCGGCTCGCGGGCGCGCGCGAGGCGTGCGGCCGTCGCGTGCAAACGACATGCGGGTCGGCGGTGCGACCCGGTCGCGCGCGGCGACGACCCGTCACGTCACGTGCGGGTCGCGTCCACGAACGGGCCGTCGCCGGCGTGGCGCCGCGCCTCGCGCGGCAGGCGCAGCTCGTCGACGAGCGCGACGACCTCGGCCGGCGGCGGCGGGGTCGCGCGGCTCACGACGATCGTCACGACCGCGTTGAGCAGCATGCCGAGCGAGCCGATGCCCTCGGGGCTGACGCCGAACCACCAGTCGTCCGCGCCGGCCTCCGGGTGCACGAAGCGGAACCACACGATGTAGAGGATCGTGAAGAGCAGCCCGCTCACCATGCCCGCGATGGCGCCCTGCTTGTTCGTGCGGCGGTCGAAGATGCCGAGCACGAGCACGGGGAAGAAGCTCGACGCCGCGAGCCCGAACGCGAACGCCACGACCTGCGCGACGAAGCCCGGCGGGTAGATGCCGACGACGCCCGCGACGACGACGGCGCCGCCCGCCGCCCAGCGCGCGATGCGCAGCTCGTCGCGCTCGCTGAGGTCCGGCGCCCAGATGCTCTTGATGAGGTCGTGCGACACGCTCGAGCTGATGACGAGCAGCAGCCCGGCCGCCGTGGAGAGCGCGGCCGCGAGCGCGCCCGCGACGACGAGCGCCACGACCCACGCCGGCAGGTTCGCGATCTCCGGGTTCGCGAGCACCATGATGTCGCGGTCGACGGTGAGCTCGTTGACGGCCGCGTCGCCGCTGTACGCGATGACGCCGTCGCCGTCCTTGTCCTCCCACGCGAGCAGCCCGGTGGTCTCCCACGTGCGGAACCACTCCGGCGCCTCGGCGTACGGCGTCCCGTGCAGGCTGTCGATGAGGTTCACGCGCGCGAAGGCCGCGACCGCGGGCGCCGTCGTGTAGAGCACGGCGATGAACACGAGCGCCCACATGACCGACCAGCGCGCGGCCCGCGCGCTCTTCACCGTGTAGAACCGGATGAGCACGTGCGGGAGGCCGGCCGTCCCGACCATGAGCGCGAGCGTGATCGCCGCGACGTCCGCCATGCCCTTCTTGCCCGGCACGAACGCGGCCGTGTACTCGGGCAGGCCCAGGTCGCGGTGGATGTGGTCGAGCGCCTCGAGCAGGAAGCGCCCCGCGTGCCGACCCTCGACGAGCGTGTCGCCGAAGCCGAGCTGCGGCACGGGGTTGCCGGTCATCGTCCAGCTGATGGCCGCCGCCGGGATGAGGTACGCGACGATGAGCACGACGTACTGCGCGACCTGCGTGTACGTGATGCCGCGCATGCCGCCCAGCGTCGCGTACACGAACACGAGCGCCATCCCGATGACGACGCCCCACTCGACGGGCACCTCGAGGAAGCGCGAGAACACGACGCCCACGCCGCGCATCTGCCCCGACACGTAGGTGAAGGACACGAAGAGCGCGCAGACGACCGCGACGACGCGCGCGCCGTTCGACGCGTACCGCTCGCCGACGAAGTCCGGCACGGTGAAGCGCCCGAACTTGCGCAGGTACGGCGCGAGCAGCAGCGCGAGGAGCACGTAGCCGCCCGTCCAGCCCATGAGGTAGACGGTGCCCGTGTACCCCATGAACGAGATGAGCCCGGCCATGGAGATGAAGGAGGCGGCCGACATCCAGTCGGCGCCGGTCGCCATGCCGTTCGCGAGCGCGGGCACGCCCTGCCCGGCGACGTAGAAGCCCTTCGTGCTCTGCGCGCGGCTCCAGATCGCGATGCCGATGTAGAGCGAGAACGAGAGCCCGACGGTGAGCGCCGTCCAGCCCTGCACGCCCATCAGCGCGTCCCCGTCACGTCAGTCGACCCCGTACCGGCGCGCGAGCCGGTCCGACGCGAACGCGTAGACGAGCAGCAGCAGCACGAAGACGTAGATGCTGCCCTGGTGCGCGAACCAGAAGCCCAGCGGGAAGCCGCCGAGCCGCGTCGCGTTGAGCGGCTCCACGAAGACGATCGACAGGCCGAACGACACGACGGCCCAGATGACGAGCAGCACCGACACGAGGCGCAGGTTCGCGCGCCAGTAGCCGCGGGGGTCGGGCGTCCGGTCGGTCATCGAACGCCGATGAGAACATCTCCCGCGGCGGGTTGCAGCAGCGATGTCGCGCGGGGCGCGCGCTTGACACCCGCCGGGTGACGATCCAGGGTCGGTCGACGAGGCCTCCGCGCGTCGGGCGGTCCGTCGGCCCGTGTCGCCGCCGACGCGCGTCGGCTCCCCCGCGCACCTCCATGGGAAGAGACGCATGACGACCACCCACACCACGCGCCGCGTCCTCGCGGCCGTCGCGATGACGCTCCTCGCCGCGCTGCCTGCGCACGCGGCGGACCCCGCCGCCAAGGCGATGAAGAAGGCCGGCCGCCTCGCCGAGAAGAGCGTGCGCCAGCTCGGCGTCGCCGAGCTCAAGACGTTCAAGGCCGACCTCAAGCAGCTGCTCGCGGACGTGACCGGAGGGGGGACGACGCCGACGGACGCGCTCGCGGCCGCGGTGGGCGGCGCCGCCGAGGCGGCCGCCGCGGTGTCCACGGCGGCCTTCGACGGCGTGGTCGGCGTGCGCGACGACGCGGTCGACGCGGCGCTCGGCGTCGAGGAGGGCGACGCGCCGACGCTCGGCCCCGACTTCCAGGCGGGCGGCGCGGGCGTGTGGGACGACGTCGTCCTGCGCATGCATCGCGTGCTCGGCAAGGTGGATGACGGCCTCGCGAAGGAGGTCGCGAAGTTCGCGGTGAAGCTCGAGAAGGCGTCCGCCAAGGCGGGCGTGGACGTCGACGTCCACTGGGACGTGCGGCGACACGACGTGCGCATCGACGCCGTGCCCGGCCCAGAGTCCGTCGTCGCGGACCTCGGCAGTCGCGAGGCGGCGCTCGACGTCCCGATCCGGCAGGTCTACATCGAGGCGCGCATCGTCGAGACGACGGACGACTTCTCGACGCACCTCGGCATCCAGGCGTTCGGGCACGCGACCGTCGACGTCGACGTCGAGACGGCCAAGGGCACGACGTCCATGGCGGGCCTGCCGGTCCGCATGTCCGGCGTCGCGATGCTCTCACACGTCGTCGGGCCGTCGAGCGGAGGGCCCTTCCGCGTCGTCGTGCGCGACGAGGGGGGAGGCGTCGTCGACGACGCCGGCGGACGCCCGCCGAGCACGGCCGAGCCGCTCTCCGTGAAGGACATCCTCAAGCAGGCGCGCCAGATCATGGCGGCCGACCGCAAGTTCTTCGGGAAGGACTCGGGGCAGGCGGGCAAGGTGCTCAAGCAGGGCGCCGCGGCGCTGTGCAAGGACCACGCGAAGGGCGAGATCGGCACGGACGTCGCGCTCCTGGGCATCCAGCAGCTCCAGCGGAACGCGCTGGGCCGCATGAACTTCTGGCGCAACCGCGCGATGCAGAACCCCGGCGCGTTCGCGTCCTCCGAGCTCCTGAACCAGGGCGCGGACGACGCCGCGATCCCCGACGACCTCGCCGCCGACGCGCCGGGCAGCCTGCAGAAGCACGCCGCGGCCATCGCGCGCAAGGCGACCGCGCGGGTCGCGCAGTACGGTCGCACGACGCGGCTCTTCATGGACCGCATCGTGAAGAAGGCGCTGAAGGCGGGCGAGCAGGTGGCGATCGCGACGCGCATGGGACGCATGCAGCCCGTCGGCACGCCCGCGGTCTCGACGACGGACGGCGCGCCGGTCCGCCTGCTCGTGCGGCCGCACATCACCGCGGTGGGCTCGATCACGCTCGAGATCACGCCCGTCCTCACGCAGACGACGACCACGGTCACGGGCCTCACGCCGGAGTTCGACAAGACGTTCGCCCTCACGCACGTCACGCTGCCCGACGGCGGCACCGTCGTGCTCGGCGGCCTCATGAGCAGCGCCTTCGACTCGACCTTCCAGGAGCAGGTGCCGTTCCTCGGCGACATCCCGCTCGTCGCGCGGCTCTTCCGCTCGGGTGCGGAGGTGGACGCGGTGACGGACCTCGTGGTCATCGTCACGCCGATGCTCGCGGCGGAGATGTAGCGGGACGCTCCTCGCGCGGCCGCGCGCGTCGCCGCTCCGTCAGGCGCCGGTCTGCGGCGCGGCCTCCGCCATGCGCCCCGCGGCCCAGCGCACGACGAGGCCGAAGAGCAGGAGCACCACGCCGACGACGCGCACGAAGCCGGCGGCGGCCTCCAGCGTGAACGACCAGCCGAGGAACACGAGCCCCACGACGACGAGGAACCAGGCGAGGGACCGGTAGAGCGACGCGGCGTTGCCGACGAGCGCCTGCGAGCGCTCGAGCTGCTGCGCGCTCCGGTCCGCGAGCTCGACGAGCCGCCGCACGTCCTCCTCGCAACGGCCCGCGCAGGCCAGGCCGCGGCCGAGGTCCGCGGCGCAGTCGCCGCACACGCCCTTCCCGCACGAGCGGCAGACGCCGACGGCGTCGACGTCGCGGTGGGTGTGGCAGCGCACGGGCGGGTCTCCTCGGCGGGGGACGTGGGCGACGGGGCCCGGGTCCTGCCGGCGAGTCTATCGGGCGGGTCGGCGTCGGGTGCGGCGCGCGCGCGACGCGAGCGGGGTCCCGCGCGCCGTGCACGGGAGCGGCCTCAGCCGAGGACCTCGAGCAGCTTCGCGAGCCCGCCGAGGGCGAGGCCGATCGCCGTGAGGAGCTTGGCCCAGCCGACGAGGCGGTCGAGGACGGAGGGCGGGTCGCCGCCCGGGGCGGCCTCGGGGCACCCGTCGTCGGTGGTCCGGGCGTCCGGACGACGGCCCGGGCCCGCCGACCCGGCCGGCGCCGGTCGGTCGGGGGCCGCGCCGGGCGGTGGGCGCGGATCGGGGGTGGGGACGGTGGGCATGGTCGGGTCTCTCTCCGGGGGCGGGGCCCGTGGGTGGTCGGGGTGACCGGGACGGGGGCGCCCTCGGACCGATCGACATCCGATGGGGATGACTGGACGCAAGCCCTGTCCCCGCAGGAGGTTGAGGCGTCGGGAATTGTGGATGACCGGTGGACCGGGGGCGCGGGGCGCCACCGTCCCGGGGTGGAGGCGCCGCCCGACGCGCGCCTCCACCCCGGAGCGCCCGCCTCGCCTCCGCCCTCGATCTGCCATTGGACAAATCAAGTTGTCCAATCTAGCGTGAAGTCCATGAGCGCGTCGCCCGCAGCCCCCACCCCGACCGGTCCCGCCGCCCCGGCGCTCGACGTCGTCGAGGATCGGGAGCGGCTCGCGGCCCTCCTCCCGCCGCTCCGCCGCGAGCTCCTCGAGGCCCTCGCCGAGGAGCCCGCCTCCGCGGCCGGCCTCGCCCGCCGCCTCGACCTGCCGCGCCAGAAGGTCAACTACCACCTGCGGGCGCTCGAGGGCGCCGGCTTCCTCGAGCTCGCCGGCGAGCGTCGCCGCCGCGGCTGCACCGAGCGCCTGCTCCGCCCGACGGCGCGCGCGCTCTGCATCGACCCGACCGTGCTCGGCGCGCTCGCCGTCGACCCGGCCGCGGTGCAGGACCGCTTCAGCAGCGCGTACCTGCTCGCGCTCGCGACGCGCCTCGCCGCCGACGTCGGCGCGCTGCGCCGCGGCGCCACGGCCGCGAGGAAGACGCTGCCGACGATCAGCATGGAGACCGAGGTCGCCTTCCGGTCCCCCGAGACGCGCGCCGCCTTCGCGGAGGAGCTCGCGGAGGCGCTCGCGACGCTCACCGCCAGGTACCACGAGCCCGGCGAGGGCAGCCGCCCGCACCGCTTCGTCGTCGGCGGACACCCGGTCGTGAAGCGCGCGGACCCGAACCCGGACGGTGGGGAGCCGTCCACCCCATGACACCCGCCGCGCACGTCGCGGCTCCACGCACACGGAGATCCTCCATGACGTCCGACTCCCTGAAGGACCAGGCCTACACCATCACCGAGCAGGACGACGACCGCACCCGCGGCCACACGCACGAGCTCGTCATCGACGCGACGCCCGAGCAGGTGTGGAAGGCGATCACCGAGGCGCGCGAGCTCGAGAACTGGTTCCCCATGAACGCGGAGACCGAGCTCGGGATGGGCGGCAGCATCACGTACATGTGGGGCGAGGCGTTCCGCGGGACGTGCCTCATCGAGGCGTGGAGCCCGCCGCACCACCTGCGCACCACGTGGGTGGAGCCCGTCACGGGCGAGGAGGGCAAGCGCCGTCCGCTGCGCGTCGACTGGCACCTCGAGGGCGCCGGCGGCAAGACCGTCCTGCGGCTCGTGCACAGCGGCTTCGGCAAGGGCGCCGACTGGGACGACGAGTACGACGGCACGCGTTGCGGCTGGTCGTTCGAGCTGCGCAGCCTGCGGCACTATCTCGAGCACCACGCGGGGGAGACGCGGCGCGCGTTCTGGATCCAGCGCCCGGTCACCGGCGAGGGGCTCTCCGTGTGGAACCGGATCGTCGCGCCGGACGGGCTCATCGCCGAGGGCTGGGAGCCGGACCCGACGCCGGGCTCCGCCTACCGCTACGTGCTCAACACGGGCGACGTGCTCGAGGGCACGGTCCTGGTGAACGAGCCGCCGCGCGTGATGGCCGGCACCGTCACGAACACGGACATGGGCCTCATGCGCTTCGGCCACGAGGACTGCGGCGTGGGCCCGGTGGCGCACCTCTGGTTGTCGACCTGGGGCATGGAGCCCGACCGCTTCGAGGCGCTCGAGCGCGGCTGGGACACGGCCCTGCGGAACGTGTTCGGGTAGCGGGGGGCGCGGTCGGCCGGAGCGGTCGGCCGCGCGCGCTTCCTCCCTGTCAGTCGGACGTGCGCACGCGGTCGGCCGGAGCGGTCGGCCGCGCGCGCTTCCTCCCTGTCAGTCGGATGTGCGCACGCGGCCGACCGCCGCGTCCCAGGCGGCGCGGCGGGCGGCGCGCTCGTCCGCGGACATCGCGGGCTCGAAGCGGCGGTCGAGCGTCCAGCGCGCGGCGAGCTCCTCGGTGGTGGGGCACAGGCCGAGCGCGCGGCTCGCGAGGAGCGCGGCGCCGAGCGCCGTCGTCTCGAGGACCACCGGCCGCTCGACGGGGAGCCCGAGCTGGTCGGCGAGCCGCTGCATGAGCCAGCCGTTCGCCGCCATGCCGCCGTCGACACGCAGCGCGTCGGGGCGCGGCGAGCCGTCCGCCTCCATCGCGTCGAGCAGCTCCGCCGTCTGGAACGCGACGGCCTCGAGCCCCGCGCGCACGACGTCGTCCGCGGTCGTGTCGCGCGTGAGGCCGAGCAGCGCGCCGCGCGCGTCGGCGTCCCAGTGCGGCGCGCCGAGCCCCGTGAACGCGGGCACGAGGTGCACGCCCGCCGCGGTCGCCGCGTCGTCCGCCGCCGCGCCGTCGCCGCGGGCCGCGTCCGCGGCGACGGCGCGGCGG
>JAUIEF010000279.1 GCA_030428785.1 bacterium
CCCCGCGGTTGGCGATCAGGACGCGACCGAACACGGGACGCCGCCTCAGCGAGGCCGGATGAGCATGAGCGTCTGGCCGAACTCCACCGCCTCGCCGTTCTCGACCTCGATCGACACGACCTCACCGGCCACGTCGGGCGTGATCTCGTTCATGACCTTCATCGCCTCGATGATGCAGACGGTCTGCGAGGGGTCGACGCTGTCGCCGACACTGGAGAAGGGCGAGGCCTCCGGGCTCGGCGCGCGGTAGAAGGTGCCGACCATCGGCGACGCGAACTTGTGCAGGCCCTCGTCCTCCGCGGCGGCCGGAGCCGGCTCGGCGCCCGCCGCGGGCGCGGGCGCGGCGGCGGCCGGGGCGGCGGGCGCCGCCATGACGGGCGCGTGGACCACGGGCGCGCCGGCCTCGGCCCGCCGCACGTGGATGCGCGTGTCGCCCTCGGTCGTGCGCTCGAACTCGACCTCGACGAGCCCGTGCTGCTCCATGAGCTCGGCGAGCTCGGAGATCTCGGGGAAGGTCGCGTCGCTCGCCGAGGCGCGCGCGGCCTTCGCGCGGGTCGTCTTGCGGCGGGTCGTCGCGCGCTTCGGGGCGGCCTTGCCGCGCGTCGCCTTCTTCGTGCGCGCCGGACGCGCCACGCTCGCCGCGGCGGCCTTGGCGGTCTTCGTCGGCTTCCGCTTCTTCGCGGTCTTCGACGCGGCGGCCTTCGTCTTGCGTGCCGACTTGCCGCCCGCGCGGGCGGCCTTCTTGCGTGCAGCCACGGGTGCTCCTTTCGGTGCGGTGCGCTCGGTGGACCGGGAGGTCGGGGACCCTACTCGGGCGCCGCGACGCGCTCCACGTAGGTGCCGGTACGGGTGTCCACCTTCACGTGCTCACCCTGGTTGAGGTACACGGGCACCTGGATCACGGTGCCGGTGTCGAGCGTCGCAGGCTTGTTGCCGCCCTGCGCGGTGCTGCCCTTGACCCACGGCGTGGTCTCCGTGACCAGGAAGACCATGTGGTCGGGCAGCGCGATGGAGATGATGTCCCCCTCGCAGACCTTGAACTTGCAGACCGTGTTCTCCTTGAGGAACGGCAGGAGCTCCTTCACGAGCTCCTCGTCCACCGGGGCCTGGTCGTAGGTCTCGGGGTCCATGAACACGAAGCCGTTCCCCTCGCGGTAGAGGAACTCCATGTCCTTCTTGTCCACGATGACCTGCTCGACCTTGTCCTTGCTGTCGTAGGTCACCTCCTTCACGGCCCCCGTCTGCAGGTTCTTGAGGCGCGTGCGCACGAAGGCGCCGCCCTTGCCCGGCTTGACGAACTGGAAGCTCACGATGTCGTAGAGCTTCCCGTCGACACGGAGCGTGATGCCGTTGGAGAACTGGTTGGTCGAGATGATGACCATGAATGACGTCTCGGGGCCCGTCGGACGATCGCGCCATTGAACCGGGCGTCCCCGGCCGAATCAACAGGAGCGGGGCTGCTCCCGACCGGCCGTGAGCGGGGACACGAGGAGCCCCAGCACGATGGCCACGGGGGCGATGTGCATGAGGAGTCGGCCGAGTGTGAGCTTGATGAGGAGCGGGAGCGGATCCTCGCCCTCGTGGATGATCTCGGCGGCCGGGCTGGTCCAGCTCGTGACGACGTACGCGAAGACGTAGGCCCCGACCTGCACCGCGAGGACCACGGCCAGGAGGCGGGGCGCCGGCCGCAGGATCCGGCGGCCGCCGAGGAGCAGCAGGGCGATCACCGCGAGCCAGGTGAGGTTCCAAGAGCGGAAGTCCGCGAGCTCCGCCCCGAGGTCGGGGAAGATGATGCCGAGGCGGCCCAGCCCGCTCGTCACGGCGTCCCCGTGCAGCCGCCCGAGGTAGTGCTCGTCGGTGACGGGCAGCCCCGTCGAGAGCAGCCCCCAGAGCGCGAGGTACACCGCCCCGCCGACGCCCGCCACGCCCAGGGCGCGCCTCAGCCGCGCGCGCGGCGCGGCGACGAGGAACGCGAGCCCGATCCCCGCGACGAACGGCAGGCCCTCGTTCTTCGTGAGCGCCGCGAAGCCGACGAGCAGCGCGGCCTCGAGGTGGCCGCGCGCGCGCCGTCCGTCGACGGCGTCGATCGCGGCGAGCGACGCGGCCGCGACGAACATGCCGAGCGGGACGTCCGCCATGGCGGACGCGGCCCCCGCCCCCGCCGGCGACGTGAACTTGTAGGCCAGCAGCGGGAGCGTGCCGATCCACGCCGCGGCGAACGCGCCGGACAGCGCGCCGCACCGGCGTCGCACGGCGCCGTACACGACCGCGACGAGCGCGACCGCGAACCACGGGAAGATCGCCGAGCCGATGCGGTCGTCGTACGTCCCGGACACGAGCGCCGGGAGGTTCGCCACGTGCGACACGAGCGGCGGATAGCGCTGGTGCGTGAGGCCGTAGTACGGGTCGTGCGAGATGGGTCCGAGCAGCGTGCCCTCGTAGTGCAGCGCCTTGGCCTTGAACATCCAGCGCGTGACCGCGTCGAACTGGAACGTCGGCCGCACCCAGCCGGACCACACCGCCATGGCGACGCCGCTCAGCGCGAGCAGCCAGAGCGCCGCGTGCATCGCCTGCACGTTCGCGGGCAGGCCGAGCAGGCGCCGACGGTCCTCGTCGGCGTGGGGCGCCACGCGCGCCGGCACGGTCGCCGCCGGTCGCGCGAGCAGGCCGACGACCACGAGCACCGCGACGCCGAGCGACACGGCCGACACGCCGACGCCCGCGACGTCGAGCGCCATGGAGAGCGCTCCGACGACGCCGAAGCCCAGCGCGAGCCCGCGCCCGAACCGCTCGATCGGTCCGAGCCCCGGGTCGCCGAGGAGCGCCCGGTCCACGAGCACGCCGACGAGCAGGCACACGACGAGCGCGACCGCGAGCGCCGTCACCGGCCGCCCTCCCCGGTCGCGTCACGGGCCTGCTTCCGCAGCTCGCGCTGGATGTCCTCGGCCCGCATGAGGCGCGACTCGATGACCTCGGCGCCCGGCTCGGTCGGGTCGTCCTCGGTGCTGCCCTCCTCGAGGGGCACGCCGGTCATGGGCACCGGGTAGATGTCGTACATGAGCAGCCACTGCTCGTTGCGCGGCACGCCCTTGAACTGGACGAAGAGGTCCGGGTCCTCGAGCCAGCGCTCGTACAGTGACCGCGCGTCGCGCAGGCGGCGGTGCCAGTACCGACGGTAGAGCTGCGCCTCGTCGCGCCGGCTCCAGCGCAGGAAGGCGCGCGGCGCGAGGTCGTCGTCCTGACCCAGCTCCCGGAGGTAGGCGTCGAGCTGGAGCGCCGCGAGGGGAGCGCCCCGACCCAGCGGATCCTCCTCCGGCGCGTCGCCCGGGATCCACCGCACGAGCGCCGCGAGCACCACGATGAGCGCGACGACCTGGGTGGCGACGGTGCGGTCCATGGGGACGACCTGTCCTCGGGGGGTCGGGAACGGGCGGGGGATCTTATCATCGCGCTCCCCCGCCGCGACCGGCGACCGCCGGCCGGCCCACGGAGCCTCCATGCCCCTCGTCGGACGACCCCCGAGCGACTGGCGCGACCGCGTGCCGCGCACGCCGCCGTGGGACGGCGTGCTCCTGTGCCGCCCCGACCACTTCGACGTCGTCGACGTGAAGAACGCGTTCATGGCGGGACAGGTCGGGCGCATCGACCGGGTGCGCGCGCTCGACCAGTGGGAGGCGCTCGCCGCGACCTACCGACGCGTCGGCGTCGCGGTGCACGTGCTCGACGGCGCGGACGGTCTCGAGGACATGGTCTTCTGCGCGAACCCCGTGTGCGTGCTCCCGCGCGAGGGCGGCGGCGCCGACGTCGTCGCGTCACGCATGAACCACGCGTCGCGTCGCCGCGAGGTGCCGCACGTCGTGCGCTGGTTCGAGACTCACGGCCTGCCCGCGACGTCGCTCGGCGACGACGTCGGGACGATCGAGGGTCACGGCGACGTGCTCGTCGTCCCCGGGCGGCGGCTCGCGCTCGGCGGTCACGGCGGACGCACGACGCGCGGCGCGCTCGAGGCCCTCGCGGAGGCGACGGGCGTGACCCTCGTGCCGCTCGCGCTCGTCGGCGAGCCCTTCTACCACCTCGACACCTGCCTCGCCGTCCTCGACGAGGACACGGTGCTCGTGCACCCGCCGGCCTTCCGCGGCGACGCGCTCGACGTGCTGCGCGCGCTCTTCCCGCGCGTGCTCGTCGCCGACCCCGCGGAGGCCCGCGAGCACCTCGCCGTGAACGCGCACGGGCTCGCGGACGGTCACGTCGTGCTGCCGGCGCAGGCGGTGCGCACCGCGGAGACGCTCGCGGCCGCGGGGCTGCGCCCGCTGCCCGTCGACGTCTCCGAGTTCCACCGCTCGGGCGGCTCGGTCTTCTGCATGCGCCTCGACCTGCCGACGCGTCCCGCCTGACGGTCGGCCCCGCGCGCGGCTCAGCGCGGCGCGCGCCCCGCGCGCCCGAGGTCCTCCGCGCAGTCGCGGACCGCGCCGGCGAGCACGGAGAGGCCGTGCCGCAGCGCCGGGAGCACGACCTCGAGGCACTCGCGCGCGCCGCCGGGGCTGCCCGGCAGGTTCACGACGAGGCTGCCCCCCACCGTGCCCGCGATCCCCCGCGAGAGATCGGCGGTGGGCACCGCGCCGCGGCTCGCCGCGCGCATGGCCTCGGCGAGCCCCGGCACCTCGCGCTCCACGACGCGTCGCGTCGCCTCCGGCGTGACGTCGCGCGGCGCGAGGCCCGTGCCGCCGCTCGTGAGCACGAGCGGGCAGGCGGCGACGGCCTCCCGGAGCGCGGCGACGAGCGCCTCCTCCTCGTCGGGGACCGCGACGACGGACTCAAGCGTCATGCCGGCCGCCTCGAGCGCC
>JAUIEF010000040.1 GCA_030428785.1 bacterium
CCTTGCCGCCGACGACGAACGCGTCGGGCAGCGACGCGGCGAGCGCCTGCGTGTCGAGCATCTCGCCGAAGAGGCCGTAGTCGATGCGCGGGACGTCGGCGAGCACGGGCGCCGGGACGCCGAGCGGCGCGGCGGCCTCGTCGAGCCGCGCGAGGAACTCGCCGAGCGCGAGCGTGTCGCCGCCCGCGGCGTACTCGTCGTAGACGGCGCGCGCCGCGACGTCCCACTCGTGGGAGAGGCGTAGCCCGTCGAGGGCGGTCGACGCGGTGCGCGCGGGGTCGGCGTCGACGCGCACCTCGGGCGACGGCCCGCCCGCGTCGGCGGGCGGCGGGGCGCCGTCGGACACGCCGGCCGTCAGGAGCGCCCGCGCGCGCCACCGCCCGAGCCGACGGAGGTCGGCCCGTCGCGGGTGTCCGCCCGTCGCCTCGTCGAGGAGCGTCTCGCCGACCCGCACGGCGTCGTCCAGCCGACCGGCGCGCACGAGGAGCATCGCGTGCAGCCGGCGCTCCGCGTGGCGCTGGCCGATCGCCTCGGGGCGCGCGCCGCCGCCGGCGTCGAGGAACGCGAGCAGCCGCGCCTCCGTGTCGGGCAGCGGGACGACCTCGAGGATCCGCGCGAGGAGGTCGACGGACGACGGGACGGTCACGCCCCGTTCGAGGTCCTCCGCGAGCCCGGCCGCCGCGCGATGGAGCGCGCCGGTGAACGCGTCGACCTGACGTCGGACCTGCCTCAGCCGCAGCGTGTCGGGGGCGCGCTCCAGGAGGTCGGCGGCCTCGTCGTAGCGACCGCGCGCCACGAGCGACTCGGCGAGCAGCGCGGCCGCCTCCGCGCCGCCGGGGCTCTCGTCGAGGAGACCGCGCGCCTGGCCCTCGCGCCGGCCGGTCGTCGCGGAGCGGCGCGCGTCCTCGAGCGCGAGAACGAGGTGGGAGCCCTCCCGGGCCCGGGACTCACGGAGCCACGCACGCGCCCGGCGACCGCTCGCCAGGTAGCGGGCGGCGAGGCCCGCGTCCGCCTCCACGAGCTCGGTGAGGAGCGTCGCGCGGCCCTCGCGGGCGACCCGCACGTCCGCCTCGGCGCGGCGCCGCAGCCCCGGGTCCGCGACCTCGTCGGCCGCCCGGGCGGCTCGTTCCGTGTCCCCCCGGGCGAGCGCCGCCCACACGCGGTCCACGGCGAGGTCGTCGGGCTCGACCCGCACGGCGGACGGTCCGGCGCAGCCCGCCACGAGAACCATGCCCGCGAGGGCGCAGACGGCTCCTCGCCCCCATGCCCGCCGGGGCACCCTCACAACGCCCTGCCAGCAAAGGACTTGCCGATGTTCGGGAGACCTTCGGGTGCCCCCGAGGGCCATCGAATCCGGACGCCCCGAGCGCCCCCGGCGCGGGGCCCGCCGCATGCGCACGCCATAAACCCTTCCGCACAGGAGACTTGCACGATCAGCTCGTTCTCACGGGGGAATTGGCACGCGAGTTGAGTAGGAGTAGGCGCCGAGGATTTTTCGGATGCTCAATCCTGCGGCCAACCGGGATCGGGCCCGGGCGGTCGCGCTCAGAGGATTGTAAGGGAGGAGGATAGGGCCGGCTCCCTCGCGGAGCCGGCCCTATCGCTTTTTCTCGGCTCGGTGCGCGGATCCCAAGGGACGGCGGGGTAGCCTCTCGCGGCCATGCTGGTTTTTCGCGTCGGCAAGGTCCTCGCCCTCTGGGGAACGGTGCTCGTCCTGGGCGCCCATGCCTGGTTCCGGAGCGTGGCCGCCGCCACCTTCGATGCCCGCCTCGCCTGGGGACTGCCCGTCGTCCTCGGCGCGCTCGTCGCCGGGCACCTCCTGGCCGTCCTCGTCGGACGCCTGCGGGGTCGTCCGCTCCCCGCGCTGGACGCCGACCGGCACGGCCTCAGCCTCGTCGTCGCCGCGCTCTGCATCGACGCCTTCAGCCACGTCGAGGCGCACACCTCGGTGCGCGTGCTGCGCGAGGAGATCCCGCGCATCCTCGGCTGGATCCACCCGGGCATCGCGCTCGTCACGCCGCTCCTCCTGCGGCTCACCGCGGCGCGTCGATCGGCCGCCGACCAGGCGCTCTGGATCGCGCTCGCCTGCTCCAGCCTGAGCGGCGCGCTCCTCCTCATGGACGGTCCGAGCGCGCTCTGCCTCGGACTCACCGCCCTCCTGTTCCAGCTCGAGGCGGGACGGGGCCGGATCCCCCGGGACCTGCTGCTCGGACTGTCCGGACTCATGGTCCTGCTGCTCGTCACGTCGTCCTGGACGGGCATCAACCCGCTGCACGCGGCGCCGAGCCGCGCGTGGATCCTCGCCGCGGCCGCCGGCGGGCTCGCCGTCGCGGTGCGGCCGCGGAAGGCCGCCGACTGGCGCTGGATCCTCTCGGCGCCGCTCTGCGCCGCCGTGCTCGTCGCGGCGAGCGGCGTCGTCATCACCCTCTACCTCGGCGTCCAGGTCGACTGGCTCCCGGCGCTGCGCACGCGCCTCACGCTCTTCCGCCAGCACCCGAACTTCCTCGCGCCCTTCCTCGCGTTCCAGGCGCTCGTCGCGCTGGGGCTCGCGCTCTCGGGGAGCCGGCACCGCGTCGTGCTCCTCCTCTGCAGCGCGCTCCTCGCGGCCTCGACGATCATGACCGACTCGCGCACGGGCCAGGGAGCCCTCGCGCTCGGCATGCTCGCGCTCCCCGGCGTCTACGCTCTCTCGCCGATCGCCCGCCGCATCCGCCTGCGCGTCCTCTTCCTCGTGTTCGTCGGGCTGCCGGGGCTCGCCGCGGCGATCTGGGTCGCGAGCGGCGACGACCCCGTGACGGAGCGACTGCTCCAGGCGGCCTCGAAGCTCGAGCGCTTCGACAAGTCCATGGAGTACCGCGTCGACGCGTGGCGCAACTCGCTCGAGATCATCGGCGACCACCCCATGCTCGGCATCGGGCCGGGCACGTTCGTCTCGCAGCGGCGCTTCGAGCCGGGGAGCCGGTTCTTCAACGAGCCGGAGTCGCCGCACCCGCACAACGTCCTGCTCTACGTCGCGCAGGCGGCGGGCATCCCGGCCGGGCTCTTCTTCCTGTTCTGGATCCTCGCGATGGTCCAGACGCTCTGGCACGGCTTCCAGTGGGGCCCCCCCGCCGCGCCGCGCTTCCTGCTCGCGGCGATCCTCGCGGCCGCGGTCGGTCTCGTCGCCGCGAGCCTGCTCGACCTCGGGCTCTCGCTGAACACCGTCGTGCCGGCGCCGCTCTTCCTCGTGACCGGCCTCCTCGTCGGGTCGCGCGTGACGCACGAGCGTCGACGGCGCGAGGGGCCGGCGCTGTGCTGGACGCTGCCGATCCTGTTCCTGCTCGTGCCCTACGGCTTCGACGCGGTCCGCGCGCGCAGCCACCTCGAGCAGGGAAAGCTCATGTGGTACCTGGCCGGGCAGCGCCGGGGGGCACCCGAGCTGCACAAGCGCACGGCACGGCGCGCGCTCGCCGAGGCGATCGAGCTCGATCCCGACCTCGCGCCGGCCTACGACCTCCTCGCGCGCTGGACCGAGGACGCCGACGACGGCTTCCTCCAGGCGCAGGACGTGCTCGGGAAGCTCGTGAAGCGCGCCACCGAGTACGGCCCGAGCCTCAGCCAGCTCGGTCACCTCTACATGCGGCACGGCATGTGGGAGCAGGCCGCCGACTGGATCGGGCGCTCCCTCGACTGCAGCCACGGGAGCGTGCACCTGCTGCGCGACCGCGCGGACTACATCACCTGCCTCGCGCGCATGGGCCACCGACAGGAGAGCCTCGACGAGATCGCCAACGCGCTGCGGATGGGCGTGGGCATCGCGGACGAGCTGCCGTTCCGCCCCGACCCCGGCGGCTCCGGCGAGCAGGTCCTCGAGGTCGGCGGCTCCCCGCCGGGCCGGCCGATCCGGCTCGTCGAGGCCGTCGAAGTGCTCTTCGCGCGCAACGTCGCCGAGGAGGAGGCGGGCCGGCCGGTCGGGCGCCGGTTCTGGATGGACACCTACAACGCCTTCCGGCGCGCGGCGCGCGACGACCGCGCGGCGCTCGTCCTCGACTACCTCGAGGAGCACGCGATCCTCGACGAGCCGCACACGCTCGCGTTCGAGCGCGGCCGCATCGCCCGGGACGCGGGCGACCTGCCCACGGCGCTCGCCGCCTTCGAGCAAGCGGCGGAGGTCGCGCCCGCCGTGCAGGCGCCCTTCTTCCGCATGCAGGCCTCCGGCGTGCGTCAGCTCATGGGCGAGAGCGTGCAGGCCGCCGACGCCACCGAGGAAGCGTTCGCCGCGACGGGCGAGATCCTCGACCGCCCCACCGCGTTCCGCGACAACCTCGAGCTCCAGGCGAGCATGGCTCTCGATCACGGCGGCATGGGCCGCGCCGCGGAGCTCCTCGAGCGCTCGCTGCTCTACGAGGACGACATCATCCAGCGCGGGCTCCTCTGGGAGCGCGTGGGCAACCTCTACCTCGACGACGGCCGATTCCGCGACGCGCTCCGCGCCTTCCGGCAGGCGCTCGACCACCTCAACGCGAAGCCGTACGGGCTCAACGTCCTGCAGCTCGGCCAGGTGCGCTCCGTGCCCGGTCGCATCGCGCAGTCGATGTGCAGCGCGTGGCGCGGGCTCGGCCTCGACCCGGAGGGCGTGCAGCGCGCGGCCTGGGGGCTCGCCGACTACTTCGACCCGCGCACCGGCTGGTCGCTGTTCCGCATGGCCCTCGCCCTCGAGAACGGCCGGCCCGACGCGCTCATGCGCGAGGCGGAGCTCCAGCTCCTGCGCGACCCGGAGAACGGGCTCGCGCTGTGGGCGCGGCTCGACGCGGTCGAGGGCCTCGGCCGCTGGCACCGCGCGCGCGACACGATGCGCGACATCGCGGAGCAGTTCGCGACGCTCTACCCGGTCGAGGAGGTCTACGAGCAGGCCGTGGCGTCGGGCTTCTCGCGCATGGACGACCCCGACGCCTGGTTCGAGATCGCCATCCTCAACCTGCTGCGCGGCCGGTACCGGGAGGCCGCCGGCATGTTCGGCGAGTCGCGCAGCCGGCTCCCCGGCGACCCGCACGCCGCCGCGCACGTGCTCGGCTGGCAGGCCCGCGCCACGCACCTCGCCGAGGGCGAGGCCGGACGCGAGCGGACGCGCGCGCTGCTCCTCGAGGGACTCGAGCTCGCCCCGGAGTGCGGCGCGCTCCGTCGCCGCCTGGAGGGCCTGCCGCCATGAGGACCATGAGTCGGCGCTTCGCCTTGGGGGTGCTCGTCTTCGTCGTGGCCCTCGTCCCGCGGCTGGCCTACATCCAGCAGCAGCACGACGTCCTGGGCCTCGACGTCAACAAGCTCACGCAGACGGACAACCACGTGTTCGACGCGTGGGCCAAGGTCATCGCGTCCGGCGACCTGCTCTGCCGCGAGCAGCCGCACGCGTACCACCACTGGACGAAGCTCGTCGCGCCCGAGGAGCGCTGGCTCGAGTGGTACGGCGGCTACCTCACGTTCCACCAGACGCCGCTCTACCCGTACTTCGTGGGGGCGATCTACTCGATCTCGGGCAACGACTCGCTCATGGTCGCCTTCGTGCAGGCGCTCATCGGGGCGTGCACCTGCCTGCTCACGTTCGTGCTCGCGAGCCGCGTCCTCAACCTGCGGGCGGGGCTCATCGCGGGGCTGCTCCTCGCCCTCATGGGGAGCTTCTACTTCTACGACGCGTTCATCCTGCGCGACGGGCCGATGGCGTTCGTCGTCGTGCTCACGACGCTCGCGCTCGACGTCGCCGTGGAGCGGCAGCGCGCGCGCGACTGGCTGCTGGCCGGCGCGTCGCTGGGGCTCTTCACGCTGGCCAAGGAGACGGGGCTGCCGATCCTCGCGCTCACGCTGCTCGCGATGCTCGTCGTGTGGCGTCGGGACCGGGGTCGCCTCGCGCGCACGGCGACGCTGCTGCTGGCCGGCTGGCTCCTCGTGGCCTCGCCGGCCTTCGCGCGCAACGTCGCCGTCGGCGCCCCCACCTTCAAGCTCAGCACGCGCGGGCCGGAGGTCTTCATCACCGGCAACGCGCACGGGCAGACCGGCGTCGGCTGGAACCCGCCCATCGACCTCCTGCGCGACCTCCTCATGGAGAGCAACTTCTCGCTGCCGAGGTCCATGGCGCTCACCGCGGCCACGCACAAGGCCGAGCCGTGGGGGCTCGTCCGGGTCCTGTGGACCAAGACGAGCGCGTTCCTCAACAGCTACGAGGTCCCCAACAACGTCAACTTCTACCTGCACCGGGCGCACCTCGGGACGCTCCGTGCCGGCTTCGTGTCGCTGGCGTTCCTCTCGCCGGCGATGCTGCTCGGCCTGCTGCTGGGCATCCAGGCGCGCAAGCGGCTCGCCGTGGTCTACCTCATGCTCGGCGCGACCGCCGCGTCGGTCGTCGCGCTCTACATCCTCGCGCGCTTCCGGCTCCAGGTGCTGCCGCTCATGGCCGTCTTCGCGGGCCTGAGCGTGGACTGGGGCATCACGCGCTGGACGACGCACCGGCGCGGGTCGCTCCTCGCGGCGGGCGCGCTCTTCGCGCTGCTCGCGTCGTGGACCTGGTCCGACGCGGACCCGTACGCCGAGGACAGCAAGAACACGAGCATCATGCTGCAGCTCGCGAAGACGGGGAACTTCCAGCGCTCGCTCTACTTCCGCGACCGGCTCGTCGAGGTCCTCGCGCGCGAGCGCGGCATGGAGGAGGGCGACGAGAACGCGGGCAAGCTCGCGCTCATCGGGCGGGCGTTCGACTCCTTCGAGCGCGCCATGCTGCACGAGGACGACACGGCCGCCCACCACCACGAGCTCGCGGACGGCTACTCCGCGCTCATCCCCATCATGAAGCGGGGCGACCTCCGCGAGTTCTCGCTGCTCGCCGAGGAGCACTACCGCCGCGCGCTCGATCTCGACCCGGAACGGGTCGGCGTGCGACACGGCCTCGGCATGCTCTCCGCGTCCGTGGAGAACCACTTCGAGAACACGGATCCGCGCAAGAACTTCGGCGACGCGTACCGCTGGTTCATGCGCGAGCTGGAGGTCGACCCGCGACACGGCCCGAGCCACCGCGACGTCGGCCGCCTGCACCTCTCCTGGGAGCAGTGGCCGTTCGCGCTCGAGCACCTCCTCGAGGCGGAGGCGTCCGGCGTCTCGGACGGCGAGACGCTCGCCGCGATCGCGCGGATCTCCGTCGACGACCGCGTGCGGACCCGGCCGCCCGTGGACGTCTACGGCGAGGTGCTCCCCGTCTTCGACCTCGAGCGCGGCGGGCTCTACGCGGAGCGCGCCCTCGAGGCGGCGCCGGACGACCCGAACGTGCTCGAGTTCACCGCCGACGTCTTCTACATCCTCGGCGCGTACGACCGGGCCGTCACGAACCTCGAACGGCTGCGCGCGCTCCAGCCGTGGCGCGAGGCCCTGCTCGGCGCGCGCATCGAGGCCTTCCGCCTGCGCGCGTCCATGCCGGCGCCGGAGGCCGGCGGTGAGGACGAGGCGCCCCCGGAGGCCGCAACCGACCCGGCGGCGGCGGGTTCGACGGGCGACGCGGACGGAGCGGTCGACGACGAGAGCCCCGCGCCCGCCGCGTCCGCCGACCCCGGCGAGGCGGCCCCCGACGACGACCGGGACAGAGAGGACCACCGATGACCTCGCGTCCGGCGTCGCCCCCCCGACGACTCCCGGCCGGTCGACGACTCCTGGCCGGCCTGGCCGCGCTCGCCGCGTGCGCGCCCGCGGACCCGCCGTCGACGACCGCGGACGAGCGTCCCGACATCGTGCTCGTCGTCATCGACACGCTGCGCGCCGATCGCCTCTCCGCGTACGGCTACCCGCGCCCCACCTCGCCGCACCTCGACGCGCTCGCCGCCCGCGGCGCGCTCTTCGAGGACGTCACCGCGCAGTCGTCCTGGACGCTGCCGTCGATGGCCTCGCTGTTCTCGGGCCGCCGGCTCTTCGTGAACGCGACGAGCATGCCCCCCGGCCTGCCCACCGTCGCCGAGCGCCTCGAGGACACGGGCTACGAGACGGCGGCCTTCTTCGGAAACCCGGCGCTCACCGCGACGGACGAGGCAGGCTACGTGCGAGGCTTCGGCTACGTCGCCGACCGCGACACGACGGGGCACGGGAACTGGGACGCCCCCGACCTCGGACGCGCCGTGGACGACTGGCTCGCGTCCCACCCGCCGGGCGACGCGCCGCGCTTCACGTACCTGCACTTCTTCGACCCCCACTGGCCGTACGACCCGCAGGACGACGCGCCGCTCCCCGGCGAGGTCCGCGTGCGCGACGACGTGCTCGAGGCGTGGGTCGACGCGGCCGCGGACGACCCGGTCGTCACGCAGTTCTTCGACCGCGACCGGCTCGGCATCCTCGAGTGGCTCGACGCCTACGATCGGGAGATCCGCATCACGGACGCGGAGATCGCGCGCCTCCTCGACGAGCTCGCGCGACCGGAGCGCGAGCAGCTCGTGGTCGTCGCGAGCGACCACGGCGAGGGGCTGTGGGACCACCGGCACCACGAGGTCGTCTACTCGAAGCGCACGGAGCCGAACGCGCGCACGCTGTCCGTCGTGTTCTTCCGCGACCACAGCTACCACATGTTCCAGGAGCTCGTGTTCACGCCGCTGCTCGTCGCGGGGCCGGGCTTCGAGGGCGGACACCGCATCGCGCGCCCCGTCGAGAACGTGGACATCGCGCCGACGCTGCTGCGCGCGGCGGGCCTCCCCGACGACGCGACGCTCGACGGCCTCCCGCTCCAGGACGTCGTCGCGGGCGTCGCCCCGGACAAGCCGTTCGTGTACAGCCACGCCAAGGAGGCGACGCTCGTCCGGCGGACGTCGGACGGCATGAAGCTCGTGAACCCGACGGACACGGGGTACGCGTACGAGATGCCGCTCATGCTCTTCGACCTCGGGGCGGACCCGCACGAGCGGCGGAACCTCGCGGCCCGGGGCGCCGACGGCCTCGAGGTGGACGCCGAGCACCTCGGCCCGCTGCGCAAGCTGGTGAACGAGCGGGAGCGCGTCGCCGGGGCCTTCGACCTCTACCCCGCGGAGGCCGACGGCGCCGTGGACCAGGAGCAGCTCGACGTGCTCCGGGCGCTCGGGTACATCGACGTCGAGGGGCCGTCCGGCGACCGCGAGGCGGAGGACGGCGCCGCTGCGCCCGACGGGGACCGCGCGCCCGACGGGCGCTGAGTCCCGGGGCGCCCCCCCTCCCCCCGCGGGCGCCGCCGCCCCGCCCGGATCCGGTCTTCCCGCCCGTCGGCGGGCCCTCAGGCGCCGATCCGCGTCGCCCACAGTTGTCCACAGGCGCGGTGGAGAACACCCGATCCGACCGCCGCGCGGCGCCCCTCGGCGGACTCCTGTCCGCGCGCTCCGCGATTCAAGTCACGGCCCCGATGTGAAAACGACGTGAAGGCTTGTGGGTATGGAGGGGCGGGGATATCGTCGTCTCCGCTCGTCGTGGTTGCCCGCTGCGTCGAGCCTGGCGTGCCCGAAACCCCAATCCTTTCGCGCCAGCCCCGCCTCCGACACCCCGACTTCCCGGAGTGACTTCTCGAATGAAGCCCCATCGTATCGGACTGTTCGTCCTCGCCGTCGTGGCGGGGTCCGCCCTCGCCGCCTGGAGCAACGGAGCCTTCGAGCTCGGCGACGACGTCAAAGGCAGCATCGACGAGATCGGCGAGGAGGACGTCTACGAGTTCTCCGCCGTCGCCGGCACGCGCGCCCACGTGGTCGTCTACCACTCGAAGGGCAAGGGCAAGGACAAGTCCTGGAAGACGCTCGACCCGCGCGTGCGCATCCGCGACGTGACGAACGACACGATCCTCGCGGACGACAGCGACGACAAGGTCGCGGTCATCAAGAAGCTCGAGCTCCCGACGACCGGTCTCTACGAGATCATCGTGTCCGGCGCGAACGACACGACCGGCTCGTACAAGATGAAGACCAGCGAGAAGATCAGCGGCAAGCTGCTGCACTTCAAGGGCTGGGACGAGGTCGCCGGCGGCGACACGCTCGACCTCGAGTTCGACGCCGACGAGGGCTGGGCCCTCGACGCCGACATCGACGCCAAGTCGAAGAAGGTCTTCATGACGAACCCCGAGCTCAAGGCGCCCAGCGGCGCGCTCGTGTCGCTCACGGGGTTCCTCAAGGAGAACGGCCCGGACGTCGTCATCGAGGACCTGCCCCTGCCGGAGCTCGGCACCTACCTCCTGTCGACGACGAACACCGGCATGACCGGCATGGTCAAGTGGCGCCTCAAGCTCGATCCGGACGGCCCGGACGACGACAAGGGCGATCACGACGACGATGACGACGATCACGACGACGACGACGACGACGACGACGACGGCTGGAAGGGCGACGACGACGACGACGACGACGACGACGATGACGACGGCTGGAAGGGCGACGACGACGACGACTGACCCGTCGCGCGCGTTCCCCCCGGCGTCCGCTCCCTGAGGGAGCGCGCGTCACCCCCCGGACGACCCCGGGAGGCCCCGCCTCCCGGGGTCGTCCCGCGTCCGGGGGAGAGGTGGCGGGAGCGCATGGGAATCGAACCCACCCGGGGAGTTCGTGGCCCCCCAATCTGGATTTGAAGTCCAGTAGGCACACCAGCGCCTTGCCGCTCCCGGCCGTCTGGTGTGCGGCGAGTGTACCGGCGCGGAGACCGGCGGGTCCAACGGGCGTCCCGCGCGGCGCGCGCCCGACGTCCGGACGACGTCCGACGGTCCCGCGCTGAACCGCTCCGGCCGGTGCGGTACGATGTCCCCTTCGCACCCCGCTCGCATCGATGACACCCGCCGCCCCCGACCCCCGCTTCCGCGCCGCGCTCATGGCCAAGCGCCGCGGCGAGATCGACGAGGCCCAGCGCATCCTCGAGGAGATGCTCGACGCCGACCCCGAGCACGCCGACGCCCTCGAGGTGCTCGGCATGCTCGTCTCGGAGCGCGGCGACCTCGACCGGGCCATCGCGCTCACGAAGCGGCTCGTCGAGCTCCAGCCCCAGTCGATCATGGCGCACGCGAACCTCTCGCGGTTCTACATGCTCCAGGGCGACAAGGAGACCGCGGAGGACTGGCAGGGCAAGGCGCGCGTGCTCGGCTGGAAGGAGGAGGTCGGGCGCAAGGCGGCGGCCGCCGGCGGCGCGGGCGGCCTGGACGCCGGCGTGTCCCCCGACCTCGTCGAGAAGCAGGAGAAGGCGGTCGAGGCCGCGCCGGACGACGTCATGGCGCGCATGGCGCTCGCGAGCAGCTACCGCCGGCTCGGCATGCCCGTGAAGGCCGTGAGCCACCTGCAGCACGCGCTCGGACTCGACGAGAGCATGTCGGTGCTCTACCTCGAGCTCGGCAAGAGCCTCGAGGAGGCGAACATGCCGGGGGACGCCGCGGACGTGTACCGCAAGGGCATCCCCGTCGCCGACGCGCGCGGCGACTTCATGCCGCGCAACCAGATGGCCACGCGCCTGACCCAGATCGAGAAGAAGACCGCCGGGAGCTGAGCCCCATGTCCGCCGAGATGCTGCGCGGCGCCCCCCTCGCGGGCGTCCTCAGGAAGCAGGTCGTCGCCCTCCTCGAGGAGACCGGCGCCGAGCCGTGCCTCGCGAACGTCGTCGTCGGCGACGACGGGGCCGCGGCCTCCTACCTCGACTCCCTCGACAAGGCCGCGGGGAAGCGCGGCATCGCGACCCGTCGGATCCGGCTCGACGAGGACGTCTCGGAGGAGGCGCTCTGCGAGGCCGTCGTCGAGGCGGGCCGTGACCCGGGCATCCACGGGCTCATGATCCAGTTCCCGCTCCCCGACGGCATCGACCGTCAGCGCGTCACCGACCTCATCCCGGCCGATAAGGACGTCGATGGCCTCACGACGCGCTCCCTCGGATCCGTGCTCGCCGGCGACCGGCGGCACACCGCGCCCGCCACGGCGGCGGCGGTCTGCGAGATCCTGCGCGCGGACGAGCGGCTCGACCCCAAGGGCCGCGACGTCGTCATCGTGGGCCGCAGCCTCGTCGTGGGGCGCCCCCTCGCCGCCATGCTCACGGCCCCGGTCCCCGGCGGCCACGCCACGGTGACCACGTGCCACAGCCGGACGAAAGAGCTCGCCGAGCACACGCGCCGCGCGGACATCGTCGTCATGGCGGTGGGCGTGCGGCACATGCTGACCCCGGACATGGTGCGGCCGGGCGCGGTCGTGATCGACGTCGGCACGCACCCCGTCGAGACGGACGGCACGTGGACGCTCGACGGCGACGTGCATCCGGACGTCGAGGGCGTCGCGGGCTTCATGACGCCCGTGCCGGGCGGCGTGGGCATCGTCACGACCTCGGTGCTCATGCGGCACGTCGCGGCGGCGGCGTGCCCCGGCCGGCTGGAGCCCGCGTGGTAGGACGCCGTCCCCCGGCCCGAGCGCGGGCCGCGCTCGCGACGGCGCTGCTCGCCGCGCTGTGCCTGGCGCCGGCGCTCCGCCCCGCCGTGCCGCACGGCGACGGCACGCGCGACAAGCTCGACGCGTACGTCGCGAGCAAGAACCGCCACGACGACCCGCTCGCGCCGGTGCTCGCGCTGCGCGAGCTCGCCGGTCACGACGACCCCAAGGTCGTCGACGAGCTCATCGACGACCTCGCGGACGGCGACCACCCCGAGCGGCGCCGTTCGATCCGTCGCGTGCTCGAGGGCTTCCGCGAGCCGGAGTCGGTGCGGCGGCTCGTCGAGCGCGGGCTCGGCCACGCGCGAGCGTCCGTGCGCTCGCAGGTCATCCTCGCGCTCGGACGCGGACGACCCGACGCGGGGGACTGGCTCGCGCCGACGATCGAGGCGCTCGACGACCGGGACCCGACGGTGCGGGCCGCGGCGGTCGAGGCGGTCGGGCTCGCGCGCGCGTCCGCCGCGCTCCCGCAGCTCCTGCTGCTCGCGGACGACGACTCGGTGCGCGTGCGGCAGCGCGTCCCGGAGGCGCTCGTCCGGCTCGCGCCGCAGCGGGCGCTCGCGCTCCTGCGTCACGCGTCCGTCGACCCGAGCTGGCGGGTGCGCGTGAGCGTCGTCCGCGCCCTCGGCGCGCTCCACGACCGCGCCGCCGTGGAGACGCTCGTCGGGATGCTGGCCGTCGAGGACGGCCGCGTGCGCGAGGACGTCCTGCGCGAGCTGCGGCGGCTCACGCGGCAGGACTTCGGGCTGCACGTGGACGCGTGGGAGCGCTACCTGGAGCTCGCGCCGGCGGACTTCCTCGACACCGCGCACATCATCGACGGCGCCGACGCGGGCACGTCGCCCGGCAGCGTCGTCTACTACGGGCTGAGCTCGCTGAGCAGCCGCTTCGTCATGATCACCGACCTGTCCGGCAGCATGTCGACGCACGAGGGCTCGGCGTACCGGGCGAAGACGTCGGGCACGCGGCTCGCGATCACGGTGGCGCAGCTCGAGGGCCTCCTGCGCGGCACGGAGGACGACGTGCGGCTCAACCTCGTGACGTTCAGCGACCGCGCGCGCACGTGGCAGCGCAAGCTCGTGGCCATGGACGGCCGGGGTCGCGCGCGGGCCCTCGCGGAGGTCGCGAGCTACCGGGCCGACGGCTCGACGAACCTCTTCGAGGCGCTCGAGACCTGCTTCGCGATGGCCGAGGAGTCGCTCGAGGACGTGGACCTCGAGGACGACGCGCCGGACACGCTCTTCCTGCTCACGGACGGCGAGCCGAGCGTCGGTGCGATCCAGGACGTCGACCTGCTCCTCGAGTGGGTCGCGGAGCGCAACCGCGACCTGCAGCTCCGGGTGCACTGCATCGCGCTCAACACGGGCCCCATGAGCCGCGACTTCATGCAGCGCCTGGCCCAGCTCACGACCGGCCAGTACGTGAACCCCTTCGATTAGCGGGCTGCGTAGCGGTCCGCTGCGCGGACCGCGAAGCAACACGCCCAGCGGGTTGCGAAGCAACACGCCCAGCGGGTTGCGTCAGCAACACGCCCAGCGGGTTGCGAAGCAACACGCCCAGCGGGTTGCGTCAGCAACACGCCCAGCGGGTTGCGAAGCAACACGCAACGATCCGCCGCGGCGCAGAGCAGACGCCACGTCCCGCGCACCCCACAGCGCGAGCGCTGCGATGCATGACCCGCAGCCGGTGCGGCGGACGTCGCGGCACGCCCCCCGCTCAATCCTCCAGCCGCACGCGCGGCGCGCCGTCGGCGGCCTCCACCCGCCCCACCGCGTGCACGGGCACGTCGCGCGCGGCGAGCGCCTCCTCGAGACGAGCGGCGTCGTCCGCGGGCACGGACAGCAGCAGCCCGCCGGACGTCTCGCTGTCGGCGGCGAGCTGCACGAGCACCTCGTCGACGCCGGACGCCGTGACATAGGAGGCGCCGAGGTGCGCGCGCGTGCGCGCGGCGCCGCCCGACGCGAAGCCCTTGCGCATGAGGCGCTCGGCGCCGTCGAGCAGCGGGAGCGCGGCCGCGGAGAACACGAGGTCGACGCCCGACGCGAGCGCCATCTCGTGCGCGTGCCCCGCGAGGCCGAAGCCCGTGACGTCGGTGGCCGCGCGTACGGAGGCCGCCTTCATCGCGTCGGCCGCCGCGGCGTTGAGGCGCCCCATCTGACGCTGCGCCGCGTCGAGCTCCTCGTCGGTGGTCTTCTTCTTGCGCGCCGCGGTCGTGAGGCAGCCGGTGCCCAGCGCCTTCGTGAGGTAGAGCCGGTCGCCGGCCCGCGCGCCCGCGTTCGTGACCTGCTCGCCCGGGCGCAGGGTCCCCGTGACGGCGAGCCCGTACTTCACGCCCTCGTCCGAGACGGAGTGGCCGCCGAGCGTCACGGCGCCGGCCTCGCGCACGGCGTCCTCGCCGCCCTTCAGGATCTCGGCGAGCACCTCCATGGGCAGCGCGTCGTTGTTGAACACGACGAGGTTGAGCACCGAGAGCGGCTTCGCGCCCATGGCGTAGAGGTCGCTCAGCGCGTTCGCGGCGGCGATGCGCCCGAACCACCACGGGTCGTCGACGACGGGCGGGAAGAAGTCCGTGCTCTGGACGATGGCCAGCTCGTCGCTCACGGCGAGCACGCCGGCGTCGTCGAAGTGCGTGGAGCCCACGAGCAGCCGCGGGTCGTCCTGCGTCGGGAGACTTGAGAGGACCTTCACGAGGTCCTGAGCGGGGATCTTGGCAGCTCAGCCGGCGCAGTTGGCGTAGCGGGTGAGGCGCAGCTTGCGTCCCGGCGTCATGCGTCGCGCTCCGGGAGCGGGAGCTCCGCGAGCACGGTCGCGAGGCGCAGGTCGTCGCCGGCGACGAGCGCCGCGACGTCGAGCCGCGCCCGGCCCTGCCACACGCGGGCGAACACCGGCGTCGAGAGCGCGCGCAGCCGCTCGGCGAGCGCCTCGCCGTCGAGGCCGGGCCAGTCGAGCTCGACGGCGGCGGACGCGAGCGGGCGCGCGGGGAGCGAGCCGGAGCCCGCCGAGGCCTCGCTCTCCACGACCTCGAGCCCGACGCCGGGGAGCACGCTCGCGAGCCGCGCCCGCAGGCTCCGCGCGCGCTCGAGGCGGTGCGCAGGTGACGCGGCGAGCGCGGCGAGCACGGGCACGTCGCCCGGCGCCTCGCGGTGCAGGCGCAGGGTCGCCCCGAGCGCGGCGAGGGCCAGGCGGTCGGGGCGCAGCGCGCGGAAGAGCGGGTGGCGGCGGCAGCGCGCGACGAGGTCGGCACGCCCCACGAGCACGCCGGCCTGCGGGCCGCCGAGGAGCTTGTCGCCGCTGAAGCAGACGAGGTCCACGCCCGCGCGGACCGCCGTGGAGGCGTCCGGCTCGACGGCCAGCTCGCCGGGCGCCGGCGCGAGCAGCCCGGAGCCGATGTCCTCGAGCACGGGCACGGCGCTCTCGTGGGCCAGCTCGACGAGCTCGGCGACGTCCGGCCGGTGGTGGAAGCCGACGACCCGGTAGTTGCTCGTGTGCATCGAGAGCACGAGCCCCGTCTCCCACGTGAGCGCGGCGCGGTAGTCGTCGACGTAGGTGCGGTTCGTCGTGCCGACCTCCACGAGGCGCGCGCCGGACTGGGCGAGCAGCTCGGGCAGCCGGAAGCCGCCGCCGATCTCGATGAGCTCGCCGCGCGAGACAAGGACGTCCTTGTCCTCCGCGAGGCAGGCGAGCGCGAGCAGGAGCGCGCCGGCGTTGTTGTTGACGACGGTCGCGGACTCGGCGCCCGTGAGCGCGCGGAGGTCGTCGAGGAGGCGGCTCTCGCGGTCCTTGCGCTCGCCGGTGGCCGGGTCGACCTCGAGCAGCGAGTAGCCGGAGGCGATGCGCTCGACGGCCTCGACCGCGGCGGGCGCGAGCGGCGCGCGGCCGAGCCCCGTGTGGAGCACGACGCCCGTCGCGTTGACGACGCGCGGGTAGGCCTCCCCGGCCCAGGCCGAGAGGCGCCGGCGCGCGAGCTCGGCGACGGTCTCCGGCGAGGGCACGTCCTCCGGCGCGTCGTCGGAGCGCAGCGCGCCGCGCAGCTCCTGGAGCGTGTCGCGCACCGCGGACGCCGCGCCGGGCACGCCGTCGAGCAGGCGGAGGACGGTGTCCACGGCGGGCAGCGCGCGCAGGCGCTCGCCGAGGCCGCCGTCGTGCGGAGGACGGGGTGCGCTCATCGCCGCATGGTACCCGCCGCGCGCCTCCGAACGCGCGGTCGGGGCCCGACGGAGGACATGGGCGGCCGTGCCGCCTATGATGCACGCTCGATCCCCATCGAGGCCTTCCGTGATCCGACACGCCCCCGACGTCCGCCCCGAGTGGCTGCCGCTGGAAGCCGACCCGGGGGTCGTCCGCCGGCTCGCGCAGGAACTGGGCGTGGAGCCGCTGCTCGCCACGCTGCTCGTGAACCGCGGGGTGACGACGGCCGAGCAGGCGCGGGGCTTCCTCGAGCCCTCCGTCGACGACCTCCTCGACCCGCTGGGCCTCGCCGGCATGGACGCGGCGGCCGAGCGCCTCGCGCGGGCCGTCACGGACCACGAGCGCATCCTCGTCTACGGGGACGCCGACGTCGACGGGCTCACCTCCACGGGCCTGCTCGTCCAGTTCCTGCGGATGCTCTCGATCGAGCCGCTCGTCTACGTGCCGAACCGGGCGTACGAGGGCTACTCGTTCACGCCGGCGGGCGTCGAGCACGTCCTCGCGTCGGGGGCGCAGGTCGTCGTCTCCGTGGACAACGGCATCTCGAGCATCGACCCGGTGGCGCAGCTCCAGGCGGCCGGGATCGACGTGCTCGTCACGGACCACCACATCCCGGCCGAGCGGCTGCCGCCGGCGCACGCGGTCGTGAACCCGCGGCGCGTCGACTGCGAGTACGCCTTCAAGGGACTGGCCGGCGTCGGCGTCGCGTTCAAGCTCGCGTGCGCGGTCGCGGGGAAGCTCCACCGGCGGCTCCAGCTCTCGGACGCCATGGGCCGCTTCCTGGGCGAGTCGCTCGCGTGGGTCTGCATGGGCACGGTCTCCGACATGATGCCGCTGCGCGGCGAGAACCGCGTGCTCGTGTCGCGCGGGCTGCGCGCGCTGCCGCGGAGCACGAGCCCGGGGCTCGCGGCCCTGTGCCGCGTGGCGGGGCTGGGCGAGGGCGCGGACTGTCGGGCGGAGGACATCGCGTTCCGCCTCGCGCCGCGCCTCAACGCCGCGACGCGCATGGGACGCAGCGACCTCTCGGTGGCGCTCGTCACGGCCTCCGACCCGAACGAGGCGCGCCGCCTCGCCGACGCGCTCGACGAGGCCAACCGCAACCGCCAGGCCGCGGAGCGCGAGCTCCTCGAGGAGCTCCAGCCGCTCATCGACGACACGCCGCCGGAGCGCCCCGTGCTCCTCGCGTCCGAGCGCTGGAACACGGGCCTGCTCGGCCTCGTCGCGGGCCGGGTCGCGCGCGAGCGCGGCGTGCCCGTCGTGCTCATCTCGTCGCTCCAGGGCGAGCCCGCGAAGGGGAGCTGCCGCTCGCTGCCGGGCTTCGACGCGCACGCCGCGCTCGAGGCGTGCCGCGAGCACCTCGCGAGCCACGGCGGCCACCCGGGCGCCGCGGGCTTCTCCATCGAGTCCGACCGCATCGACGCGTTCCGCGACGCCTTCCTCGGCGAGTGGGACCGGCAGAACGCGTCGGGCGCCGCCCCCGTCTCGAAGCGCTACGACGCCGAGGTGCCGCTCGCCGGGCTCACGCGCAAGCTCGTGTCGGCCATCGACGGTCTCGAGCCCTTCGGCAAGGACAACCCGCGTCCGGCGCTCGTCACCGGCGGGCTCACGCTGCGCGAGACGCGGCGCATGGGCAGCGACGGTCAGCACCTCGCGCTCACGGTCGCGCACGGCGAGGCCGTCATGCGCGCCGTCGCGTTCAGCCGCGGGCACTGGGCCGACCGGCTCCCCGTGGGCAGCCGCGTCGACGTGCTGCACTCCCCCAAGTTCAACCACTTCCGCGGCCGGACCACCGTCGAGATGGAGCTGCTCGACATCCGGCCGGCGCGCCTGCCCGGAGGGACCCCGTGACCGGACGGACGAACGAAGACTCCCGCACGCTGCCCGCCCCCACCGGCGACAACCTCCAGGCCCAGGAGACGACCTACCGCTTCGGCGCGGTCGAGGTGGACCTGGACGTCCCGGAGGGCGTCTGGAACCCCACGCCCCACGGCCTGCACCTCCGCGACGTCCTCGCGACGGACCTGCGCTTCGACGACCAGCACGTGCTCGAGCTGGGCACGGGCTGCGGCCTCCACGCGGTGGTGCTCGCGAACCGCGGCGCGAAGGCGCTCACGCTCACCGAGATCGACGACGAGACCGTCGAGCTCGCGCGACACAACGTCGAGCGGCACGACGTCGACATCCCGGTGGACTACGAGGTCGCCGACTGGACGAGCGTCGACGGCGGCCCCTACGACGCGCTCGTCACGAACCCGCCCTTCGCGAAGAGCGGCAAGCAGTACCGCCGCTACTTCATCGACACGCTCATCCTCGACACGCACAAGCTCGTGCGGCCGGGCGGCACGCTGACGTTCGTGCAGAGCAGCATGGCGGACGTGCCGCGCAGCATCGGGCTCATGAAGGAGTGCGGCATGGACGTGCGCGCCGTCGCCGTGACGGACGGGCCGTTCCGCGAGTACTACTTCGACGACGAGGAATTCCTGCGCGAGGCCGCCGAGGTCCCGGGCGGCTACGCGGTGCGCAGCGGCACCTACTACGAGCAGCTCACGGTCCTGCAGGGCACCCTGCCCTCTTGAACCCGCTCGAGGTCGCCCCGGACGATCCGCGCTTCGTCGCCGTCCGGGAGGCCCGCACGCGTCGCGGTCTCGAGGAGACGCTGCTCGTCCTGCGCGCGACGGGCATCGCGCACGGCGTCTCGCACGTGGGCGGCCGCGCGTACGTCGTCGTGCCGCGCGAGGTGGAGGTCGCCGCGCTCGCGGAGCTCGACGCGTACGACGCCGAGAGTGCGCGCGCGGCCCGCGCGCCGACGGAGGGGCCGCGCCGGGAGCTGCGGTCCGTGTGGGCCGGGAGCGTCCTCGCGGCAGCGGTCATGCTGCTGGGCTTCGTCGCGCAGTACGGCGGCGCCGCGCCGCTCGACGTCACGGAGGCGGGGCGCATGGACGCCGCCCGCTTCACCGGCGGCGAGTGGTGGCGCTGCGTCACGGCGCTGTGCCTCCACGCGGACGTCCCCCACCTCGCGGGCAACCTCGTCTTCGGGCTCGCGTTCGGCGCGCTCCTCACGCAGCTCGTCGGCAACGGCGTGGGCTGGGCGGCCGTCGTGCTCTCGGGCGCGCTCGGCAACGCCGTGAACGGCTGGGTCCAGCCGCCCGATCACCTCTCGCTGGGCGCCTCGACCGCCGTCTTCGGCGCGCTGGGCCTCGTGACGGCGCTCTCGCTGAGGCTGCGGGCGCACCTGCGGTCGGGGCGCCTGCGCCGCTGGGCGCCGCTCGTCATGGGCGTCGCGCTGCTCGGCTACCTCGGGACGGCCGGCGAGCGCACGGACGTCGCGGCGCACGTCCTCGGCTTCCTCGCGGGGCTCGCGGGCGGCCTGGCCCTGGCCGCCGCCGCGCGCGAGCGTGCTCCCGGTCCGGGCGTCCAGTGGGCCGCCGGCGCCCTCGCGATCGTGACGCTCGTCGCGGCCTGGACGGCGGCCGCGCGCGCGGCGGGCTGAGCGACGGCGCGTCCTCCCGGAACGCGAGACCGCCGGCACGGGCCGGGGAGGCCGCGTACCGGCGGTCGGGGGACGCAGGGTTCAGCGCGCGGGGCGGCGCCCCGGCGCGCGGGGCGTCAGCCGCACTCGGTGAAGCCGCAGGAGTGGCACTTCACGCAGCCCTCCTCGAAGGAGAGCTGGCTGCCGCAGTCGACGCAGGCGCCCTGCACGCGGTGCACGTCGCCGCCGTCGTGACGGGCGGGCGGCGCCGACTCGGGCTCGACCCAGCGCTCGGCCACCGCGGCCGACTCGAAAGAGACGGAGCCGTTCGTCGACTCGCGGCGCACCGGAGCGCCGGCGTCCGGCGCGCGGCTGCCGCCGGTGACGAGGTGCCCCTCGGGCGAGCCGGCCACGAGACCGCGCTGCTCGCGCAGCTCGCGGCTGTGGTGGTACTTCTCGAGCGCCTTGCCGATCGCGTCCGAGCAGGAGCTGATCTTGCCGTCCTCGCCCCAGGCGGGCCGGTGGCAGGAGATGCCCTTGAGCTGCTTGATGAGCGGGTCGAGCTTCGCGCCGCAGCGCAGGGCGTAGCTGATGAGGCGGCCGATGGCCTCGTTCTGCGACGCCGCGCAGCCGCCCGCCTTGCCCATGTGGTTGAAGAGCTCGAAGGGCTTGCCGTCCTCGCTCTCGTTGACGGTCACGTAGAGGTGGCCGCAGCCCGTGTTCATGCGGACCGTGTGGCCGACGGTGACCTGCGGGCGCGAGCGCGGCGCGAGGCCGTCGTCCTGGGCCGTGGCCGGGCTCTGCGCGGCGATCGCGGCCGGGAGCTGCGTGAGCTGGAGCACGACGAGCGGGTCACCGAGCTTCGCCGCGACCTCGCTGCCGTAGTAGCGCTCGAGACCCGCGTCGAGCTTCTGCCCGAGCTCGCCGCAGTCCTCCTCCTGGAGGAAGCGCCGCGCCGCGTCGTGGAGCTCGAGGGCCCCCACGAGGGACCGCACGGCCGCCTCGTCGCCGGCCTTCACCGCGTCCCAGTCGATCGCCCGGTACGCGAGCACCACCGCCGTCGCGCGCTGCTGGGCCTCCTCGGTCGCGGGCGAGGTCCCGTTCTGCTTCGTCACCATGTCGTGCGTCCTTCCTTGCGTGTCCGTCCGTGTCCGTCGTCGCGGCGCGCGTGCGCGCGCGCCGGGTCCGTGTGTCGTGTCCTTCGTCTCCGGCGCGCGTCGTCTGTTCTACGACGTGCGGGGGCGACTCCGCCAGCGCGGCGGCCCGACGGGACGGGGGCACGTCGCCCCCGCCCCGCCGGATGGGGATCCCGCGGGGGGATCCGGCCTCAGCCGTCGAGGAGCATGTCGAGGATCTCGGCCTGCTCGCGCTCCTGCGCCGCGGCCGGGTCCTCGCCGGCGGCGGCGGTGTCCGCCGACGCCTTCTTCTTGCTCTCGAGGGCCATCGGCTGGTTCTGCCGGCTGCCGTCGCGGTAGACGGTGATCCCCTTGCAGCCCGTGGCGTACGCGAGGAGGTAGGCCGTCTCGACCTCCTCCACCGTGGCCTCCGGCGGGAAGTTGATCGTCTTGCTCACCGCGGCGTCCGTGTACTCCTGCCAGGCCGCCTGCATCTTGACGTGCCACTCGGGGCCGACGTCGCGGGCGGAGCGGAACACGCGCCGGATCTCGGAGGACAGCTCGATCGGGCAGCCGTCGATGGTGCCGCGCTCGCAGGCGTACTCCTTGACCGTCTCGATCTGCTCGGGCGTCATGCCGTCGGCCTGGAGCGCGGCCAGGAACACGGGGTTGGCCTCGAACATGATCTGCGCCTTGCCGCTCGAGTCGCGCATGACCTGCCGCTTGAACACGAGGCTGAAGATCGGCTCGATGCCGCCCGAGCAGCCCGCGATGATCGAGATCGTGCCGGTGGGCGCGATCGTCACGCAGTGCGCGTTGCGCATCTTGCGGCCGAGCACCGTGTCCCAGCGCGAGCCCTCCCAGTACGCGAAGACGCCCTTCTCGTCGGCGAGGCGGCTGTCCTCGTCCCAGGCCTGCTCGCGGATGAAGCTGCCCATGCGGCGCGCGAGCGCGAGGGCGTCCTCGCCGTCGTAGCGCACGCCGAGCTGGAAGAGCAGGTCCGCCCAGCCCATGACGCCGAGGCCGATCTTCCGGTTCGCCCGGCACATGCGGTCGATCTCGGGCGTCGGGTAGTTGTTCGCCTCCACGACGTCGTCGAGGAAGCGGATCGCGGTGCGCACCGTGCGCTCGAGGCCCTCCCAGTCGATGCGGTCCTCGAGGGCGGCCGTCTTCGGCGCGTCGGGCTTGTAGAAGGCGGCGAGGTTGAGGCTGCCGAGGTTGCACGCCTCGTACGGGAGCAGGGGCTGCTCGCCGCACGGGTTCGTCGAGGTCATGGGGCCGACGTTCGGCGTCGGGTTCACCTCGTTGATGCGGTCCAGGAAGATGAGGCCGGGCTCGCCGCTCTCCCACGCCTTGCGCACGATGAGCTCGAAGACGTCGCCGACGGTCCAGTAGTCGGCCGCGTCGACGGGCGTGCCGAAGGCCTCGTAGTCCGCCGAGTCGTCGGCCTTGCGCACGTACGCGCGCTTGCCGTCGTGCGGGCTGACGACGACGTGCAGCGCGTCACGGTCGCTCTTGACCTGCTCCATGAACGCGTCGGGCACGGTGCACGAGAGGTTGTAGTTCGTGACGCGCGTCAGGTCCTCCTTGAGCCGGATGAACGAGAGCACGTCGGGGTGGTCGATGCGCATCGTGCCCATGTTCGCGCCGCGGCGGAACGCGCCCTGCTGGATGGCGTCCGTCACCGACGAGAGCATGCGCAGGAAGCTGAGCGGGCCCTCGGTCGTGCCGCCGGAGCTCTGCACGATGGAGCCGCGCGGGCGGAGCTTGCTGAGGTCGACGCCCGTGCCGCCGCCGGCGCGCTGCACGAGGGCGATCTGCCGGGCGGTCTCCATGATGTCCGCGATGGAGTCCTCGAGCGGCAGCACGAAGCACGCGCTGAGCATGCCGAGCGGCCGGCCCGCGTTCATGAGGGTCGGGCTGTTGGGCATGAACTTCCGCGACCACATCATGTCGAAGAAGGCGCCCTTCCAGGCCTCGGGGTCCTTCTCGGCCCCCGCCACGTGGTCCGCCACCCGCTGGAAGAGCTGCCGGGGGGTCTCGTCGACCGTGCCCCCGGTGTCCTTCTTGAGGTAGCGGTTCTCGAGGACCCGCAGGGCGTTCTCCGTGAAGGAGCCCGTCTGCTGCCCGTCGCCGCCGAACTGATCCGTGCTGCCGTTGCCGCCCTTGCTGACCAAGACACACCCTCCCCTGTGAGAGACCTGAAGTTGCGAAGAAGACCAACCGCCGATGGCCGCCGCTCGCCCCCTGTCGGTGGGGCTGTGCGGCGAAGGGGCCCCAACATATAGTGGGTCGCGCCCCTCGCCAAGACCCTAGGTCAGAGTTTCTTCACGCAGGTCGCGCATCCCCCCACACGGCCCGTCGACGGCCCGGGATCGACGATCGCGAACGGATCTCAGGGGGCGCCGACGACGGGGGTGCGGTCGTCGAAGGGCCCCCACCACTCGACCTCGAGCGGCAGGTCGTGCCCCGAGGCCGCCCGCACGGCGCGCTGGACCTCGACGACGAGCCGGCGCACGTCGTCGGCGGCGGCCGCGCCCGCGTTCACGATGAAGTTCGCGTGCCGCGGGGAGACCTGGGCGCCGCCCACCTGGAGCCCCTTGCAGCCCGCCTCGTCGATGAGGCGACCGCTCGAGCCGCCCGGCGGGTTGCGGAACATGCAGCCGGCGCTCGCCGCGCTGAGCGGCTGCGTCGCCGACTTCGCGCCGAGCGTGTCCTTCATCCGCGCGAAGATCGCGTCCCGCTCGCCGGGCCGGAGCTGCACGACGCCGTCGAGCACGACCGCGCCGCGGAACGGCGAGGTGCGGTAGCCGAAGTCTTCCGCGGTGCACGGCACGACGCGCACCGCCCCGTCGGGCTCGACGAGGGTCACCTCCGTGAGCACGTCGCCGATCGCGAGCTCGCGGCCGCCCGCGTTGCCCGCGACGGCGCCGCCCACCGTGCCGGGGATCCCGATGAGCCCTTCGACGCCCGACAGCCGCATGTCGTAGGCGACGCTCACGAGGCGCGCGAGCGTCGCGCCCGCCTCGCACCGCAGCGCGTGCTCCTGCTCGCCGTGGTGGTAGATGTTCTTCATGCTGCGCGTGTGGATCACGACCTCGGGCACGCCCGCGTCGCTCACGACGAGGTTGCTGCCGTGACCGAGCATGCGGAACGGGAGGCCCGCCGCGTGGAGCTCGCGGACAGCGAGGATCAGCTCCTCGCGGCGGCGCGGCTCGACGACCCAGGGCGCCTCGCCGCCGACACCGAGCGTCGTGAGCGGCCCGAGGGCGGCGCCCTCATGGACCAGCAGCTCGTCCCGCAAGACGTCGGGCAAGTCCATCGATGTCACCGGCTCCCATGACGACGCACACGTCCCCGGGACGCGACAGCCCGGCGACCGCGTCGTCCGCGAGCGGCGCCGGCCCCACCGTCCGCACGTCGGCGCGCGAGCGCGCGGCGAGCGTGTCGCGCACGACGGGCGCGCGCTCGGGGTGGGTGTCCCGGGCCACGAAGATATCGCACAGGGCCACGAGGTCGAAGCCCTCGAGCGCGGCGGCGAAGGCCTCGAGGAAGTCCTCGGTGCGGCTCACCTGGTGCGGCTGGAACACCGCGACGAGGCGACGGCCCGGGTGACGCGCCCGCAGCGCGGCCGCCGCGGCACGCAGCGCGTCGGGGTGGTGCGCGAAGTCGTCGACGAGGCGGACCCCGCGCCCCGCGCCGTCGCGGCCGGCGAACGCGCGCTCCCCGAGGTCCTCGAGCCGCCGCTCGACGCCCCGGAAGCCGGCCGCCGCGGCCACGAGCGCGTCGAGCGACGCGCCCGCCGCGACGGACGCCGCGATCGCGGTGCGCAGGTGGTCGACGTTGTGCCGACCGAGCACGGGCAACGCGAACGGGCGCTCGCCGGTCGCGGGCCCGAGCACGCCACGGAAGCCGTCCGGCGTGTCGTCGAGCGCGACGAGCGGCAGCTCGTCGTCGACGCGCAGGACGGCCGGGCCCGGCGGCGGCGCCCAGCCCGCGGGCACGTCCGGGCCGAGCACGAGCGTGCCGCCCGGGCGCACGCCCGCGGCGAAGCGGCGGAACGCGTCCTCCACGCCCGCCGCGTCGCCGAAGCAGTCGAGGTGGTCGGGCGCGATGCCCGTGACGATCGCGACCTCGTAGTCGAGGTTGAGGAAGGAGCGGTCGTACTCGCAGGCCTCGACGCACACGAGGTCCGACGCGCCGGCCGCGAAGGGCGCGAAGCCGACGGGCCGGCCGCCGACGATCCAGCTCGGGTCGCGGCCGGCCGCGGAGAGCAGGTGGGCGAGCATCGCCGTGACCGTCGTCTTGCCGTGCGTCCCGCCCACGGCGAGCCCGCGACGGTCGCGCATGAGGCGGCCGAGCGCCTCGCTGTACTTGAGCACGGGGACCCCGGCGTCGCGCGCGGCGCGCACGTCGGGGTCGTCGAGGGGCACGGCGGCGGAGCGCACGAGGAGCCCGGCGCGCGCGGCGGCTCCCGGCTCGGACGTCACGCCGCGTCGCGCGAGCTCGGGCTTGAGCGGCGTCGCGTCGGACCCCGTCACGCGGTGTCCGCGCGCGGCGAGCAGGCACGCGAGCGGCAGCAGCCCGCCCCCGTTGACGCCGACGCAGTGCACGTGGTGCGGGAGCCCGCCGGGCGCGGCGTCCGGGGCGGGCGCGCGGCCGGTCGACGCGCCCGCGTCGCTCACGAGGCGACGGCTCCCGTGCGGGCGCCCGCGGCGGCGCCGACCACGGCGGCCACGCAGCGCGCGGCGTCGGACGGCGAGACCGGGCAAGCCCGGGCGGTCATGACGGGCAGGTCGTCGAGCAGCCGCGCGAGCAGCGTCGCCGCGGTCCGCTCGCCGGCGGGGTCCTCCTCGCCCACCATGAGGGCGACGCCGCGCTCCACGAGCGGGCGGCCGTTCCACATCTGGTGGCGGTCGGCGTGGTGCGGGTAGGGCACGAGGAGCGCGGGCGTGCCCGTGCTCGTGAGCTCGGCGACGGTGCCGGCGCCGGCGCGGCAGACGGCGGCGTCGGCGAGCGCCCAGGCCGGCGCCATGTCGGCGACGAAGGCCACGCGGGCGGTGGGCACGGCGGCGCCCTCGGCGCCGACGGGGTCCGTGCCGTCGGCGTTCGCCGCGCGGAAGGACGCCTCGCCCGTGATGTGGAGCACCTGCCACGGCTCCGCCCGCCGGGCGAGCACGCCGCGGAACGCGGGCACGAGGCGGTTGAGGTCGCGCGCGCCCTGGCTGCCGCCCATGACGAGCAGCGTGTGTCGCGCGGGGTCGAGCCCGAACCGCGCGGCGGCCTCCTCGCGCGCCGGCGCGTCGAGCGCGGGCGTCGGCACGCCGGTGATCTGCGTCGACCGTCGGCCGTGCGGCATGCCGGGTCCGTCCGCCGCGAGGCACGCGTGGTCGACGCGACGCGCGAGCAGTCGCTGCACCTTGCCGGGACGCGCGTTCGACTCGATGAGCACGGTCGGGCGACGTCCGAAGCCCGACCAGACCGTGGGCAGCGCGACCCAGCCGCCGAGTACGACGACGACGTCGGGGTCGAAGGCGTCGAGCTCGCGGCGCAGCGCGCGCGTCGCGCGCAGCCAGGTGTCGAAGCGGTGCAGGGGCGGTCGGCCACCGGCGCCGCCGAAGAGGTCGCGCGACGGCAGGCCCCGCGGACCGAGCATCGCGTGCTCGACGGGACGACCCGCCACGAGGAACAGCGTCTCGTGTCCGTCCCGACGCAGGACCTCCGCCACGCCGATGCCGGGCGCGAGGTGGCCGCCCGTGCCGCCGCCCACGAACGCGACCTTCACCGGTGAGGCTCCGTCCGGCGACGTCCGCACCCGCGCGGCGGCGCGCCGCGCCTCGACACCTGGGCGCCCCGGTCCATCAGGGGATGACCAGCTCCATGCCGATCGTGAGGTCGTGGGGGCTCTTCAGGACACCGCGGTTCGCGGCGTAGATCTCGTCGGCGCGCGTCGCGCTGCCGAGCATCGCCTTCGCGATCCCGCCCAGCGTGTCGCCGCGCTTCACGGTGTACGTCCGGCTCGCGGCGGCGGGCGCCTTCGTCGCCGCGTGCGCGACGGGCTCCTGCGGCGCGGTCCGGCCCTGGACGACCGGCGCCGAGCGCTTGATGGCGGGCGACGGCAGGGACACGACGATCTCGTCGCCGGGCTTCATCTTCTTGGGGTCGACGCCCGGGTTGAGCCGGAGGATCTCCTTCCAGCGGGTCGTCGTGCCGAAGTAGCGCTTCGAGATGTCGCTGAGCGTCTCGCCCTGCCGGATGACGTGGATGACCTTGCCGTCCTTGGCGGGCCGGCCCAGCGACGAGCGGTCGCCCGGGTAGCGGATGGGCGGCTCGGTGAAGTCGAAGCTGCCCGCGCCGTCGAGGGGCGAGCGGACGCGGTAGCTCGCGGCGCGCGGCTCCTCGGGGTCCGCCGGGCGCGGCTGGCGCGCCGGGTCGTCGGCGCGGCGACGACGGGGATCGGTGGCCGCCGTGAGGGGCACGTCCGCCGCGGAGCGGATGATGACCGCCTGGCCGCCGTCGGCCGCGGCGTCGTGGCCGGACCCCGGCTCGTAGAACACGATCAGGCCGAGGACGCCCAGTACGAAGACCAGGGCGAACACGCCGTACTTCTCGACGTCCGTCATGACAGCAGGACTCCCCGGATCTGCCGCACGTCACGCGCCCCCGGACAACGAGGGGGACCGTGCGTGGGCGAACCGCGCATCACCGACCGGATCTTCCTCTGGCCGACGGGCCAATCCAAGGAACAATCCGAGAGAGATCGAGAGCATGAGCAGGGACGTGCCTCCCGCGCTCACGAAGGGCAGCGGCAGTCCCTTGGGCGGCGCGACCGCCGTGACCACCGCGACGTTGAGCAGCGCCTGCACGAGCACCTGGAAGAGCAGGCCCGCGCCGACGACGACCGCGAAGCGCGTGCGCATGCCGAGCAGCAGCCGCACGCCGTGCCAGAGCAGCATCCCGTAGAGGCCCACGAGGAGCAGCACGCCGAGCAGGCCGAGCTCCTCGCCCACGACGGACAGGATGAAGTCGTTCTCGGCCTCCGGGACGAAGCCCCACTTGCCGAGCCCCGCCCCGACGCCCACGCCCGTCCAGCCGCCGCGCCCCAGCGCCGTGAGGCTCTGCCACACCTGGCTCCCGACCTCCGGCTCCGAGAAGTTGGCGACGCGCCGGCTCACGTGCGCGAAGCGCTCCCAGCCGTAGACCGAGGCCACGGCGAGCGCCGCGAGGAAGGTCCCCGCGAGGTACTGCGGCCGCGCGCCCCCCATCCACATGACGAGCACGCCCATGAAGAGCAGGTAGACCGTGGAGCCGAAGTCCGGCTCGAGCAGGACGAGCACGGCGGGCACGCCGGCGAGCGCGAACGGGACGAGGATCCCCCGACGGAACCCGCGCATGCCCTCCCGGGCGTGCGCCGCCCACGCGCCGATGGTCACCATGACGGCCACCCGCGCGAACTCGCTGGGCTGGAAGTTCGTGACGCCCAGGTCGAGCCAGCGCTGCGCGCCCTTGACCTTCACGCCCGCGACGAGCACCGCCGCGAGCAGCCCGAGCGAGAGCAGCCACGCCGGGAGCGCGCCGAGGTAGAGCCAGCGCGGCCGGACGCGGCTCGCCGCGACGAAGGCCGCGAGCGCGATCGCCACCTTGAACAGGTGCGAGCGCAGCATGACGAGGTGCCGCCCCTGCTCGAACTCCTGGACGGTGGACGCCGACGCCACCATGACGATCCCGAACCCGAGCAGCCCCAGCATGGCGACGACCATCCAGCGGCTGCTGGAGGCCATGGCGTCGCGCGAGGTGTAGCTGAGGCTCTGCATCGGGGGTCGCTCGGGGTCAGGCCACCGCGAGGCTCGCGAGTCCGGCCGCGGCGCACAGGACCGCGGCGATCCAGAACCGCACGACGATCCGCGTCTCGGGCAGGCCCTGGAACTGGAGGTGGTGGTGGAACGGCGCGCAGAGGAAGACGCGCTTGCCGCCCGTCGCCTTGTAGGTGCCCACCTGGAGGATCACCGAGAGCGCCTCCCAGACGAACACGCCGCCGATGACGAAGAGCACGAGCTCCTGCTTGAGGACCACGGCGACGTAGCCCAGCAGACTGCCGAGCGGCAGCGAGCCCGTGTCGCCCATGTAGACCATCGCCGGCGGCGCGTTGAACCAGAGGAACCCGAGCGTCGCGCCGGCCATGGCCGTGCAGAACACGGTCATCTCCTGGCTGCGCGGGACGTAGAAGAGGTCGAGCTCGAGGGTCTGCGCGCGGCCGACGGCGACGCAGAGCACCGCCATGGCGAGCGCCGCGACGATCATCGAGCCCGGCGCGAGGCCGTCCATGCCGTCGGTGAGGTTCACGGCGTTGCTCGTGCCCGTCACGACGATCATGACGAAGATCATGTGCGGCAGACCGCCCCACCCCGAGAGATCGAGCATCCCGTCGGTGAGCGGCACGTGGAGGGCGAGCAGCCCGGGCGTGCCCTGGCCCTGGAAGATGCGCGTGACGACGAACGCGAGGCTCGCCGCGACGAGCGCCTGGAGCGTGTACTTGCTCGCCGCCTGGAGGCCCTTGCGGTCCGGGTGCGTGAGCTTGATCCAGTCGTCGATGAACCCGATGAAGCCGTAGCCGAGCGTCGACAGGATGGCGAGCATCACGTAGCTGTTCGTGAGGTCGCCGAAGAGCAGGCCCGCGACGAGCACGCCGAGCACGATCATGAGCCCGCCCATGGTGGGCGTGGGGTCCTTGCGGGCGTTGATCTTGTTGAGCGTCTCGCTGTCCGTGTGGACCTGGTCCTCGATGCAGCGCTTCTGCTGGAGCGCGCGGATGAGCCGCGGCCCGAGCGCGAGCGCCACGACGAACGCGAGGACGGCCGCCATCCCCGAACGGACGGCGAGCGAGCTGAGCGCCCCGAGGGGCTCCCACAGGGCCGCCAGCTCGTCCAGGAAGTGGAGGATCATGACATCGCGGCGGTGGCTTCGGCGCCGAGGTCGCGCACGACCGCGTCGAGCGCCATGCCGCGCGACCCCTTTACGAGGACGACATCGCCCGGCGCGAGGTGCCGCCGCAGCACGTCCTCGACGCACGCGCGGTCCGCGCACGCGACGCAGCGCTCGCCGTCGACGCCCGCCTCGACGGCGCCATCGACGACATCCTGCGCGTGCCGGCCCACGGCGACGAGCAGCTCGGGCTGCGCGCCGGCGAGGGTGCGGCCCGCCGCGCGGTGGAGACGCGCCGCGGTCTCGCCGAGCTCGAGCATGTCCCCGACGATGAACACGCGGCGTCCGGCGAGCCCCACCTCCTCGAGCGTCGCGGCGGCGGCGGCGAGCGAGCCGGGATTCGCGTTGTAGGTGTCGTCGAGCACGGTGACGCGCCCGATCTTCCGCACCTGGAGGCGCCCCGGCGGCGGCGGCACGACGGCCAGAGCGGCGGCGGCGCGCATCGGGTCGACGCCCGCGACACGCGCGACGGCCAGCGCCGCGAGCGCGTTGAGCACGGAGTGCCGGCCGATGTGCCGGAGCTGCACCGTGCGCCCGTCGCTCACGCGGAAGTGCGTGCCGTTCGCCATGCAGCGCACGTCGAGCGCGTGGAGGTCGGCGGACGGGTGGAAGCCGAAGGTCACGACGTCGCCGGGCGCGCGCTCGCGGAGCGCGTCGAAGCTCGGGTCGTCGCGGTTGAGCACGGCCGTGCGGCGTCCGGTGAGGCCGTCGAGCAGCGAGCCCTTCTCCTGGAGCACGCCCTCGAGGTCACGCAGCCCCTCGAGGTGCCCCGCGTTGACGTTCGTGATGACCGCGACCTCGGGCTCCACGAGCGACGCGAGCTGCGCGATCTCGCCGGGCGCGTTCGTGCCCACCTCGACGACGACGGCCTCGGTGTCGGGGTCCGTCTCGAGCAGCGTGATCGGGACGCCGATCGCGTTGTTGAAGCTCTGGCGCGACGCGACGGTGCTCCGGTCGGCGGCGAGCGCGGCCGCCGCGAGGTCCTTGGTGCCGGTCTTGCCGTTCGTGCCGGTGACCGCCACGACGAGCGGGTCGGCGCCGCGACGCGCGCGCACGCGGACGGCGCGGCCCAGGCGGCCGAAGGCGGCGAGCGTGTCCGGCACGACGACCGCCGGCGTGACGGGCGGCGACTCCTCGTGGACGAGCACCGCGGCGGCGCCGGCCTGCAGCGCGGCCTCGGCGTAGTCGTGGCCGTCGAAGCGGTCGCCGACGAGGCACACGAAGAGGTCTCCCTCCCGCACCTGGCGGCTGTCGGTGACGACGCGTCGGATCTCGACGTCGCCGTCGCCCCCCACGCGACGTCCTTCCACCATGGTGCACACGAAGTCGAGGTTCAGAGCTTCCACAGCGCCTCCCGCACGATCTGGCAGTCGTCGAACTCCAGGACCCGGTCCCCCACCGTCTGCGTCGTCTCGTGACCCTTGCCCGCGACGAGCACGATGTCGCCGCCGCGCGCCGCGGCGCACGCGCCGTGGATCGCCTCGCGCCGGTCGACCGTGGAGCGCAGCGTGCACGCCCCGCCCTCCGGGACGCCCGCGAGGATGTCCTCGAGGATGCGGGCGGGGTCCTCGGAGCGCGGGTTGTCGGACGTGACCCACACGTCGTCGGCCCAGCGCGCGGCGGCGGCGCCCATGAGCGGACGCTTGCCGGTGTCGCGGTCGCCGCCGCAGCCGAAGACGACGGAGAGCCGCCCCTTCGCGAGCGGACGCAGCTGGGACAGCACCTTGTCGAGCGCGTCGGGCGTGTGCGCGTAGTCGACGAGCACGCGGAAGTCCTGACCGCACTCCACGGGCTGCAGGCGCCCGGGCACGCAGGCCATGCTCTCGAGCCCCGTGCGCACGGCGGCGGGCGACACGCCGAGCGCGAAGGCGGCGCCGGCGGCGGCGAGCGCGTTCGACACGTTGTGCCGGCCGACGAGGCGCGTGGCGAGCGGGAGCGCGAGGCCGCGCGCGTCGTCGCGCACGCGGAAGGCGGCGCCCTCCGCGTCGAGGCGG
>JAUIEF010000280.1 GCA_030428785.1 bacterium
GCGGCGGCCGCCGCGACGAACTCGCCCTGGTCGAGGGCGCGCGACGCGTCGGCGAGCGACGAGCGGTAGAGCGCCCGGTCGAGCTCGCGCGCGCGCGCGGCGGCGTCCCCCCGCGCGCTCCACGCGGCGGCGCCGCCGACGGCCGCCACGACGGCGGCGACCGCGAGCCCCGCGACGAGGCCGCGGTGCCGGCGCGCCAGCTTGCGCGCGCGGTAGACCGGCCCCGGCGCCCGCGCGAGCACCGGCTCGTCGGCGAGGTGCCGCCGGATGTCCGCGGCGAGGTCGGCGGCGGTGGCGTAGCGACGGTCGCGGTCGCTCTCCATCGCCTTGCCGATGACGACCTCGACGTCGCCGCGCAGCGACGGGTCGAACGCCCCCGCGCGCGGCGGCTCGCGCGTCGTGAGCACGTGCACGGTGCGCGAGATCGACAGGCCCTCGAGGTCGTGCGGCAGGCGCCCCACGAGCAGCTCGTAGCCGAGGACGCCCAGCGCGTAGACGTCGAGCTGGCGGGAGACGGCGTCGTCGTTGCGCGTGACCTGCTCCGGCGCCATGTACGCGAGCGTCCCGACGAGCTGCCCCGCGTCCGTCACGAGCGTGGAGAGCGTCGCCGACGGCCCGCTCGTGCGCGCGATGCCGAAGTCCAGGATGCGCGGCCGTCCGCCCGCGTCGACGAGGATGTTCGCCGGCTTGAGGTCGCGGTGCACGACGCCGGCCTCGTGCGCGGCGTGCGCGGCGTCGGCGACCTCCGCGAGGAGCGCGAGCCGCTCCCGGCGCGACAGCTCCTCGCGCGCGCAGTGCTCGCGGATGTCGACACCGTCCACGAGCTCCATCGCGAAGAACGGCTGCGGCCCGCGGCCCACGTCGAAGGTGCCCGCCTCGTGGATCGTCGCGATGCCCGGGTGGCGCAGCCGTCCGAGCAGCGCGGCCTCCTGCTCGAAGCGCTTCATGCGCTCCGGCGTCGCGAGCATCGGGTGGAGCAGCTTGAGCGCGACGCGCCGGCGCGGTGACGTCTGCTCCGCCTCGTACACGACGCCCATGCCGCCCTGCCCGAGCGGCCGCACGATGCGGTAGTCGCCGACGACGTCCGGCACCCAGGTCGGCGCCGCGCCGTCGGCGACCGACTCGAGCGCCGCGCGGACGTGGCCGATGCGCTCCTCGTCGAAGGCGTCGCGCGAGCGGGCGCGCCCCGCGTCGAGCAGCTCGAGGACCTCGGCGCGCAGGGCGTCGTCGTCGCCGCAGCGCGCGTCGAGCAGGGCGTGGAGCGCGTCGCCCTCGAGGCCGCGGGCCTCCGAGAGGATCGCGTGGAGCCGGGCGTAGCGCGCGGCGGAGCCGTCGTCGCCTGCCTCGTCGTCGGGTCGGGGCGTCGTGCCGTCCGGCGGCCCGGTCATGACGACGGGGCCAGCTCTCGCCGCAGCCAGGCCTTGGCCGTGAACCAGTCGTGCTCGACCGTGGTGTGCGAGACGGACAGCTCGCGCGCGGTCTCCGCGATGGTCAGGCCGCCGAAGATGCGCAGCTCGACGACCCGCGCGTGCCGCGGATCGAGGCGCGCGAGCTTGCGGAGCGAGTCGTCCAGGTCGACGAGGTCGATCTCGTCGCGCCCGTGTCCGTCGACGAGGCCCTCGTGGAGGACGACGCGCAGGCCGCCGTCGTCCCGCTTGCGGCGGGCGCGGGCCTTGGCGTGGTCGGTGAGCACGTGTCGCATGGCGCGGCTCGCGACGGCGAAGAAGTGCTGCCGGTCGCGGAGGCCCTCGAGGTGCGTCGCGATCTTGAGCCAGGCCTCGTGGACGAGCGCCGTCGGCTGGAGCGTGTGCCCGGCCTCGCCCGTCCGGGCCAGGTGGACGCGCGCGAGGGCGCCGAGCTCGCCGTAGACGAAGTCGAGGAGCGAGTCGCCCGCCCGGGTCCCGCCCGAGCGCACGTCGTCGAGCAGGCGGGTGATGGTCTGCGGCTCGCCCGACACGGCATCCATCCCTGGGACTCGATGTACGGAGGGACGGCCGGGATCCCGGGCTCGGCCCGGGGGTCGCTGACCCGACCGGAGCCGATTCTACAGGCGTCGCCGCGCGCGGGTCCGGCGGGGGCGGGGTTCCCGGGTGAAAAAATCCGGGATCGGGGTTGGGAATCCCCGGGCGCCTGTCGTTTGCAGGTCGGGGCAGGTCGGCCGGATCGACCGCCGTCGAGCATTGGGAGGTGCGCGTCGGCGATGGGTTCCGCAACGAGCCGGCCGACCTGCTCCGGCTTCCGGCGCCGCGGGGAACCGCCGTTCCGGCACGGGCGCGGCCGCGCCGGCCGCCGAAGGGGCCTTCCGTCGGCGACCCGACGACCGCGGCCCGCGCCCGCCGCACATCGAGAAGAGGGAGTCGAGAGAGGGAGTTCGTTGGCGCGTGCCCGTCGCCGCGGCCGGGGAAGACCGCCGCGGCGGGCACGTCCTCTCGTCGGGGGCCGCTAGCCGTCCGGCTCCGCGACGCGCACGGCGTCCTCGCCCTCGACGACGCGCAGCGCCGCGTCGAGCGGGAGGTCCGTCCAGGTCTGCACGCGGCCGGACCCGGGCCAGCGCACCTCGAGCTCGACGACGCGCGTCGCGTCGCCCAGGCCGATCTCCTGCCGGAGCGAGCTGCTGCCGAAGCTGCCGCCCGTGCCGACCACGACGTGCACGTCGCGCTCGCCGTCGGGCTCCGCGATGCGCACGCGGACCCGCGCACCGATCGCCGCGCGGTTCGCCTCGCGCCCCTCGAGGTGCAGCGTGATCCAGCGGTGTCCGTGCCCCGGGTTCTCGAAGAGCACGTTCGTGAACACGTCGCCGCTGTACGCGCCGCCCATGACGGCGTAGACGTCCTGGTCGCCGTCGTCGTCGAGGTCGGCGAACGCGACGCCGTGTCCCTTCTGCACGTGCCCCATGCCGGCGGCGGTCGTCACGTCCTGGAACCGCCGGCCGCGGTCGTTGCGGAACGCGCGGTTCGGGAAGAGCGCCGCGTAGTCGGGCTCGCCCGTCGCGAGGTACATGTCGAGCCGGCCGTCGTTGTCGAGATCGCCGAAGTTCGCGCCCATCGCCGGGAGCACGCGCTCCAGCCCGGCCTCCGCGCTCACGTCCTCGAAGGTGCCGTCGCGCGCGTTCCTGTACAGGCGGGACTTCTCGCCGGCGTTCTTGCGCCCGAGGTAGTCCTTGGCGAGCCACCCGGTCTGTCCGTAGCGGAAGCCCGCGACGAAGAGGTCGAGCCACCCGTCGTTGTCGACGTCGAACCACCAGGTGGGGAAGCTGCGCTTCGGCTCGCGCACGCCGGCGCGGTCCGCGACGTCGCGGAACACCCAGCCGCCGAGCCCGGGGCCGTCGTTGCGCATGAGGTGGTTGCCGCCGTCGATGCGTGAGACGTACAGGTCGAGGTCGCCGTCGTTGTCGTAGTCGCCCCAGCCGGCGCCCTTGACGTAGCCGGTGAGGGCGAGGCCGCTCGCGGCGGCGACGTCCTCGAACCGTCCGTCGTCGCCGTTGCGGAAGAGCTCGCAGGGGTGCGTCTCGTGCGGGCCGGTCTCGTTCCCGATGAAGAGGTCGAGCCGGCCGTCGTCGTCGTAGTCGCCCCAGGCGGCGGTCTGCGTCGGGTGGAAGCTCAGCAGGCCGAGCTCCTCGGTGGCGTCGTCGAAGCGCGCGCGGCCGTCGTTGCGCAGCAGGCTGTTCGGGTGGCCGCCGCCGCGCTCGACCCACGCGCCGCGCAGCACGAGGACGTCCGCGTCGCCGTCGTTGTCGGGGTCGGCGTGCACCATGTTGAGGCCGCCCGTGAGGCCGTCGAGCCCGGCGGCGGCGGTCGCGTCCTCCCAGCGGCCGTCGCCCGTGTTGCGCAGGAAGCGCAGCGGGTCCTCGAGACCCCACGAGCTCACGAGCAGGTCGAGCAGCCCGTCGCCGTCGAGGTCCTCGGTGACGACGCCGCCCGCGAGGCCCACGACGTCGAGGCCGGCCTCGCGCGCCCGGTCCTCGAACCGGCCGATGTCGACCTCGCTCGCGAACGCCTGCTCGGGGACGAGCCACGCCTCCGGCACCTCGTCCGGCCAGCGGCCGAGCGTCATGGCCGCGACGTTGTAGAGCCAGAGCGACGTCCAGTCCTTCGCGTCGCGCGTCAATCGCGCGCCGAGGACGGCGAGGGCCTCCTCGCTGCCCTCGCGCTCGACGTGCACGCCGCCGCCGCGGATCGGCAGCAGGCACGAGTCGACGGTGTGGTGCTCGAGGCAGTTCTGCTGCTCGCCGACGCGCAGCCACGCGAGGGCGAGCTGCAGCTCGAGGCGGTCGCGCACCTCGGCGGGGAGGCGCATGCCGCGCTCGTCGATCTCGTCCATGACGCCCCGGAACAGCGCCGCGGCCTCCTCGGACTCGCCCGCGTAGAGCAGCTCCTCCGCGAGCTCGGCGCGCAGCGTGAACGGCGCGTCGTCACCGCCCGCGGCCTCGACCTCGCGGCGCAGCGCGGCGGCGCGCACGTCGTTCGCGTAGATGTTCTCGCGCGCGGCTTCGCCCGCCAGCGCGGTGAGGCGCTCGGCCATGCGCGCGGTGCCGGAGCGCGGCGCGTCGTCGTCGCCGCACGCGAGGAGCAGCGCGACGAGGCCTGCGGGGAGGAGCGCGCGGAGGGTCACGCGTCGACGGCGGGGCGACACGCCGGGCCCGCGGCGGCGGCGCGGGCACGGGGGAGCGGGACGGCGTCGGGCGAGTCGGAGCAAGCCGCCCACGATATCCGGGATCGGTCGGCGTCGGGCCGGTCCGCTCGCGCGCGGGGCCCGCCGACCGCGCGTGAGCCGGACCGGCACCGGGCGGTTCG
>JAUIEF010000041.1 GCA_030428785.1 bacterium
CCCGGAGCACCGCGAGGTCGCGGGGCGTCACCTTGAGGGCGGCCTGGTAGCACTGTTGGGCCGCCGAGAGATCGTGGAAGTGGGCCTCGACCAGCCGTCCGCGCTCACGGTAGAGCGCCGCCGCCTCGCGGGGCGCGAGGGCCGTCTTGTCGCGCAGCTCGTGGTCGAGCTGCTCCTCGCCGCCGGGGAAGTCGGGCAGCACGCACGGGCGGCAGCGCGCGGAGGGCAGCGGGAAGTGCCCGGCGCAGGACGCGCCGTCGGGACGCACGAGGAAGAAGCGCGCGCACACGAGCGTGTAGTCGTGGAGCGTCGCGACGACCGGGAAGCCCGCGTCGCGCACGGCCGACGCGAGGTCGGCGGAGAGGTTGAGCGTGTGGTGCAGGTGCACGACCGCCGGCATGGCCTCCTCGAGCAGGCGCAGCACGACGGCGCGGACCCGCGGCAGCCGCGCGTCGACGGAGTAGTTCTCGGCGGGCGTCCGGCGCACGCGCCACACGGGCACCGAGTCGACCTCCTCGCGCAGGACCTCGCCGCGCCCGCTGCGCTCGTCCGAGCCCGCGACGACGAGCGGCTCGTCGCCGCGCGCGAGCTGCGCCGCCGCGAGGGACTCCACGCACGCCTCCGTCCCGCCGCGGAACTCGGGCGGGTAGTGGTGCACGAGGTGCACGATCCTCACAGGAGCTCCAGGAAGGCCTCGGCCCGGGAGGTCCCGTCGGCCGACGCTCCGGGCAGCAGCACCGCGCGGTAGCGGTTCATGCCCTCCGTCGCGCCGAGGATGTCCGAGTGCTCGAGCTGGCTCGCGTAGCACGCGATCGCGCGACGCTTGAGCTCGTAGACCGGCGTCACGTCGACGAGCAGGTCGGGCGCGACGGGCGTCCAGACCTCGTAGCCGAGCAGCGGGACGCCGCGGCCCGCGGCGGCGTGGGCGTCGAGCGCCGCGCGGCCGATGACGTGGTGGTCGCTGTGCGCCTCGTCGACGTGCGGCGCGTAGACGATGTCCGGCCGCACGCGCGCGTACTGCTCGCGCAGCATGTTCGTCACGTGGGCGAGGTCCTGCGTCGTGACGACCATGCTGTCCGGGAAGTCCCAGAAGACGGTCTCGTTGAGTCCGAGCAGCTCGGCGGCGGCGCGCGCCTCCCGGCGGCGCAGCTCGACGTACTCCGCGGGGTCGTGCCGCTTGTCCGGGTCGCCGTGCACGCCGGTCGTCGCGAAGACGACGTGCACCGGGTCGCCGGCGCGGACATGCAGCGCGAGCGTCCCGCCGAGCCCCACCGTCTCGTCGTCGGGGTGCGGCGCGAGCACGAGCACCCGGCCGCGCACCGGCGGCTCGGCGGTCGTCCGCGGGAGCGGCGGCGTGTCGATCGGCCGGGGCGCCTCGTCCGCGGACACCGGCCCCCTACTCCGTGACCTTCTCGATGCGCAGGACCTTGCCCACGACGATCGCGAGCACGAAGACCGCGCCGGAGAAGAGCGCGCCCATCTTGGCCTCGCCCTGGAGCGCCTCGGACGGGTACGCCTCGCCCGCGACGAAGAGCGCGACCGTGAGGCCGAGCCCCGCGACGAGGCCGGCGACCGTGAGCGCCTTGAGGTCCATGCCGCTCGGCAGCGGGAAGCCCACGAGCTTGCCGAGGAACGACATGAGGAAGATGCCCACCGTCTTCCCGACGACGAGCGACGCGAGGATGATCCACGTGAGCGCGCCCATGTTCGCGAAGGCGACGCCCGCGTTCGCGAAGGCGAAGAAGAAGAGGCCGTAGTCGACGAAGGCCTTGAAGAAGTGCTCGAACGCCTCGAGCGGGCTGTGCCCGTGCCCGATCGCGGTCGTCGCGCCGACGTCCTCCTCCTCGGCGATGAGGCCCATCTGCACGCGCTCGGCCGGCAGGAACGGCACGATGAACACGAGCGCGAGCGCCGGGTGCAGGTGCGCGAGGATGAGGCCGAGCCAGCTCAGGCCGCCGCCGATGACGACGTAGGGCACCCAGCTCCGGACCCCCTGCTTGCGCATGACGAGCGACGCGACCATGCCGCCCAGCGTGAAGAGCAGCATGACGGGCGCGGGCAGGTGCGCCGGGTCCGGGTAGAAGACCGCGATGATGCCGAGCCCGATCGCGTCGTCCGCGACGGCGAGCAGCAGCAGGAAGTTCACGGCCGGGTGCTTCGCCCCGAACACGAGCCGCGCGACGAGCCACGCGAGCGCGATGTCCGTCGCCGTCGGCACGCCCCAGCCGTTCGCGACCTCCGCGTAGTTCGGCTCCCCGTCGAAGAGCATGTGCACGAGGAGGAAGAACACGCCCACCGGCCCGACGACGCCGCCCAGCGTGCCGAGCAGCGGGTTGATGGCCTTGGACGGCGGGTTGAGCGAGCCGCCCGGCAGGATGGCGTCCGTGATCTCCTTCGCGGCGATGCCGAAGAAGAGCACCATGAAGAGGTCGTTGATCACGAAGTGAAGCGTGATCTCGTGACCCAGGATCGAGCCCGGGAGCATCGTCCCGTGGACCACGTGGTGGTACCACTCGGGGGCGGAGTTCGCGGCGAACAGCGCGGCGAACACGCCCGCGATGAGCGGGATCGAGTACTCCTGGATCTTGCCGAGGATGCCCTTGTTGGCGCTCACGACGACTCCGGGTCAGTAGATGTCCGAGTCCCCCATGGTGAAGAACCAGTGCGCCTTGGACCAGTCGAGGTCGAAGTCGCGGCTGTACACCATGATGCAGAGGTTGAACGGGCTCTCCTCCTCGGAGAACCCGCAGCGCCGCAGCGTGCCGAGCTGCGGCATGTTCGGGGTCACCCAGGTCTCGAGGCGGCGACCGCCCTCGGCCAGGGTGATGCGGCCCACGTGGGCCAGGAGGGCGGCGACGGCCTCCTCGTCGCCGCCGGGGCCGATCCAGTCGACCAGCGGGACGATCGGGTGGCCGAACCAGCCCAGGCTGTAGACGACGGCGCCCACGAGCTGCCCGCCGCGGCGGGCGAGCGCCACGCGGTAGTCGACGTCGGGCCAGTCGCGGTAGCGCCAGCCGAGGTAGGTCGCGTCGCGCCACAGGCCGAGCGGCACCTCGTCGAGCGTCGCGAGGAAGAGCGCCTCGAGCTCGGGCAGCTCCGACCAGTCGCCGTCGGTGACGCTCACCGAACCGGCGCGCCCGTCGAGCCCGTCGACCCAGGCCTCGTCGAACTCGATCACCTGCTTGGGCATCGGGCAGTGCACGGGCTTGTAGCCGAGGATGCGCGTGCCGGCGCCGAACGCCTGGTTGTTCGGCAGGCCGTACGCGTACTCGTTGTGCACGTCGGCGTCGGTGTCGCAGAACTCCTTCAGGTACCGGCGCCCGATCGTCACGAAGACGCTGCTCTTGCGGAGCGACCCGCGCCACGCGCGGTCGACGACCGTGTCGACCGCCTGCGCGCAGAGGCGCTTCTCGCCGCGCACGGAGCAGCGCAGCGCCCACGCCGAGTAATTGCCGATGACGTTCCCCGCCTCGTCCTCGGCGACGAGCACCTGGTAGCCGAGCGGGTTGTCGATGTAGCGGTGCCGCCACGTCGCCATGGAGCGGCCGGCGAAGTCCGCGTCGTCCTCGGTGACCACCTTGTTGAAGAGCGCGAGGACGGCCTCCTCGTCCCCCGGGCGGTAGCGGCGGATCGTGAACGGGTCCATCAGTAGATGTCCGTGTCGCCCGCCGTGAGCCACCAGTGCTGCTTCACCCACGGGATGTCGTAGTCGCGGCTGAAGAGCACCATGCACAGGTTGAACTGCGTGTTCTCCTGGCCGAGCCCGAGGCTGCGCAGGGTCGCGACGTGCGGCATGGCGGGCGTGACCCAGGTCTCGACGCGCGGGTGCTCGCGCTCCCACGCGTTCGCCGCCACGCGGGCGAGCAGCGCCGCGACGACCTGCTCGTCGTCGCCGGGGCCGATCCAGTCGAGCACGACCGCGACGGGCTTCTTCTCCCACGGCACGCCGACGCGGTAGAAGACCGCCCCCACCGGCTCGCCGCCGCGGCGCGCGACGATGAGGCCGTAGGGACGCCCGGGCCAGTCGCGGTAGCGCCACTCGAGGTACGGGAGGTCGCGGACGTTGCCGAGCGGCATGGCCGCGGCGTGCCGGGCGGCGATCTCCGCGACGAGCGGCAGCTCGGTCCACGGCGCGTCCTCGGCGACGACGTCGCCGGCGCGCGCCTGGAGCTCGCCGGACCAGCGCGCGTCGAACTCCCGGTACTGCCGGGGCAGCGGGCAGTGCACCGGCGTGTAGCCGAGCAGCCGCGTGCCGAGCGGGTAGTGGTTCTCGTTGGGCAGCCCGTAGATGTAGTCGTTGCCGCCGGGCTGCGTCGGGTCGCAGAAGACCCGCTGGTACTCGTTCGCGATCGTGATGAAGAGGCTGTTCTTCCGCAGCGACCGCCGGTACGCCATGTCGACGCAGCTGTCGACGACCTGGCAGGCGACGCGCTCCTCGAGGCCGCCGGGGCGCTGCACCTGGATCTTCACCGGGCACGAGCTGTAGTTCGCGACGATGCCGCCGTCCGCGTCGACGCCGACGAGCGTCTTGTGCCCGCAGGGGTTGCGCTCGTAGGTGTGCCGCCAGGTGTCGAGGTCGCGCGGCGTGAAGTCCGGGTTGTCCGCGGCGAACACGCGGTTGAAGAGCGCGAGGCACGCCTCCTCGTCGCCGGGCTCGAACGGGCGGATGCTCCAGCTGCTCACGCGGCCACCACCTTCCGGACGGCCGCCCACATCTCCTTCTTCGCCTGCGCCGGCGCCTGCTCGCGCACGAGCCGCCGCCATTCCTGGAGGCCGCGCAGCAGCGTCATGGACTTGGCGACGAGGTTGCCGCGCCACCCGAAGTGCTTGCGGTAGTAGCTGAGCCGGTTGCGGTGCCAGAGCTCGCCGAAGTCCGGCCGCTGCGAGGTGCTCTTGCCCTCGTGGTGCAGGATCGCGACCTCGGCGATGTACGCGACCTTCCAGCCGGCCTCGTGCAGGCGCTTGCAGAGGTCGACGTCGTTGAAGAAGAGCCAGAGCTCCGGGTCGAACCCGCCGAGCTCGTCCCACAGGTCCTTGCGGATCAGGAAGGCGGCGCCCGGCGGCTGGTCGACGTCCCGGCTCGTCGTGTGGTCGAACCCGGCCATCATGTACTTCGGGATGGTCTTGTTGCCGGGGAACTTCTTGTCGAACCAGGTGTCGTAGAAGACGGCCGTCCAGAGGTCGGGGAACGTCTTGCACGAGCGCTGGATCGTCCCGTCCTCGCAGACGAGCCGCGGCGCGCAGGCCCCGTGTTGCGGGTGCTGCTCGAGGAAGTCGACGAGGAACGTGAGCACGCCCGGCCCCACCGCCGTGTCGCTGTTGAGCAGGAGCAGGTAGCGGCCCGTCGCCCGGCTCGCGCCGAGGTTGTTGCCGATGGCGTACCCGTCGTTCCGCTCGTTGCGCACGAGCGTGATCCACGGGAAGCGCGCGGCGACCATGTCGGCGCTGCCGTCGTCGCTCGCGTTGTCGACGACGATGACCTCGAGGTCCAGCTCGTCGCGCAGCGGCTTCAGCGAGTTGAGGCAGGCGCGCAGCAGACCCTTGGTGTTCCAGCTCAACACCACGATGGAGAGGGTCGGACGGTGCCCTGGCCCGTCCGTCATGCGTGCACGAGCTCGGCCGCGGCGGTCTCGGCGGTGACGGGCTTCGGCGCCCCCACCTTCTCCATGCACACCGTGCGCAGCACGGTGTACGAGCGGCGCTCGAGGAAGCGGACGTAGTACTTCGCCTCGACGAGGCCCTCCCAGACGACGTCCGGGATGCGGAAGCGGCGCGTCACGTCGAGGCGACCGGCGGCGAACACGAAGCCCGGGTCGACGGCCAGCTCGGCGACGTACGCGCCGTGGCCCGGCACGTCGAGCACCGGCGCCGACTCGAAGCTGCCGAGCTCCTCGACCTTGCTGAACTCGTGCCCGCGGCCCGAGGTGTGCGAGCCGCTCGACAGCAGCAGGTTCGCCACCCACGAGCCGAGCAGCCCGTAGCGCGCCTTGAAGAAGAGCCGACGCGACACCGCGTAGCGCGACATGGCCGCCTCGGGGTCCTGCCCCGCGCTGCGGTTGAAGAAGTGGCAGAGCTCGGCCTGCGGGCAGTAGTCCGTCGTGAAGCCCTTGCGGTGCAGCCGCAGGCAGAGGTCGGCGTCCTCGAAGTAGAACGGGTAGCGCGTGTCGAACGGCCCGAGCTCGAGGGCGAGCTCGCGCGTCATGAGGAAGGACGCGCCGGAGACCTGCGTGACGGGCACGCCGGCCGTCGCCGTCCACTGCTCGACGGCGCGCCGCGTGCGGGCGCGCGCGTGACGCTCGCCGGCGCCGGGGAACGCGCGCGCGAGCGTCTCCGAGAGCAGCCCGCACAGCGACGGCTTCTCGTTGGGCGGCAGCTGGAAGAACCGCTGCGGGTCGAGGAAGCTCTTCGGCCCCACGAGCCCGCACCGCGGGTGCTCCTCGAGGTGCTCGAGCATGCGCGCGAGCATGCCGCGGAAGAGCATGACGTCGGGGTTGCTCACGAGGACGAAGCGCCCGGTCGCGTGCTCGGCCGCGAGGTTCATGCCGCTCGCGTAGCCGGAGTTCTGCTCGCTCCGGATGACCTTGACGCCCGGGTCCTGCTCGAGCGCCTCGAGGTGCGGCTCCTCGTCCGGCCCCGACGCGTTGTCGACGACGACGAAGTCGATGCCCTCGCCCGCCTCCAGGCCCGGCAGCCGCTGACGCCGCACGTTCGCGACGAGGCCGCGCGTCATTGCGCCGGACCTCCAGTTCACGATGAGCACGGTGATGAGGGGCGTGTCGGTCATTGCGCGGGCTCCAGACAGTCGACGGTGAACCGGTGCTGACAGGCCACCATGCCGGGGATGTTCTCGGGGTTCAGCACGATGAGCGGCTGGTCGATCGTGCGCGTGTCGTACGCGTGGACGAAGGTCTCGTCGATGAGGTACCCGACCACGTTGAACTCGCCGCTCGCGAGCGGGAAGCGCGGGATGCTCAGCCGGCAGCGGTACTTCCCGGGCTCGATGACGGCCACGACGCCGTCCATGTGCGAGAAGAGCGAGATGACGAGGATGTTGTCGTTGCGGAAGAAGCCGACGCCGACGTGCACCGGCTGGTAGTCGTTGTAGAGCGTGAAGTCCATCTCCACGACGACGTCCACGCCCGGGACGATGGGCCCCTCGACGAGCGTCTCGACGCCGTCGTCGACGCGCAGCAGCCGGATCTCGTCGACGAGCGGGCGGCCCTCGCCCTCGAGGCGGTCCTTGCCCATCGAGAGGGCGGACTCGTCCGCGGACAGCGAGCGCTCGAAGTTCGCGTACGCCACCGTGACGTCCTGCGGCGGCCCCTGCATCTCGACCTTCGCGTCCTTGATCCAGATGACCTCGTCGCAGATCTGGCGGACGTCGTAGAGCGAGTGGCTGCAGAAGAGGATCGTCTTGCCCGAGTTGCGGAACTCGAAGATGCGGTCGACGCACTTCTTCTGGAAGTACAGGTCCCCCACCGCGAGGATCTCGTCGATGATGAGCACGTCGGGGTCGATGGCCGTGGCGACGCTGAACCCGAGCCGCATGACCATGCCCGAGCTGTACGTGCGCACGGGCTGGTCGATGTAGGCGCCCAGCTCCGCGAAGTCGACGATCTCGTCGATGCGGCCCTTCACCTCGTCGAGCGAGAAGCCCAGCACCTGCGCCGCGAGGTAGATGTTCGCGCGCCCGCTGAACTCGCTGTGGAAGCCCGTGCCCAGCTCGAGCAGGCTCGCGACCTTGCCGTGCACCACGTGCTTGCCGCCCGTCGCCATGGACGTGCCCGCGAGCACCTTGAGCAGCGTCGACTTGCCCGCGCCGTTCTCGCCGATGATGCCCAGCGCCTTGCCCTTGGGCACCTTGAAGCTCACGCCGTCCAGCGCGCGGTGCGCCGTGTGGAAGGTCTTCTTCCCGAAGGACAGCGCCTCCTTGAGGCGGTCGAAGGAGCCGTTGTACATCCGGTACTCCTTCACGAGGTCCTCGACGACGATCGCGTGTTCCGTCATCACACCTCGTCCGAGAACCGGCCCTTGCAGCGCAGGAAGAACGCGTAGCCCAGCACCTGGACCGCGAGCGCGAGCGCGGCCATGCGGCCGAGCTGCCCGCGGTCGAGCGGCCGGTCGCCGTAGGTCCAGATGGAGCGGTGCAGCTCGAGCATGGCGGCCATGGGGTTGGCCTCCATGAGCCCGTTGATGCGCTTCAGGTCGCGGAGCGCGTGCTCGCTCTCGTCGAGGGTCGCCTCGACGCGCGCGACGTCCTCAGGTCTCGGCCGCGCGGGGTCGCCGAGCGGCAGCTCCTCGAGCTGCTGCTGCGCGCCGGCGATCTGGAGCTGGAGGCTCTCGACCTCCATGGCCTTCGCGTTCTCGACCGCGTTGAGGTCGTAGAACACCGGCGTCGTGAACATCCAGAACGTGACCGCCACGGGGACGAGCTGCGCGACGTCGCGCACGAAGATGTTCGCCGCGGCCAGGAACATCGAGATGCCGCTGATGAACAGGAACTGCACGACGAGGATCGCCGGCAGCCAGACGAGCGCCACGGGCAGGCTCCCGTTGACGATCCACTCCATGACCACGAGCAGCACGTACCCGATGAGGAAGTACACGTGGTTCACGACCACCGTGTACATGGGCAGCAGCTCGCTGGGGAACGCGATCTTCTTGACGAGGTTCGCGTTCTCGAGCACCACCCCCGTGCCGCGCGACAGGCTCTCGGCGAGCACCGTCCAGGGCAGGATGCCGGTGATGAGATAGAAGGTGGAGCGCCAGCCCTCCCCCTCCGGGCCGTGCGGCGCGAGCTCGTCGCTGAACCCGATCTTCAGGATGCGCGCGAAGACCAGGTAGTAGATGGCGAAGAGCACCGCCGGCTGGACCACCGGCCAGACCCGGCCCAGCATGGAGCCCTCGATGCGGGCCCGGAGCTCCCGGCGGACGAAGGCCGTGAGCAGCTCGTGGTAGCGGACCACGACCTGCGGCAGGCGGAAGGCGTCTCGCAGCGGGTGCATCGCTCGGGACAGGGCGGGGCGTGGGGCGAGGGCGGGAGCGGGCCGCGGGGGGTTTCGTGAGGCCCGCGCGAAACGCGGCAGCATACCTGCCGGGCCCTCCCCGATGAACTTCCCGGCGCGTCCGCGGAACGGCGGTCCGGCCGCGGCGGCCCGCGCCCGCCGGTCCCGCGGGCCCCAGGGCCGCTCAGCCCCCGGCGAGGAGGTCCCGGGCGCGGCGCCCCGCCCCGAGCAGCCCGGCCTCGTCGCCGAGGCGCGCGGGCTCCACGGGCAGGTCCCGGCGGCCGCGGCCCAGCGGGAGCGTGGCCACCGTCCGGCGCGCCGTCTCGAGCATCTCCGGGCACCGCCGGCCGACCCCGCCGCCGAGCACGATGCGCTCCGGGTCGAACAGGTGGACGATCGTGATGACGAGCGCCTCGAGCGCCGCGAGCGCGTCGTCGAGCAGCGCGACCGCCGCCGGCTCGCCCGCGCGCCACGCATCGAGGAGAGCCGCCGTGCCGGTCGGGGCGCCGACGGCCCCCGCGCGTCGCGCGAGCGCGTCGCCGCCGAGGTACGCCTCGACGCAGCCGTCGCAGCCCGCGGGACACGGCACGCCGGGCCGGAACGGGACGTGCCCGCCCTCCCCCGCCATGCCGCGCCGCCCCTCGACGAGCCGGCCGCCCTCGACGAAGCCCGTCCCGACGCCCGTGCCGAGGAAGACCGCCGCGAGGTCGTCGAGGCCCGCGGCCTCCGCCTCGCCGAGCGCCGCGGCGTTCACGTCGTTCACGAGCGTGACGGGGATGCCGAGCGCGTCGGCGAGCCCGCCCGTCGCGTCGAAGTCGGTGAAGCCGGTCGTCGGCCAGGAGCGGACGAGGCCCGCCGCCTTGTCGACCGTGCCCGCCATGGCGACGGCGCCGGCGCCGGGGCGCGGGCCGTCCGTCGCGAGCCGGCGCCCGAGGTCGACGAGCGCGTCGGCGAGCGCGCCGGGCGACGTGCGCGGCGTCGGCACGACGTCGCGCCGCAGGAGCGCGCCGTCCGCGTCGAGCAGGGCGCCCCGGAGGTTCGTCCCCCCGACGTCGAAGGCGAGGACGGCCGCGCCGTCGCCGCCCGCGGTCATCGCACCCAGCGCACGGGACGCGCGGCCGAGCCGAGGATCGTCGTGCGGTACCAGTCGGCGAAAGCGTCCTCGAGGGCGCGCGCCTCCTCGACCCAGGTCGTCTGCGCGGGCGGCGCGAGCAGGTCCCGCTCCTGTCCCGGGCCGGGCGCGAGGTCGAGCAGCTGCGTCGCGTCGCGCGCGCGGTCCGTGAGCAGCACGACGCCCTCGCGGCGGCTCGCCTGGAGCTCCGCGAGCGTCACGCCCTGGTACGGGAACACGATCGAGTGCGCCACCTGCGTCGAGTCGCTGGGCCCCAGCGGCGGCGGCACGCGACCCGGCAGGTGGTCCGCGGTCATGACGCGCCCGAGCTGGCCCACGAGCTGCGTGACGTCCGTCATCTGGATCATCTCGCGCTCGACGATCGGCGGCGTGCTGAGGCGCGACACGCCGGGCCCCGCCGCGACGAGCGGCACGCGCACGACCTCGTCCCAGAGCGTCTGGCCCTGGCCGCGTCCGAGGTGCTCGTAGAACTCCTGCCCGTGCGAGCCGACGACGACGACGAGCGTGCGCTCGCGGAGGCCGCGGCGCTCGAGCTCGTCGAGGAACATGCCGAGCGCGCGGTCGACGCCGGCGACCTCCGCGTCCGCGAGCGGACCGACCTCCATGGCGACGCCCTCCGCGGCGCCGGGCCGCGAGTCGAGCGCGCGCAGCCGCTCCACGAGGTCCGGGTCGGCGCGCTGCGAGACCTCGACGAGGTCCTCCTTGAGCGGCTCGTGCGGCGCGGTCGGGTGGTCGAAGTGCAGCGTGAGGAACCACTCGAACTGCGACGCCTCGGGCAGCCAGTCGATGGCGCGCTCGACGAGCGACACGGGCGACACGGGCCCGCCGAAGAGCGTCTCGTAGCCGCGGTCGAGGCCGGTCTGGTCGCTGATGACCGCGGAGCTCGTGAAGCAGGCGGTCGTGAAGCCGGCCCAGCTCGCGGACTCCGCGAGCGTGCCGATGCGCGGCGAGAGCACGCGCTGCGGGCGGAGGCCGAGGCCGTGCGCGAGCGGGTGCACGCCGGTGAGCAGCGTCGCGACGTTCGGGAGCGCCCACGAGCTCGGCGCGACGAGGTTCTCGTAGCGGAGGCCCGAGCGCGCGAGCCCGTCGATGACGGGCGTGTGCGCCGGCTCGTAGCCGTTGAAGCCGAGCCGATCGGGGCGCAACCCGTCGACGATGACGAGCAGCGTGTTGAGCCCGGTCTCCTCGTCGAACGGCCGGCGCGGACGGCCCTGCGGCTGCCGCACGACGACCTCGCGCACGCCCACGAACAACCCGTTGCCGCCCTGGAGCTCGAGCTGGAGCGACAGGGACCGCCCCACCCAGTGGAAGAGGTCGGCCTTCACGAGCAGCTCGCGCGCCGGCGGCATGTCGCCCTCGGGCTGCGCGAGGTGCTTGACCGGGACGTTCGCGAGCACGAGCTCGTCGGCGGAGACGAGCACCTGCGCGGAGCCCGTCGGTTCGCCGGCGCCGAGACGCGCGACGTGGAGCACGATGGAGAGCTCGGCGCCCGGCGGCACCTGGTCGACCTGGAGCGTGCGCGCGATGCCGCTCTCGAGCGGCAGGCAGGTCGGGCCGGGCATCTCGGCCACGGCGGACTCGAAGGTCGCGGGCGCGCGCACCTTGTCGAGCGCGGCGTCCGCGAGCAGGTCGACGCCGACGGCCCGCGCGATGACCGGGTTCTCCGTCTCGTCGATGGGCCGCCCCTCCGACTCGAGGACGACGTCCGCGACGAGCATGACGCCGAGCCCCGGTCGCCCGCGGCCGTCGAGCGCGGCGAACTCGATGTCCACCTCCTCGTTGGCCTCGACGGGCAGCTCGAGGCGGTGCTCGCGCCACGCGGCCTCCGAGCCGTCGAAGGTGTCGATCTCCACGCGCTCGCCGTCGGCGCGGATCATGCGCACGGCGAGCGCCGGCAGCCCCTGGAGGAAGCCCTCGTGGAAGCGGACGTGCGCGCCGTCGCCCGGGACGACGACGCGGAAGCGCGCCACCTTGCCCGCGGGGATGCGCCACGCCTCGCGGCCCTCGTAGTCGAGGATGACCGCGCCCAGCGTGCGCTCGACCTCGTTGGCCGGCTCGAGCCGGAGACGCTGGTCGACGCGGTAGTCGGGCGCCTTCTGGAGCAGCCACCAGCTCAGCGACACGACGAGCAGCACGACGACGACGACGAGACGCACGGCCGCGACGAGCGCGTCCCTCTGGCTGCGGTTCACGGGCCGGCGCCCTCCGTCTCGACCGAGACGCTCCTCGGTCCGGTGTACTTGCTCAGGAGCGCGCGCAGCTTGGCGGCCATGTACTCGGCGTCCTCGAAGCTGTCCGGGAAGTCCTCCCAGTCGGACTCGCGGAAGCGCTGGCCGCCGCCGAGCGTGCCGCCCTTGGGCACGACCTGCTCCTGCACGCGCATGCGGACGACGTACCCGTCGTCCCGTTCCTTGCGCCTGATCTCGACGTGCACCCGTCGGCGCGACGGGCCGCGGAACTCGCGCCGCGAGTCGCCCGTGAACCACTCGGTCTCGATGCGGCCCTCGTCGGGCAGCCGGCGGCTCACGCCGAAGCCCTCGAGCTCGAGCATGTCGAGCACGGAGGAGTAGATGTTCTGGTAGCTGAGCTCGTGGATCGTGACCTCGGCCCAGCGGTGCTGCACGGACGCGCAGGCACCGAGCACCGGCACGAGGACGGCGAGGGCGAGGAGGCGGAGGGGCGGGGGCGACATGGCGAGCGAGTCTACCGGCCGCCCCGGGGCGTTTCACCGCTGCGGAGTCCCCGGTGCGTCAGGTCCGCGCCGGGCCCCGCTGCTGGAAACGCACGAGCACGGGGATCTCGCCGTACGGCAGCTCCTCCTGGAGCCGGCGGACCAGGAAGCGCCGCCAGCTGTCCTCGAAGAGGTCCGGCTGGTTCACGAACACGACGATCGTCGGCGGGTTCGTCGCGACCTGCGAGGCGTAGTAGATCTTGCCGATGCGCCCGCGGTCGGGGCGCGGCTTGCGCGTCTGGTACGCGCGCCGCAGCACGCGGTTGAGCTCGCCCGTCGAGACGCGGACGCCGGCCTGGTCGTGGAGCTCGGCGGCGAGGGCGAGCGTCGCGTCGACGTTCACGTCCTCGAGCGCCGAGACGAGCGTGATGGGCGCGAACGCGAGGCCGGGCATGACGCCGCGCAGGTAGGTCTCGTAGGCGTCGGCGTCCGCGTGGCCGCGCGCGAGGTCCCACTTGGTCACGACGATGACCACCGGCACGGCGCTCTCGACGATGGAGCCCGCGATCTCGCGGTCGATGCGGCCGACCTCGCGCGTCGCGTCGAGCAGCAGGAGCGCGACGTCGGCGCGGCGGATGGCCCGCATCGCGCGCGACTGCCCGTAGAACTCGACCGAGTCGCTGATGGTCTTGCGGCGACGGATGCCCGCGGTGTCGATGGCGATGAAGCGCCGGCCCCGGCTGCTGAACGGCACGTCGACGGCGTCGCGCGTCGTGCCCTCGACCGCGGAGACGATGACGCGCTCCTCCCCCACGAGCCGGTTCACGAGCGTCGACTTGCCCGCGTTCATGCGGCCGACGATCGCGAGCTTCACGACGTCCGACGGCATCATGGGCGCGTCGGCGTCCGTGCCGATGCGTTCGAAGAGCTCGTCGCGCAGGTCGCCCGTGCCGATCCGCTCCTTGGCGGACACGCGCACCGGGTCGCCGAAGCCGATCGTGAACGCCTCCGCCGCGCCGGGCTCGTCGCCGCCGCCCTCGACCTTGTTGGCGACGACCATGACGGGCCGCCCCAGCTTCCGCAGCCGCGACGCGATCTCGCGGTCGAGCTCCGTGAGCCCCGTCTTGCAGTCGACGACGAAGAGCACGAGGTCGGCGAGGTCGAGCGCCGTGGCGATCTGGTCGTCGACCTCCTGGCGCAGCTGGTCGTCGTCGACGTGGCCGATGCCGCCCGTGTCGATGATCTCGAGCGAGCGGTTGTCCTCGTCGAGCACGAAGCTCACGCGGTCGCGCGTGACGCCCGCCATGGGGTCCTCGATGGCGACGCGCCGGCCGACGAGCGCGTTGAAGAGCGTGCTCTTGCCGACGTTCGGGCGGCCGACGATGACCACGCGCGGGATGCCGCCGACGGGCGGAAGCGGTTGCTGCGACGACGCCATGGTGGGCTCCCGCGCCGGGCCGTCAGGCGCCGGCGGTGGACTCCGCGAGCCCGAGCAGCGCCTCGATGCCGCGCTCGAGCACGTCGTCGGGCGCGGCGAACGAGAGCCGGAAGTGCGTCGCCCGCGCGGAGAACGCCTTGCCCGGCACGATGAGCAGCTTCTGCTCGAGCGCGCGCTCCATGAACTCGTCGGTGGACGCGCCGGCCGGCAGCGGCGGGTACATGTAGAAGGAGCCGCCCGGCTTCGGGAACTCGTAGGCGGGCGCGAGGCCGGCCATCATGCGGTCGCGCTTCCCGCGGTACTCGGCGATCTGCTCCGACATGTCGACGTCCATCGCGGCGAGGCACGCGGCCTGCGCCATGGACGGCGCGCACACGAAGGTGAACTGCTGCATGCGGCGCATCGCGTCGACGAGCGGCGCGGGGCCGCAGGCGTAGCCCATGCGCCAGCCGGGCATGCCGTAGGTCTTGCTGAAGCCGCCGAGCAGCAGGAGGCGCTCCTCGTCGACGTGGCCGGCGGCGGAGACGTGCGGCCCGTCGTAGACGAACTCGTCGTAGATCTCGTCGGACACGACGACGAGGTCGTGCGCCTTCGCGAACGCGCCGACGACGTCCATCTCCTCCGCGGTGAGGCAGCGCCCGGTCGGGTTGCTCGGCGAGTTCACGAGGATCGCGCGGCTGCGCTCGGTGAGCGCGGCCTCGAGCGCCTCCTTCGTGAGCGTCGTGCCGGGCTGCATCTCGTACGGGCTCCACGTCGCGCCGACGAGCCCCGCGAGCACCGGGTACATCGTGAAGTACGGGTCGGGCAGGAGGACGTGGTCGCCCGGGTCGAGCAGCCCCATGAAGCCGAGCAGCAGACCGCCGGAGACGCCGGACGTCACGAGGCTGTCCTTGCCGCCGTAGCCGTAGGTGTCCGCGAGCCGCGCGAGGATGCGCTCGTTGAGCTCGGGCAGCCCCTGCGTGACCGTGTAGCGGTTGAAGCCCTCGCGGATGGCCGCGATCGCGGCCTCCTTCACGGGCTCCGGCACGTCGAAGTGCGCCTGCCCGATCGAGAGGTTGATCGGGTCCTCCATGAACTGGACCCGCTCGAAGATCTTGCGGATCCCGCTCGCCTCGACGCCGTCCGCGCGGCGCGAGACCATGCCGCGGTCTGGCGGGGGCGTCACGCCGGGTCCTCTACTTCTTCTTGCGGGCCTTGGCGCCCGTGCGGACCTTGCGGAGGCCGTAGACCGTCTTGCCCTCGTCCCACTGGCCCTGCTTCCTGAGGGCCTCGAGGCGCTCGATGCGCGTCCACACGTTCCGGGACCGGAGCAGGGCGCTCTTGATCTTCAGGCTGCGGTGGATGGACATCGGACATCTTCCTCGGGAGCGGCGGTGAGCCCGGACATGGTCCACATCGCCGCGGGCGGGTCAAGACCGGGCGACGGGGCCGCCGCCGTCGCCCGTGAGCCCTCCCCCGTCAGTCCTGCTCGACGGCGTCCGGCATGGGGTGCGCGACGATGCGGGCGTCCACGAAGGGCGCCGCCTTGCCGCCGGGCCAGTCGTCGATGGCGAGCAGCCGGTCGAGGGTGCCCTCGAGCGCCTCCGCCGTGCGCGCCGCGCCGACGATGAGCTCGAAGCTCTCGTACTCGCCGGCCTCGTCCGTCTCGTGGCCGACGAGGGTCACGCCGGGCAGGCCGCGGACGGCGAGCTCGGTGTGGGCGGCGAGCGCGAGCTCGAGCCCGCGGTCGCTCCCGTTGTAGACCGCCGCGCGGATGGTCCAGACGTCGGGCGCCGGGGCCGCCGAGTCCACGGGGTCGCCGCCGGGGGCGAGCGCCTGGCCCGGGCCGGGCGGCAGGACGTCGCCGAGCTTCATGGTCGGCAGGTCGGGGACGCCCCCGCCGAGCCAGAACTGCTTGAAGACGACGACGAGCACGACCGCCGAGAGCATGACGATCGCGCCGAAGAAGATGGTGCGGGTCGTGCCGCCGGCCTTCGAGGCGGCGCCGCTCGTCCGCTTCCTGGTCTTCTTGGCCTTGTCGGGGCCGGGGGCGAAGAGGCGGGCGCCGCCCGTGCCGCGCGGGGCGGCGGCGGGCTTGGGGCGCGGCGCGGGAGCCGGCTTCCGCGCTGCGGGCGCAGGCTTCGCGCGGCTCTCGCCGTCGGTGCGCCGCACCGAGGACGCGATGACCTTGCCGGCGACGGTCCGGCGCCGGGAGGCCTTCTCGAAGCCGTCGCGGCTCGAGCGGAACACGTCGAGTGGATGTTGTCGTCCCACAACCGCGCCCTCGGAAACGGGGGTCTGTTCGCCGAGAGCCAAGCTAGCGGCCGCGAGGGGCCGATCCAAGTGTCGCGACAGGACGTTTGCGGGCGCGGGTCGCGACCTCAGGCGCCGGCCTCGGGACGCGCGCGGCGCGGGTCAGCCGCGCGCGGTGCGCACGAGCTCGCGGAAGAGCGCCTCTTCCTTTTCGAGCGGCTTCCCCACCGCGGTCTCGTAGGCCTCCTCCGGCGAGCGCCCCTGGAGCGCGCGCGCCCAGCGGAGCGCCGCGCCCATGCCGTGCTGCGCGACGACGTGGTCGACGAACGCGTGGCTCAGGAGGTAGCCGACGTGCACCTGCTCGGCGTCGCCCACCTCGAGGAAGGACTCGGGCAGGTCCGCGATGCGCGGGATGTCGTCGCGCGCCATGCCGAGCGCGTCGGTGTACCGCACGAGCCGTCCGATGCCCGTGCCGCGCCCGTACTCGGCGAGCTGCGCGAGGCCCTCGTTGAGGTAGACGGGGCAGCGCGGCGCGAGCTCGCTCACGATGAGGTGCGTGTACTCGTGCCGGAAGGCCGTCTCGATGCGCGGGGCGTCGGTCTCCGGGTCGCCGATGGGCAGGCGGATCTTGCGGTCGAAGAGCCCCCCCACCCAGTCGTGCGCGCCCGTGACCTGTCGGAACTCGTCCGGCGGGTAGAGCACGACGATCGCCTTCTGCCGCGGGAAGAGGTCGAAGAGGTTGCAGACCTCGGCGCGCGCGCGGTCGAGCAGCGCGGCGAGCTCGAGGTAGCCCTGGTCCGCCGGGTGCCGGATGACGAAGGTCGAGGTGACGTCCGTGCGGTAGTCCTTCTCGACGGCGTACTGGCGCTCGGTGCGCTGGTAGGCGCGCGCCGCCTTCGCCGCGAGGTCCTCGCCGCCGAGCTCCTTCGCGCGGCCGTACGCCTCGAGCGCCTCGGGCAGCCGGTCGAGCAGGTTGAGCACGTCGCCGAGCAGCTGGTGCGCGGTGGCGTCCTCCGGCGCGAGCTCGAGCGCGGAGCGGAGCTGGTCGTGCGCCTCGTCGAGGCGGTAGAGCCGGAGCAGCAGGCTCGCGAGGTGCAGGCGGTAGCCGGGCTCGTCGGGGACCGACTCGATCGCGCGCCGGTAGTCGGCGGCGGCCGCGTCCCACGCGAAGGCGTCGAGGTGCGTCCGGCCGCGCTGGAAGTACGCGTAGCCGAGGTTGCGGGTGAGCACGGGCTCGCCGGGCTCGAGCTCGAGCGCCGACTCCAGATAGAGGACGGCGTCCGCGGTGCGGCCCGCGTCGAGGGCGGCCTTCGCCTTCTGGTTGAGGTCGTGGACGTCGTCCGCGGGCCGCGCGGCGAGCGCGACGAGGAGCAGCAGCGGGAGGAGCATCGCGGCGCGGGTCATGGGAACGGAGGCCCCTCGACGGGGTCGCCCTCGAGGAGGTCGCCGTCCCGGACGGCGTCGACGAACGGGCGGTAGCGGTAGGCGCGGCCGTGGGCCTCGTGGAGCGCTTTCAGCTCGCGGTGGAAGCGCTCGTAGACGTCGCCCATGCCGGGCTCCCAGGCGGGGTCGCAGAAGTAGAGACGGCAGCCGAGGGGCCGGCCGTCCCGGAGCCTGCAGGTCCCTTCGACGTGCCACGGGCAGAGACCTGAGGGCGCCTCCGGCACGGCGCCGCCGGCCGAGGCCAACGCGTACCCGCTCTCGAGGTCCGTCGCGTAGAGCACGTGCCCGCTCGTGGGGAAGTCGCAGCAGCGGCCGGACATCCGGCAGACGGGCCGCGCCTCGGCGACCACGTCGTCGACGCGGGCGTAGAGCGCCGCGAGGTCGCGGTGCAGGTCGTCCACCGCTAGCGCCGCTTGCGCCGCCGCTTCATGCGGGCGAGGCGCTGCTTCTGGATGCGCTGCGCCTCCTCGTCGCCGCCGGGGTCGGCGGGGTCGAAGTCGAGGCTCTTCCGGCCCTCGATCTGGCGCTCGATGTCGGCCATGAGCTCCTGCGGGTCCTGGTACCGGATGTCCCGGTCCTTGGCCATCATCTTCTCGATGAAGTAGTGCATGTGCGCGCTGATGCGCCCGCCTTTGGTCGCCTCGGCGGAGAGGCCCTCGAGCACGGCCTTCTGCACGAGCTCCTCGTCGTCGCCGGTGAACGGCAGCTCGCCGAGGACCAGCTGGTAGAGCGTCGCGCCGAGCGCGTAGATGTCGCTGCGCACGTCGAGGTCGCCCTCGCCGCGCGCGAGCTCCGGCGAGAGGTAGGCCGCCGTGCCGCGCGTCGTCGTGCCGTCGCCCCCGCCGCCCCCCACGACCGCGAACCCGAGGTCGATGACCTTCACCTCGTTGGTCTCGGGGACGTAGAGGATGTTCCCGGGCTTGATGTCGCGGTGGACGATGCCCTTGCCGCGCAGGTACTCGAGCGCGCGCGCCACCTGGAGCACGACGTAGAGCGCCGCCTCCTCGTCGAACGCGCCGCCCTCGCCGATGGCCTCCTGGAGCGACCGCCCTTCCACGCACTCCATGAAGGAGAGGTAGCGCCCGGCGAGCTTGCCCGACTTGAAGCCCTTGACGACGTTCGGGTGGTCGAGCTCCTGGAGCAGCTTCGCCTCCTCGAGGAACGCCTGCACCTCCGCCGGGTCGAGCGCGACGGTGTCGTGCATGATCTTCACGGCGAGCCGCGCGCCGTCCGCGCGCCGCCGCACCGCGAAGACGTTCGCCGAGCCGCCCTCGCCGAGCTTGCGCTCGTACAGGTGCCCGGGGATGTCCGGCACGTCCTCCGCGTCCGTGCGGAAGAGGTGCGTCAATCGATCCTTGTCGATGAGACCCGCGCGCAGCGCGAGCGTGGCCAGCGACACGGGTTTCCCTGCGTCCGCAGCGGCGCGCGCCTGGTCGAAGAGCTGCTCGACGTCGCCGCGCTGGAGGATGCCCTTCACCGCCAGGCGGCCGAAGAAGCGGGCTTCCGTCGCGGGGTCGATGGCCATGGGACGAAGCATCCTACAGGCGTGCGGGAAATCGATCGAGAAGGCAGGGGACGGCCGTCACCACAGCACCTCAAGGGTGCGGCGACGGATGGTCGAAAGTCAGGTCACCCCGCGCTCCCCACGCTGGCCACCCCGACACACAACGCTGACGACCCCACCTCGGAGGGATACAGGTGCCGCGCTCTGACGAGAACGTCGTGCTGAAGTACTGCGAGCTCCTGGACGAGTTCATCCGCATCAGGACGACGAACGACGACGGCACCCGACAGCTCCTCGGGAACGGCGGCGTGGCCAACCGTGCGGCGTACCACCAGATGGTGGTCAACCTCTGTGTCGTGGACTACGAGGAGCAGGTGCTCCCGCTGTTCCACCGGCACAACAAGATCTACCAGACCGAGGCGCTCGTCGAGCTGCTGTACCAGATCTGCATCGAGGTGAACCCGCACCTCGAGATCCACAGCGTGACGCTGCCCACGGACGTCGGGGAGAGCGCGGACGACCTCGCGGGGCTCGAGCTCGACGAGGCGTGGCTCGAGGAGGAGGAGCTCTTCGCGTTCCAGGAGCGCGTGCGCGACATCGAGTCGACCCTCGGCAAGCGCGTCGTCGGACAGGGGCCGGCGGTGCACGCCGTGGCGCACGCGGTGAAGAAGGCCGCGGTGGGGTTGAAGGACCCGCGCAAGCCGGTGGGCGTCTTCCTGCTCGTCGGCCCGACGGGCACCGGCAAGACCGAGCTCGCCAAGTCGCTCACGCGCCAGCTCTTCGGGAGCCTCGCGTCGCTCGTGCGCATCGACTGCAGCGAGTACGCGCTCCCGCACGAGTACGCCAAGCTCATCGGTGCGCCCCCCGGCTACATCGGGCACAACGAGGGCGGCCAGCTCACCGAGGCGGTCAAGAAGGCCAAGACCTGCGTCGTGCTCTTCGACGAGATCGAGAAGGCGCACGAGAAGGTGCACAACCTCCTCCTCCAGCTCATGGACGAGGGCACGCTCACGGACAGCAAGGGCGAGAAGATCTCGTTCCAGCGCGCCGTCGTGCTCATGACGAGCAACATCGGCGTCGACGACGTGCACCGCATCGCGGACCGCGTCGGCTTCGGCAAGCGCGGCGTCGACGACATGGACGCCGGCAGCGTGGCGTTCACCATGACCGAGGCGGTCAAGAAGGCGTTCCGCCCCGAGTTCATCAACCGCATCGACGAGGTCATCCAGTTCCGCCCGCTCACCGTGGCGGACTGCGAGCAGATCGCCGAGCTCCAGCTGGGCGAGATGGCCGGCTACCTCGAGCGCACCGGCGTGCACCTGCGCTTCGCGCCGAGCCTCAGCCGGCACCTCGCGAAGCTCGGCTGGTCGGCGGAGTACGGCGCCCGGGAGCTGCGCCGGCACATCCGCGACGAGGTCGAGGACCCGCTCACCGAGAAGCTCATGGACGGCACCTTCACGCCGGGCGACACGGTGAGCATCAGCGTGCGCGGCAAGGCGAAGGTCGTCATGAACTCCGTCCGGACGCGGCGCACCGCGAAGAAGGTGCCGGACGACGACGAGGGCCTGCCCGAGGGCGAGGCGGGCTGAGCCGCGCCCCGGCCCCGCGAGCGCGCGGGGTCGACGCGGGTGTGACGGACCCGTCGCGGGGAGCGCGGGACACAGCACCCGGAGCCCGACGATCCGGCGACAGCGCGCCGCGGCGGCGGTATGCTCCGCCCCATGACGCGCTTCGAGGCCGCCCGCATCCGGGGCATCCAGCAGAGCGACATCCGCAAGCAGTCGCGACGCTGCGCGGAGGTCTCCGGGGTGAACCTCGGCCAGGGCATCTGCGACCAGCCCGTGCCCGACGTCGTGAAGGCCGCCGCGAAGGCGGCCGTCGACGGCGACGAGAGCATCTACAGCAAGTACGAGGGCATCGACGCCCTGCGCCGCGCGATCGCCGGCAAGATGGCCGACTACAACGGCCTGCCCTGCGACCCGGACACCGAGGTCATGGTGACCGCCGGCTCGACGGGCGGCTTCGTCGCGGCCGTCCTCTCGTTCATCGAGCCCGGCGACGAGGTGCTCCTCATCTCGCCGTTCTACGGCTACCACATGAACATCCTGCGGATGGCGCAGCCGACGCTCCGCAGCGTGACCCTGCGCGGCGACGACTTCGCGCTCGACCACGACGAGCTGCGCGCCGCCTTCTCGCCGAGGACCAAGGCCGTCGTCGTGAACACGCCGAGCAACCCGTGCGGCAAGGTGTTCGGCCGCGACGACCTCGCCGTGATCGCCGAGCTCTGCTGCGAGCACGACGCGCTCGCGATCACCGACGAGATCTACGAGTACATCCTCTACGACGGGCACCGGCACCTGAGCCTCGCGACGCTCCCCGGCATGCGCGAGCGCACGATCACGCTCTCCGGCTTCAGCAAGACCTACAACATGACCGGCTGGCGCCTCGGCTACGCGGTCGCCGCGCCGGAGCTCGCCGCGCGCATGGGCGTCGTCTCCGACCTCGTCTACATCTGCGCGCCCACGCCGCTCCAGCACGGCGTGCTCGCGGCCTTCGACCTGCCGGCGTCCTACTACGAGGACCTCGCCCGCGACTACGACAGGAAGCGCGCCATGATCCTCGACGCGTGCGGCGCCGCCGGCCTCCGCCCGCTCGTCCCGCAGGGCGCCTACTACCTCATGGCCGACGTCACGGGCGCCGGCTTCACCGACGGGCGCGAGGCCTGCGAGACGCTCCTCGAGGGCTGCGGCGTCGCGGCGGTCCCCGGCGCCTCCTTCTACGTCGACCCGGCCGACGGCAAGACGCAGCTCCGGCTGTGCTTCGCCAAGCAGTTCGACGACCTCGAGCGCGCGCGCGAGGGCATCGCCCGCCTGCCCGACGCGCGCCGCGGAGCCGCCCGCGCATGAGCGGCGACGCCCCCGACCGAGCGGGCGGCGAGGCGCCGTCCGCGCCCGACGCCCCCGGCGCTCGCGCGAGCGCCGGCGACCCCGCCTGGCTCGCGCCCGCGACCCGCGCGCTCACGATCGCGCTGCTCGCCGCCGTCGGCCTGCTCGCCGTCCTCGCCGCGACCGCCTGGGTCGAGCCCGAGTGGCGGCACACCGTCGACAGCGCCATCTACCTGCTCACCGGCAAGAGCCTCGCGCTCGGCGAGGGGTACACCTACCTCGGCCGGCCGTTCTTCGTGCGGCCGCCCGCGCTGAGCTGGTGCCTCGCGCAGACCTGGGACGGGGACTGGGACTTCGCGCTCTACAACCAGCTCATCCAGATCAGCGTCGCCGCGAGCCTCGTCACGCTCCTGCTCGCCATGCGCCGGCTCCACGGCTGGCTGCTCGCCGCGCTCGTCACGGTGCTCTTCGCCGTGAACCCGCTCGCCGTCGAGGCGCAGAACGAGGTCCTCGCCGAGTACCCGTACCTCGCGCTCTTCTTCCTCGGCGCGTGGCTCGCCTCCGACCGGAAGGACGGGCGCCAGGCGCCCCTGCCGCTCGCGCTCCTCGGCGCCCTCGCGCTCGCCGCCGCGACCGCCTTCCGCACCGTCGGCGTGCTCTTCCTCCCCGGCCTCGTGCTCGTCGACCTCCTGAAGCGCGACCGCCGCCGCTGGCAGGGCGCGCTCGTCGCGGCGATCGTCGCCGCGAGCCTCGTGCCCTGGGTCGCCTACACGCGCGAGGCCGCGAGGTCCGCCGAGAAGCCGAGCACGCAGCTGCTCATGTTCGACTACACGACGGCGCTCTTCCGCACGAACCCCAGCGACCCCGACTCGCCGCTCGTCGACGCCGCCGGCTGGTTCGCGCGCCTCGCGTCGAACACCGCCGAGATCGGCGAGACCTGCGCGCACGCCTTCCTCGGCGGCGAGCGCAACGACGCGACGAGCGTGCACGGCCCCGAGGCGCCGATCCTCGCCGCCTTCTTCGGCCTCTGCCTGCTCTACGCCGCCTGGTCCCGCCGCTCCGCGCTCGACCTCTACGCCCTCGCGACCGCCGCCGTCGTCCTCCTCTACTTCACCTTCACCGACCGGCTGCTCCTCCCGCTCGTGCCGCTCATGCTCTCGGCCGCGCTCTTCACGCTCGACCGCCTGGGCGTCCCGCTCCTCAAGCGCCTCGTCGCCGAGCGCGACGCGCGCATCGTCCTGCTCGGCGGCTTCGCGCTCACCGTCGGCCTGCTCGGCGCCGCGATGATCCCCGAGTCGCGCGCACAGTCCGTCGCGAACAACCGCAACCACCAGGAAGCCCTGCGCACCGCGCGCTGGATCGAGAAGAACCTTCCCCCCGACGCCGTGCTCCTCCACGAGTGGGGCTCCATCTTCACCGTGCTCACCGGACGCACGACCTACACCTACCGCAACCTCCCCGGCCCCTGGCCCGACGGCTGCCCCGAGGTCGACTACGCCCTCTTCAGCCCGCGCCCCGGCAAGGGCGAGGTGCGCATGGAGACCGAGGAGCTCATCGCCGAGGCGACGGGCCAGCCGATCATGGTGAACTTCAAGTGGGAGGACATGCTGCTGCCCATCCGGATCTACACGATGCGGTGAGCGCGCGACGGATCCGTGAGGCGGGGAAGACGGGATCCGAGGGCCGGTTCGGGAGGCGGATCCCGACGGCGCGGCGTTGACGGGCTCACGAAGGGGGGGGTACCGTGGCGGCACAAGGGTGATGGAAGCGTTGGAGTCAAGCCTCTCGTGCGCCACGGAAGTGGCGAGGCGCTTTCGCCGTGAGTCTCTCGCTCCCCGCCGGAGCGCAGCAGTGTGAGTCGATCGAGAGCGAGGCGGATCTCGGATGTCCGGGCTGCTCGACGACGGTGAGCATGAGCTGCGACCCTGAGCCCGGAGACTGCGAAGGGTGCAAATGGATCGCCACAGCAGGAATCGTCTGTGCTGGCCAGGACGCTCAGTTCTGGAGCGGCTCCGAGGTCATTCCTTGCGGAGACGGCTTCGAGCGTCGCTTCGGCGGCTGCCTCGGGCAACTCTGGGGCTACGTCCTCTGTGACTGCCTCAACTGCCCCGAGTAATCGGCACCGACGATGACTCCCATGGGGGCTCGGTCTCCCGACCGGGCCCCCATCGCCGCCATTTGGAGATTCGCATGGAGAAGGGACGCCCGGTAGCACTCTCGACACTGGTCCTCGCTCTGGTGGCACTCGCCGTCGTCCTCATGCAGAGCACGAGCAGGGACGACATCATTCCTGATCCGCCGACGGTCGACCTCGGGACGACGGAGCGACATACACACAGCCTCCCTGCGTTGACGTCGACTCCCGAGGCTGAGAGTTCTGCGATCGATGTCGACGCTTCGGATGTCGAGCCTGCGGCGGCGGCTGTCCAGGAAAGCACTGCGCGAGCACCTCTACCGGCTGATGTGCCGCACGTCGCCCGGGACGGAAGGCCCGCCCGTCTCTACGTAGACGACAGTGTCTTCGAAGACCGCTGGGCCGGCGCTTCGCTGGACGAGTTGGAACTCGCTCGTCTCCGATTGACCGATGACGTGGGTCGTTCGACGCAGACGGCTCTCAATGAGTACTTCGACCTGGGTGGCGGGACTCAGAGCGTGGTCGCGAGGGAATCCGTCGATATCGACGCCAGGCCGCCGCCGACTCCTCTGCAGGAGAAGGGACTCATCAAGGGCAGTCGTTCCGAGGTCATGCCGGATGGTCGCCTCCTCATGACCAAGGGTGCACTCCCCTGGCATGAATTCACGGAGCTCTACAACCAGCAGGACGAGGTGATGTGGTTGCTGGGAGAGATCCACCGGAGGAAGAAGGCCCTGGCGTCCTCCGACGGCTGAGGCTCCGACGAAGCGCGCTCGGCGTCGTTGCTCGATGACAGGCGATCCGACTCCGGGCGGGGAGTCGGATCCGGATGCGGCACATCGAGTGGACTCGGCGCTCGACCCGCCGCCTCGCCCGGCAGGCGTTCGCGGCGAGCAACTGACGCTCCGGCCCGTCCGATTGGCCAAGGAAGGCGTCGCGCGATAGCCTTCCCTGGCACCCCTCGCGCCCGCTCCCCGCCCCCGCCCCGGCCGCCCCCGTGTCCCTCGAGAGCTACAAGGACGTCGTCCCGCCCCCGCGCGACCTGCCCAAGGTCGTCGTCGTCATGCCCGCGTACAACGCGGCCTCGACCATCAAGGTCACGCTCGACGACATCGACATGGACGAGGTGGACGAGGTCATCCTCGTCGACGACTGCTCCACCGACGACACCTCCGCCGTCGCTGAGTCGCTCGGCATCACGACCATCCGGCACACGGACAACACGGGCTACGGCGGCAACCAGAAGACGTGCTACCGCGCGGCCCTGGAGCGCGGCGCGGACATCGTCGTGATGATCCACCCGGACTACCAGTACGACGCGCGCGCCCTGCCGGCCATGGTCACCTTCCTGCGGCTCGGCACCTGCGACGTCGTGCTCGGCAGCCGCATCCGCACGCGCCGCGAGGCGCTGGAAGGCGGCATGCCGCTCTGGAAGTACGTCGCGAACCGCTTCCTCACGTTCAGCGAGAACCTCGTCCTCGGCCAGAACGTCGGCGACTTCCACACCGGCCTGCGCGCCTACACCCGCGAGGTCCTCGAGACGCTGCCGTTCGAGGAGAACAGCGACGACTTCGTGTTCGACACGCAGTTCCTCGTGCAGTGCGTGCGCTTCGGCTTCAAGATCGGCGACGTCCCCGTGCCCGCGCGGTACTTCGAGGAGGCGAGCTCGATCAACTTCAAGCGCAGCGCGCGGTACGGACTCGGGACGCTGGGGATGCTCGGCAGCTTCCTCGCGTGGAAGTTGGGCATGAGCCGGTCGCGTCTGTTTCGCAGCAAGTCGTCGACGGAGGCTGTGCGCGGCGCCGGCTGAGCGGCGTTCCGTGAAGCCCGGGGAGGTGCAGCCGACCGAGGGCTGCGCCCTCGGCGGCTGACCGCCATGTCGACGGTTTCTGGGCATCGGGGTCGGTGGTGATCGGGGCGATGTCCGGGCGCATCACGCCGGCACGGCCAACGGCGCCATGCGTGGCACACCACCGACGACTCCGGCAGTGCGTTTTCGCGCGGAGCCGGAGCCGGAGCCGGAGCCGGAGCCGGAGCCGGAGCCGGAGCTGGAGCCGGAGCTGGAGCCGGAGCCGGAGCCGGAGCCGGAGCCGGAGCCGCTACCGGAGCCACGCCCGTCAACTCCCGACGACCACCTCGAGCCCCGCCGTCTGCGCGGTCTGGTACGTCCCGCTCGCCGCCGGGTCGACGAACATCGCCTGGAACACGAGCACGAGCCCGCAGAGTGTCGGGTCGGCGGGCAGCAGGTAGGCCGCGTCGACCGTGCCGGTCCCGTCGACCGTCGGCAGCGCCTGCACCTGGAACGGCGCGACGTGCAGCGTGCCGCCGTCGAAGGGCACGGCCGCCGCGGTCGCGCCCCAGAAGAGGAACGGCACGGCGCCGGGCAACGCGTCGCGGAGCTCGAGCGTCACGGGCTCCCCCACCACCGGCGGGTGGTCGAAGGCGAGTCCCGGCACGCCCGCCGCGCCCGGCTTGCCGACCCCGAACGACCGCGCGCTCGCCACGACGTCGCACGGACAGGGTCCGCCCGGCTGCGTCGTCGACGCGAGCGACACGAGGTAGGCCGCGCCCGACGATGCGCCCGCCGGATCCGCGTCCGGCGCGCCGACGAGGACCTCCCAGCCCGACACGGCCACCGCCGCGCCGAACGCGTCGCCCGCGACCCCGTCGCCGGGCCAGGCCTCGACCTCGACGGTCCAGTGCTCCGGCACGACGCCCGCGTCGCGGTGGAACACGACCGCGCGCCCGCCGGGCGTCGCCGGCGTCTCCTTGCCCGGCGCGCCCGCGACGACGCGCTCGCCGTGCACCGCGACGCCGCTCCCGAAGCGGTCGCCCGCGCCGCCGCCGTCCGACACGATCCGCTGCACGACGGACAGCTCGTCGCCGGCCGACGCGTCGAAGGCCACGACGTACGCCGCGCCCGCGTCCGCGCCCTGGCCGTCGTCGCCGGGCGCGCCGATCACGATCCGGTCGCCGACGAACGCGAGCGCCCCGCCGAAGCCGTCGCCCGCCTGCACCTCCGGCGGCACGAGCATGTCCTCGTAGAACGCGAACGGCTCGAGCACCCGGTAGAGGTACGCGCCGCCGCTGTCGACCCCCGCCGCGTCGTCGAGCGGGTCGCCGACGAGCAGCCAGTCGCCCTCCATGGCGACCGCCGCTCCGAACGCCTCGGGGAACGCGCCCGTCCCGAACTGGTGGATGCCGATCCACCACGTCCAGCCGCCGGGCTGGTCGCGGAAGACGTGCGCGCGACCCGTGCCGTCGTCGCCGGGCGCGCCGGCCGCGATCCAGTCCGTCGTCACGCTCACCGATGCGCCGAGCCGGTCGCCCGGCGCGCCCGCGGGGTCCCAGAGCGTCTGCGCCCACGCCCAGCCCGCGCCGTCGTGCAGGTAGACGTGCACGGCGCCCGCGTCGACGCCGTGCGTCGAGTCGCTCGGGTCGCCGACGACGAGCCGCCCCCCCTCGAGCGCGAGCGACGCGCCGAACGCGCCGCCCGACGTCGGCGGCGCCGCGAGCCGGTCGCCCTCGAGCCACTGCCCCGCGACGCGCGCATACGTCGTCACGGCGCCGCCGCCCGGCGCGGACACGGCGGCGAGCGCGCCGTCGAGCACGACCGCCGTGCCGTGTGCGTCGAAGGGCGCGGTCGGCGCGGGCACCCACGCCGGGAGGTGGCAGTGGCCGGGGTCGGGCGGCGCCGCCGCGCGCGCGACGGACGGCGCGACGCCGAGCAGGCCGAGGGCGGACACGAGCGGGAGGACGATCCGGGGGACGCGCATGACGGGCTCCGTGTTCGGGGGGTGAGGACCGGAGGGCCCGGGGCGCGGCCGCGGGGGGCGCGCGCCGCCGGGCGCGGTCTCCGGTCACGCGGTCAGAGCACGAAGGACAGGACGCCCATGGCGACGGCGCTCACGCCGAGCGGCACCTGCACGTTCGTGAGCCGCTTCATGAGCGCGGCGCTCTTCTCGCGCGCCGCCTCGCTCTTCGCGATGACGTTGCTCAGCAGCCCGAAGCCGAGCAGGAAGCCGATGAGGATGTCGGCCACGATCATCCCGAGCACGAGCGCGCCGCCCACCGACGTGAAGGACATGCTGAGGTTCGGCAGCCAGCGCACGAGCCACAGGACGCCCAGCGCGAGCATGCCCACGCCCAGGAAGCCCTGGTACGGGGCGATGCGACGGAAGATCTCCTGCGCGCCGGGCTTGCGGGCGACGACGAGGGCTGAGGCGGTGATGAGGCCGCCGACGATGGTCAGGATCGGGAACATGGTTCGGCTCCGGTCGGAGGTGGGGTCTCGGTCGAGCGCCGGTCGCGCTCTGCCCCCCTCCCGTGCGGCGCCGCCCCGCCGGCCGACAACGAATCCCGGAAAAATCGGCATCATGCGGAGCCCGCCGGGAACGGAGCCCACGCCCCCATGACCGAGAGCGTCACGCGCCTGCTGGGCGAGCTGCGCGACGGCGACGCCGACGCCCTCCCCGCGCTCGTCGAGGCGGTGCAGTCCGAGCTCCGGAGGATGGCGGCCGCGCACCTCCGCCGCGAGCGCGCCGGCCACACGCTCCAGCCCACGGCGCTCGTCAACGAGGCCTACCTGCGCCTCGTCGAGCAGCGCGCGCAGAGCTGGGAGAGCCGCAACCACTTCCTCGCCATCGCGTCGACGGCCATGCGGCGCGTGCTCCTCGAGCACGCCCGCGCCCGCCTCGCGGAGAAGCGCGGCGGCGGCGCCGAGCGCGTCACGCTCTTCGACGTGCCCACCGCCCTGGACGAGGCGCCCGAGACGCTGCTCGCGCTCGACGAGGCGCTCGAGACCTTCGCGACGGTGGACCCGCGCAACGCGCGCATCGTCGAGCTGCGCTGGTTCGTCGGGCTCGACGTCGCGGAGACGGCCGCGGTGCTCGACGTCTCGACGCGCACGGTCGAGCGCGGCTGGCGCGCCGCGGCGGCCTGGCTGCGCGACCGGCTCGAGGGCGGGTAGCGCGCGGCGACGTGACGCGCGGCGGCGCGGTCGGACGACGCCCGCCGACCTCCGCGACGCGGACGACGGCGCGGCTCAGCGCGGCGACGCGAGGAGCGCCTCGAGCTCGCGGCAGCCGGGGTGCTCCGGCCCGTACAGCGCGCGCTCGAGCTCGAGCGCGCGTTCGAGGTGCTGCCGCGCCGCGTGGTCGCCGACGTCGTGGAGCAGCGCGCCGAGCAGGTGCCGCGCCTCCGCCTCCATGTCCGGGAGGAAGCGGTCCGGCGGCGCGTCGACGAGCAGCGGCTCGAGCAGCGCGCGCGCCTCCGCCGCGCGGCCCGCCTTCGCGTGCACGATGCCGAGGAGGCAGCGCGAGCGCTCGGCGTGCATCCCGAGGTCGTGCTTCTCGCGCAGCGCGAGCGCCTCGCGCGCCGCCTCCTCCGCCGCCTCGAGCCGCCCCTGCGCGGCGTGGATGCGCCCGAGGAAGTGCAGGTTCCCCGCGACGAGGAGGTCCTCGCCGAGCTCGCGGTTCACGACGAGCGAGCGCTCGTACTCGTCGCGCGCCTCGTCGAGGCGGCCCATGCGGAAGAGCGTGCTCCCGAGGTTGAGCCGCACCTTGGCCGTCGCCGGGTGCCGCTCGCCGTGGTTCCACGCGAGGATCCCGATCGCCTCGCGGTACGCGTCGGCCGCCGGCGCGTACCGCCCGGACTCCGAGCACGCGACGGCGTACTGGTTGAGCAGCCGGCTCAGGATCTCGCCGCGCGGCTCGCGCCGCCGCGTCTCGTCGACGGCCTGCTCGAGGAAGCGCAGCGCGTCCTCCGTCTCGCCCAGGCGGCGCAGCTCCTTGGTCCAGCCGACGAGCGCGTCGACGCGCAGCACGTGGCCCGGCTCGAGGTTCGCCGTCGCGTACGCGAGCGCGACGCGCGCCTCCTCGCGGCTGCGCGCGCCCGTGTCGATCTCCTGGCGGACGGCGGCGCGGACGTTGAGCAGCTTGGCGAGCACCTGCGGGTCGGGCGCGTCCACGAGGCCGAGCCGCGCGGCGGCCTCGTCCACGAGCGCGAGCGCGTCGTACGGCCGGTCCCCGAAGTGCGCGAAGACGGCGCCCTGCGCGAGGACCTCCGCCTCGAGCGCCGGGTCCTCGGGCAGCCCGTCGAGTGCGGCGGTCGCGGCGTCCATCTCGGCGAAGGCCGCCTCGGCGTCGCCGTCCGCCCAGTGGTCGCGCGCGGCGGCGAGCCGGTCGCGCACCGTGTCCGCGAGCTCGACCTCGTGCTGCTCGGCGCGGCGGCCGGAGTCGTGCGCGGCGTAGGCGGCGAGCGCGGCGACGAGCAGCAGCGCGACGACGACCGGGTACGCCGGCTGCCGACGCGCGAAGCGCACGGCGCGCCCCATGGCCCCGGTGCGCCGCGCGCGGATCGGGCGGCCGTCGAGGTGCGCCGCGACGTCCTCGCACAGCGCGTCGACCGAGCGGTAGCGACGCTCGGGACGCTTCTCGAGGCACTGGAGCACGATCGCGTCGAGGTCGCCCGCGAGCCGTCGCCGCTCGGCGCCCGTCGCGCGTCGGCTCGGCGGGACGGGGTCGTCCTCGAGGATGCGGCGCTCGAGCGCGTGCAGCCCGTCGGCGTCCCACGGTCCGACCCCGCACAGGAAGACGTGGAGCAGCACGCCCAGCGCGAAGACGTCGCTCGCGGGCGTCGCCGGCTCGCCGCGCACCTGCTCGGGGCTCGCGTACTCGGGCGTGAACAGCCGGTGGCCGGTGCGCGTGAGCGGCGCGCCGTCGTCGTCGGCGCGCGTCGTCGGGTCCGGCGCGGCGATGCCGAAGTCGAGCAGCCGCGGCGTGCCGTCCGCGCGCACGAGGATGTTGCCCGGCTTGAGGTCGCGGTGCACGACGCCGTGCGCGTGCGCGTGGGCCACGGCCCGGCCGATGCGCACGAAGAGCCGCAGCCGCTCCTCGAGCGGGAGCCGCGCGGCGGCGACGTCGGCGGGCTCGCCGTCGACGTACTCCATGACGAGGTACGGACGCCCGTCCTCCGTCGTGCCGCCGTCCACGAGTCGCGTGATGTACTCGTGGTCGAGCCGCGCGAGCGTCTGCCGCTCGCGGAGGAAGCGCCGGACGAGCTCGTCGTTGGCCGCGCCCGCGGGCAGGAGCTTCACGGCGACCTCGCGCTCGTACTCGCCGTCGGCGCGCCGCGCGACGAAGACCTCGCCCATGCCGCCGCGCCCGACGAGCCGCACCTCCTCGTAGGGACCGAAGCGCCGCGGCGCGCTCGGTGCACCGGACGGTCCGTCCGTCGCCCCGCGGTCGTGGCGCAGGAGCCGCTCGACCCAGTCGGCGAGCTCGCCGTCCCGCGCGCGGAGCGCCTCGAGCTCGCGACGGCGCGCGTCGTCCGGGAGGTCCGCGAGGTCGAGGAACAGCTCGCGGGCCTCGTCCCAGCGGGCGTCCTGGCTCATGGTCGGCGGGCCTCGACGATCGGCGACGGCAGCGCCCCACGGCTGCCCGGCCCCGACGGTAGCAGCCGGCGGCGTCGGGCGCGCCGCGCGGTGCGCGGTGCGCGGTGCGCACGGCCACGGCCCCGGCACCGGCACCGGCACCGGCACCGGCACCGGCTCCGGCCCCGGCTCCGGCTCCGGCACCGGC
>JAUIEF010000042.1 GCA_030428785.1 bacterium
CGGGTGTCCCCCTGGGCGATGGTGTTCGTCGCGATGATCCCGACGCGCCCGCCTCGCCGCGCGAGCGCGCAAGCGCGCAGCAGGAAGTACGCGCAGAGGTCGGCGCTGCCGCGCGCGCCGTGGGCGACGTGACGCACGAGCTGCTCGCGGTAGTCGCGACCGAGCGCGCCCGTGATTCGCTGCCCGCCGACGAAGGGCGGGTTGGTGATCAGCGCGTCGAAGCCAACGCGCGCCGGCGCGGGGCCGCCGGGGTCGCCGTCGAACACGTCTGGGAACTCGCGCGGCCAGTCAACGCCGACCTGCGCGCGCGACGAGTCGACGATGTCGCCAGCCCTCGCCGCGCCGATCAGGCTGTAGCCGGCGCGCAGGCGTCGATCGAGGGGCGCGCGGAGGTCGACGGTGCCTTCACGACCTGGGGCTTCCACCGGCCGGACGACGACGCGACGCGCGCGTGACCCGACGCACGACGGCCCCGCCGACACACCGACCCACCGATCCACGCACGAGGAGCACGCGATGACCACCCCGAACGGAACGACGCCCGGAACGGCCGCCCGCCTCCGCGCGGACGACGGACCGCGCGCCGCGCGACGAGGCGCGTCGCGGCTCGCGCCCGCGCTCGTCGTCACCCTCGCGCTCGTCGCGCTCGCGACCGGCTGCCGCGCGCCCGCCGGCCCGCCGCCCGTGCCCGACGCGGAGGACGCACACTACCGGCTCATGGAGGCCGACCGCACGATGTTCGCGAACTACTCCACGAGCGGCGACTCGGTCTCCGCGCTCATGGGATGGTTCCTCGACGACGCGACGGTCATGGCGCCCGGCGCGCCGCGCGCCCGGGGCAAGGCGGCGGCGCGCGCCGTCTTCGAGGGGCTCGAGGAGCGGCCGGCCTTCTCGCTCACGTGGGCGCCGGACTCCGCGACGCTCAGCGCGTCCGGCGACCTCGGCTACACGATGGGCCGCTACCGCATGACCGTGCGCGGCGAGGACGGCGAGGACGTCGTGACGGACGGCAAGTACCTCACCGTCTGGCACCGGCAGACCGACGGCGCCTGGCGCGTGGCCGTCGACATGTTCAACGACGACGGGGAGTCGTGACGCTGCGCGTCGTGCGGCTCGGCAGTGCGCGCGCGCCCGGCGAGGGGCTGCGCGTCGGCACCGTGCGGCGTCCGCCCCGCGGCGTCCCCAAGGGCGAGCTCGCGAGCCGTGACTTCTACGACGTGTGGTTCCCCAACCTCTCGCCGAGCGAGCCGCTCCTCAAGGAGCACTTCCCGATCGCGGACGCCGCGGCCTGGAAGCGCTTCGCACGCCGGTTCCGCGCGGAGATGAAGGAGCCCGGTCCGCGCCGCGACCTCGATCTCCTCGCGGCGCTCTCGCATGACACGGACCTCGCCGTGGGCTGCTACTGCGAGGACGAGGCCTTCTGCCACCGCTCGCTGCTGCGCGAGCTGCTCGAGGAGCGGGGGGCGGATTTGGGGCGCGCCTGAGAGCCGCCCCCCGGCACGGCTGGCCGAGCGCAGGCGCCGATGTGACGACCGGCGTCACGTCCTCGGTGTCGCGCCGTATGCTAAGGAGGGTCGTCCGCGGAGCCGAGGGGTTCGCGGAGTCAGGAAGCCGATTCGCCGAGTCACAAGGATGTCGAAGCAGAGATCACGCAAATCGAGTGCCGGCGACACCGCCGGGCGTGGATCCCCGTCCGCCTCCCGAAAGGGCAAGGCGACGTCCGGCAAGGCGCGGAAGGTCGGGAAGAGGTCGGGCGGCAAGGCCGGGACCGTCGGTCCGACCAAGAAGCGGACCGTGAAGTTGTTCAAGAAGCGAGGCACCGTGTCTCGGGCGAAGATCCGCCTCGCCGTGAAGCGACACTCGTAGTCCGATCGACGGATGGCGCATCCGGACTACGAGCAGAGCGTCTTCATCAACTGCCCGTTCGATCGGCCGTACAGACGGCTGTTCGACGCGATCGTGTTCACGGTGTTCGACTGCGGTTTCATTCCGCGGTCCGCGCTCGAACTCCGCGGGACCTCCGAGGTTCGCGTGGAGAAGATCGCGCGGCTCATCGAGGAGTGTCGGCTCGGCATCCACGATCTCTCGCGGACCAGTCTCGACAGCGTCCATCGGCTCCCCCGGTTCAACATGCCCTTCGAGCTCGGCCTCTTCATGGGCATGGCTCGGGGGGTCGACGGTCGGCAATGCCTGGTGCTCGACCGGGAGCGATACCGTTACCAGAAGTTCCTGTCCGACATCTCCGGGCAGGACATCTCTCCGCACGACAACGAACCGCGCACCGCCGTCCGGGAGGTCCGTCACTGGCTCCGGTCACTCCAGCCCGGAGTGAAGCTTCCCGGGCCCGACCACATCTGGAGACGCTACGGGGAGTTCCGCAAGGCGCTTCCGAAGATCTGTCGCGACGTCCAGCTGAAGCCGAGCGAGCTGATCTTCACCGACTACGCGGGGGTGGCCAACGACTGGATCGCGGAGAACGCGGACTTCTAGCGTTCGCGCGGACCTGGGCCGTGTCCGTGCGATCCCGCCGTATCGCGGCTGGACGTCTGCGCCCTCAGCAGACGCCTTCGTTCAGCTGCATGAGGCAGAAGGTGCCGCCCTGCGGGTCCTGGAGCACGGCGAAGCGGCCGACGGGGATGTCGGTGGGCGGGACGCAGACGGTGCCGCCCGTGTCGCCGGCGCGCTTCGCCACCGCGTCGCAGTCGTCGACGTGGAAGTACACGAGCCAGTGCTCGGGGACGCCCTCGAACTGCTCGCCGTCCATCTTCATCATGCCGCCGGCGTTCTCGCCGTCCGACACGAGGACCGTGTAGTCGAAGCCGGGTACGGCCTCGGCCTGGAACGTCCAGCCGAAGAGCGCGCCGTAGAACTCGCGGGCGCGCGCCGTGTCGCGCGTCATGAGCTCGTTCCACGAGAGGCCGCCGTGCTCCACGACGAGCACGCCCGGGCCCTCGGTGCTCAGCGACTGCCAGAGCGCGAATGTCGCGCCGCCCGGGTCCTGCAGGTAGCAGAGCTTGCCGCGGCCCGGGATCTCGAAGGTCGGGAACACGACGGTCGCGCCGAGCTCCTCGGCCTTCGCCTGCGTCGCCGCGCAGTCCGCGACGCGCACGTAGCTGTTCCAGAGCGGCGGCACCCCGGCGGCCTTCATCTCGTCGCTCATCTGCCCGCCGGCCGCGGCGACCGCGTCACCCTTCATGAAGAAGGTGTACGGCGGCGCGCCCGGCGGCGAGGGCTGCGGCGCGGGCGTCCAGCCGAAGAGCCCGCCGTACCACGCGGTCGCGGCCTCGAGGTCGTGGGCGTTCAGGTCGACCCAGCAGAACCGGCCGGGCGGGAAGTCGTCGATGACGGGCATGGGGTTCTCCTCTCGTGGGGCGCGAGGATAACAACGCACCGCCCGGAGGAGCGTGCTCGCCGGGCGGTGCCGCCGTCTACGCCCCCCGCACGTGCACGTCCCGCACCGCGCGCCCCGACGGGTCGGCTGCGGCGGCGAAGGACGCGTCCCACGCGATGGCCGTCGGCGTGCTGCAGGCGATGCTCGGTCCGCCCGGGACGAGCGCCGCGCAGGCGTCGCCCGGGTAGTGCTCGTCGAAGAGGCGGCGGTAGAGGTAGGCCTCCTTCGTGAGCGGCGGGTTCACCGGGAAGCGGTGCGGCGCGGCGGCGAGGTCGGCGTCGCTCACCTCGTGCTCGGCGTGCGCCTTCAGCGCGTCGATCCAGCCGTAGCCCACGCCGTCGCTGAACTGCTCCTTCTGGCGCCAGAGGATCGGCTCGGGGAGCAGCCCCGCGTGCTGCTCGCGGAGCACGTGCTTCTCCATGCGTCCGTCGCCCGTCATCTTGAGCGCCGGGTCGAAGGACATGGCGACGTCGAGGAACGCCGGGTCGAGGAACGGCACGCGCGCCTCGACGCCCCAGGCCGCCATGGACTTGTTCGCGCGCAGGCAGTCGTACCGGTGCAGCGCGTCGAGCTTGCGCACCGTCTCCTCGTGGAAGGCGCGCGCGTCCGGCGCCTTGTGGAAGTAGAGGTACCCGCCGAAGACCTCGTCGGCGCCCTCGCCGGAGAGCACCATCTTGACGCCCATGGCGCGGATCATGCGCGCGAGCAGGAACATGGGGGTGCTCGCGCGGACCGTCGTGACGTCGTACGTCTCGATGTGCCGGATGACCTCGGGCAGCGCGTCGAGGCCCTCCTGCACGGTGTAGACGACGCCGTGGTGCACGGAGCCGATGGCGTCGGCGACGGTGCGCGCGGCGGCGAGATCGGGCGAGCCCTCGAGCCCGATGGCGAAGGAGTGCAGGCGCGGCCACCACGCCTCGCTGCGGTCGTCGTCCTCGACGCGGTGTGCGGCGTAGCGCGCGGCGGTCGCCGCGACGAGCGAGGAGTCGAGCCCGCCCGAGAGCAGCACGCCGTACGGCACGTCGCTCATGAGCTGCCGGTGCACGGCGGCCGACAGCGCCTCGCGGAGCGCGTCCGGCGCGAGCGGCTTCCCCGCGACCGCGTCGTAGTCGCGCCAGGCGGGCGCGTACCAGGGCGTCGGCTCCTCGTCGCCGCTGCGCAGGACGTGCCCCGGCGGGAACTCCATCGGCCGCGCCACGATGTCCACGAGCCCCTTGAGCTCCGACGCGACGACGAGCCGCCCGCGCTCGTCGCGCCCGTAGTAGAGCGGGATGACGCCGATCGCGTCGCGCGCTACGACCCAGCGGCCCGTCGACGGCTCGTGCAGCACGAAGGCGAAGATGCCGTCGACCGCGCGCAGCCCGTCGTCGCCGCGCTCCTCGAGCAGCGGCATGAGCACCTCGCAGTCGGAGCCCGTGCGGAAGCGGTACGGGCGCGTCAGCCCGGCGGCGAGCTCGCGGTGGTTGTAGATCTCGCCGTTCACCGCGAGCACGAGCTGCCCGTCGCCGCTCAGGATCGGCTGCGCGCCGTTCTCCGGGTCGACGATGGCGAGCCGCTCGTGCGCGAGCACCGCGCGCGGGTCGGCGAAGACGCCGCTCCAGTCGGGGCCGCGGTGCCGCATGCGCGCCGACTGCCGCAGCGCGAGGGCGCGGAGCGCGCGCACGTCGTCGCCGGGCGGGATGTCGAGGATGCCGAGGATGGAGCACATGGGGCGGCGTGATCGGGGGGCGCGAGGCCGGTCGTCGCGGCGATCGACCCGGTGCGGTCAGGTCGACGCCCGTCGGCGACGACCGGCCGGATGGTAACGCGCGGTCGGCCGGCCCGGACCGCAGAAGCTACCCTGGCGACGAGCGACGGGCCGGCGGTCGGCCCGCGCCGGGGCGGCGCCGGGAGGCCGGACATGGACGTCGAGGTGCTGCGCACCGCGCACCGGCACGAGCTGGACATCGCCGCCGCCGCCCTGCGCGACGCGGGCGTGCCGCACACCGCGGACGTCGACACGGCCGGGCGCCGGACGCAGGGCGTGAGCCACTTCGTGGGCGGCGTGGACGGCGTCGTCTCGTCCTTCGTGCTGAGCGTGCCGGCGTCCGCGCGCGGCGACGCGCTCGCGATCCTCGCGGACCTGCCCGTGGGCCGGGACCCGGAGGCGTCGCGCCGACGACGCGGGACGCCGGGGCGCACGCCGACCGACGCCCCGGACGCGTGGCCGACGACGCTCTCGGAGCGCGTCGACGCCCGGCTGCACATCGCCGTCGGCGCCGTCGCGGCGATGCTCGTCATGAGCTGCCTGTCGCGGACCGGCGTGCGCCTGCCCGCGGGCCGCCCGCCGGACCTGATCGGCATCGTCGGCGGCGTGATCGTCGGGGTCCTCGTCGCACGGCTCGTGAAGATCACGCGGGCGCGACGATCCTCCGGAAGGTGAGGTTCACGCGCTCGCCGACGGGCCTCGCCGTCTTCGGCACCGCGTGGCGCCAGTGCGCCTGCGTCGCGCCGGACATGAGCAGCAGCGAGCCGTGCGCGAGCTCGAGCCGCACCGGGTCGACGTCCTTCCGGCGCTTGTGCTTGAGCGCGAAGCGGCGCGCGGCGCCCAGCGAGATCGACGCGATGACGGGCTCCGGCCCGAGCTCCAGCTCGTCGTCGGCGTGCCAGCCCATGCTGTCCGCCCCGTCGCGGTAGCGGTTCACGAGCACGCTGTCGAAGCGGTGCCCCGTGCGCTCGAGCAGCCGGTCGCGCAGCGCGGCGAGCGTCGGCGTCCAGCCGTCGGCACGGTACGTCGTCCCCGAGTAGCGGTACGCGACGCCCGGGTCGCCGTGCCAGGCGGAGAGCCGCGGCGACGGGATGCACTTCCCCGCGATGCGCACGTGGTGCTGCTCCCACGTGACCTCGTCGAGCAGCGCCGCGAGGAGCGCGTCGGCCTCGCCGGGCGCGAGGAACGCCGGGTCGTACACGACGTCGGCGTCGGGCAGGTCGAGCGGGGCGTTCGTCGGTGTCGGGTCCGCGGTCGGAGGTGCGGCGCGCGCGGGGACGTCGGCGCTCCGCGCCCCGCAGGGCCGCAAGCGTATCAGGCCGACGGACGCTCGGACGACGTGCGCGGCTCGTGTACCGTGGGCCGATCGTCGCCGTCGTCGCCCGGAAACCGGTGCGCGGGCAGGCGACCGCGAGAGCTGCGATGACCGAGAAGTTCCTGCGCGATTTCCTGATCCTGTGGACGACGATCGACCCCATCGGGTCGCTCGCGATCTTCGCCGCCGTGGCGAGCCGGCTCGGTCCCGAAGAGCGCCGGCGCGTCGCGATCAAGGCGACCCTCTACGCGGCGGGCATCCTCATCGGCGCGATCGTCATCGGGCAGATCCTGCTCTCGGCGATGGGCATCCGCCTCATCTCGCTGCAGGTCGCGGGCGGGATCATCCTCTTCCTGTTCGGGCTGAGGATGATCTTCGGCAGCGACCTCGGCGGCGACGCGGGCGGGAAGGAGCGCGGCCACGACATCGCGGTCTTCCCGCTCGCCGTACCGTCCATCGCGACGCCGGGCGCGATCATGGCCGTGATCGTGCTGACCGACAACCACGCGTTCCCCATCGGCGTGCAGGTCGGCACGACGCTCGTCCTGCTCTTCGTGCTCGGCGTCACGGTCCTGTTCATGCTGGGCGCCGGGCGCATCCTCAAGGTCCTCGGGAACAACGGGTCGGCCATCCTCGTGCGCGTCATGGGGATGATCCTCGCGGCGCTCTCCATCGAGCTCGTCATGGACGCGCTCAACGTGTTCCGGTGGATCGAGGAGCAACCCTGAGGGCGGCATGAAGGCGCTGCTCAGGACATCCGGCTGGCTGTTGCTCGTGCTCGTGGTCGTCGTCGTCTCGATCGGCGACGAGCCCGTGCCGTCGCGGCGCCCGGACGACGCGGGCGCGGCCTGGTTCGAGGTGGTCGTCGAGAAGCCGCGCTCGGCGCGTGCGTTCGGCGGTCTGCTCCCCGAAGGACGGTTCGGCATCCCCCCGGCCGCGCTCTGGTTCGACCACGCGAGCCCCGGCGCGGCGGTCGTCGACGTCGCGGCCGACCGCCTGGCGTTGCGCGCCGACGGCTGGGAGTTCGTGCTCGAGCTTGGCGCCGACGGCGGCGTGGCGTCCGGGACGCACGTCGTCTTCCCGGTCGAGCTCGCCGAGCGGGCGCGCGTGCTGCGCGGGCTCCCCGCGACGCCGCCCGTCGGCGAGGCGCGCCTCGTCGCCGGCGCCGACGGCGCCTTCGAGGGCGAGTTCACCTTCGAGCTCCCGACCTGCGAGGACGCCGAGACCGGCAAGCCCGTCGCGTGGCCGTCGCAGCCGCTCACGGTGCGCGGGAGCTTCGCGGGCCTGGGCGCGGCGCGTTAGGCTGTCGCGCGACGCACGACGACATGCGACGACGACTCGACGAGGAGACGGGACGATGAGCGGCGGTCAGGGTTCCGGCGGCAACGTGCTCGCCGCGTTGTGCAGCTTCTTCGTGCCCGGGCTCGGGCAGCTCCTGCAGGGCCGCCTGCTCGCGGCGCTGTTCCAGTTCGTGCTCGCGGGCGCGCTCTGGTTCGTCTGGATGGGCTGGATCGTCCACCTCTGGTCGATCATCGACGCGGCGAGGTTCGAGCCGAAGAAGCGCTGAGCGCCGACCCGGCGACGCCCGTCGCTACGGCAACCCGATGGTGATCGCCACGCCGTTCGTCGCGTCGACGGCGGTGGTCGCTCCCGGTGTCCAGAACACGACCTGCACGAAGAGCTCGATGCCCGGCGGCAGGCCCGCCGGGATCGGCGCGGGGAGGACGGGGCAGACGGTCCCCGGCGGCAGCGCGCCCAGGTAGAGGATGCGCCCGGGCGGCCCGCCGGGCAGCACCCAGAAATTCGTGCCGATGCCCGGGAGCGCCGGGCATGCGTAGCCCGGTCCGGGGATGTTGTAGTTCAGGATGCCCCAGGCCGGGACGAGCACCGGGACGCCCGTGAGGTCCAGGCCGAAGCTCGGGCCGGGCGTCGACGCCTGCCCGTGGGTGTCGAGCGTCGCGAAGACCCGGCTCGTCCCGTACGTGTTCCCGTGCAGCGCGAAGGCGAGTCCGTCGAGCGGCGCGGGCGCGGGCGCGCAGGGCACCGGCGCCGCGAACGTCGGCAGGGCGGCCAGGCCGGTCGTGAGGTCGATGCGCGCGATCGAGACGCCGTCGGTGACGTACGCCGCGGGCGGGTTGCCGAGCGCGTCGGGCGTCGTCGTGTCGTAGGCGAGTCCCGTGAGCGGGGGCGTCACGCACGACGACACGGCGACGGGCGGGCCGGCCGTGCACCCGGCGGACGGCAGGACGGGCACGATCGTGCCGCCGGACGCGAGCACCCACAGCACGCCGCCGGCCGGGTCCCACGAGACGTCCGTCGCCGGCGTCGCGGCCGGGGGCAGCGCGCACGGCGGGAAGAGCACGGTGGCCGCGGTGCACGTGCCGGGCAGCGGCGGCACGATGCCCGCGATCGACGCGCCGTCCGTGATCCAGAGCAGCGGCAGCCCGCCGGCGAGCGCGCCGCTCGCGTCGCAGCCCATGCCGGTCACGGGGCCCATCGGCGGCGTCGTCGGCGGCACCACGAACTGGTCGATCGGGACGCACGGCGTGGTGAACGTCGCGCACGCGGCGTCGCCCGCGTGCACCACGACGGTGCGGCCGTCCGTCACGTAGACGACGTCCGCGACCGGGTCGTCGGCGATGTCGCCCCAGGAGCTGCCCGGCGGCGGCGGCGTGAGAACGGGTACGCCGGGGCACAGCGAGAACGCGTTCGGGCACGGGAACACGAAGGGCGCGGGTGCGGAGCACGCGCCGCCCGGCGGGAACGCGATCTCCCACGTGATGCCGCCGGTGACGTCGCTGGCGTAGAGGCGTTGGGCCCCGGCGTCGGGCGTCGCGATCAGCAGGGCGGCGACGAGGACGAGGACGGACTCACGGCATCGGATCATGGCGCTCCTCCCGGGGGGCCGGCGGACGGTCGGCCCGGGGGGCGAGCCTACTCCCGCCGCGCCGGCGCGTGGGGCGGGGAATCCGGACGTCACGGGACCGCGGCGCGGCGCGCGGGCGCGCCCTCCTAGAGCTGGCTCGCGCCCACCGCGTTGCTGCCCGACCAGCCCTCCGGCGCCGCGGCGTCGGCCGACCAGCCCTGCACCCAGATCGTCGAGCCGACGGGGATGCCCGCGGGCCAGGTGCCGGGCACGACGATCGTGCCCGCGCCGTCCGCGACGCGCGCGAGCAGCAGGTCGGGCGACGGCCCGAGCACGCCGCCGAGGAACGGCACGCCGACGTACGACGTGCCGACGACGAACCACGTGAGCGCGCCGGGCAGCGCGTCGTCGAGCGTGAAGGTGAACGGGGTGCCGGCCTGCAGCGCGCCGGTGCCGGCGAGCACGGGCGCGCCGTGGCCGCCGAGCGCGCGCACGACCTGCACGGAGCCGCCGGCCGTCGGGCCCGCGCCGGGCGCGAACACGAGGAGGTCGTCCAGCCCGTCGCCGTCGACGTCGCCCAGGCGGTCGAGGAGCGTGCCGAGCCCGGCCGCGGGTGCCGACGCCGGGAAGGTCGCGCGGAGCGTGCCGTCGAGCGCGTCGTAGACCTCGACGACGCCGCCCAGCCCGGCCTCCGTCGACGCGACCGCCATGTCCAGCCGCCCGTCGCCGTCGAGGTCGGCGCCGCCCGCGACGGACGTGCCGAATCCGCTGTCGGGCGCGCCGAACACCGTGGTGAGCGACATGCTCGTCGCGCCGGAGAAGATGCGCGCGACGCCGCGCTCGACGCCGGAGAGCTGGAAGCGCGGCCCGCCGACGAGCACGTCGTCGTGCCCGTCGCCGTCGACGTCGCCCGCGCCGGACACCGAGAGGTCCCAGCCGAGGTTCTGTCCGAGCACGAGCACGCTGCCACCGGTGCGCCCCGAGTGGACGCGCACGCCGAGCGAGTTCGTGGTCAGGGCGAGGTCGTCGTGACCGTCGTCGTCCACGTCGCCGACGCCCGCGATGCGGTCGCCGAACTGCTGGAAGCCGATGGGCGCGGGGATCGTGTGCAGCACCGAGCCGTCGAGCCCCGACACCACGAGCACGTCCTGGAGGCTGCCGCCGTTCCTGCGCACCTGGATCGCGAAGTCGGGCGTGCCGTCGGCGTTCGCGTCGCCGATCGCGGCGACCTCGGCGCCCAGGCGGTCGAAGTCGTCGGCGCCCTCGAAGCCGTACATCAAGGAGCCGTCGAGGCCGGAGTAGACGCGCGCGCGGCCCGCGTTGAACCAGGGGCCGACGGTCTCGCTCGGCGAGCCGACGAGCACCTCGCCGCGCCCGTCGCCGTCGAGGTCGCCGACGCCCGCGGCGGTCAGGCCGAAGCCGCCGGGCACCGGGATCGGCAGGACGGTCTGTCCCGTCGCGCCCGAGCGCACGACCGCCTGCTGACCGAACGCGAGCACGAGGTCCGGCACGCCGTCGTCGTCCACGTCGTCCGCCGCGCCGATGTCCTGCACGGGCGTCGGGAGGAACCCCTCCGCGAAGGTGAAGCGCACGCGCGGGTCGAGGCCCACGGCCTGCGACGACCACGCCTCGGGCGTGAACACGAGGTCGCGGTAGTCGGCGACGCCCGGGCCCTCGAAGCAGTCGAGCGACCACACGCCGAAGCCGAAGACGTCGCCCGCGTTCAACTCGAGCTCGAAGGTGTAGGTGCCCGTCGGCCAGCCGCCGTCGGGCGGGACCTCCTCGCCCTTGATGATCTCGCCGTTGAGGTACGCGGCGGGCGCGTCGAAGTCCGGGTGGTTCTGGAGCGCGCCGGAGTCGAGGTTCTGGAAGTCGCAAGTGATCGAGACGGTGCCGCCGACGGGCGCCGTCGCCTCGAAGTACGCGATGACCGCGTCGCACCCGTTGTCCGGACCGACGACGTGGAGCTCGGTGGGCGTCTGCGAGCCGGAGCCCGTCGACGAGCCGGCGTAGGTCCAGTCGAACAGGCCGACCTGCGCGGGGGCGGCGCCGGCGATCAGCAGCAGGGCGGCGGGGAGCAGCGCGGAGCGGCGGCGGGTCATCGGGTTCCCTCCTCGAGACGCGACCCACCCTACACCGGCCGCGGGGAGGCGGACAGCCGGCGCGGCGAAGCGTCACACGTCGGGATCTTCACCGGTGCGATCGGCGCCCGCGGGGTGCGCGGTCCGTGCCGCCGGCCGCCCCGCGTCCGTCAGTCGTCGCGGCGCGGCAGCGGTCGACGCGCCCGGCCGAGCCAGCGGCGCATCGTGGCCATCGTCTCCTCGAGCCAGCGCAGTCGTTGCGCGGGCGTCATCGCGCGCCCGGCGACGAGCTGCCTGCGGCGGGCCGCCTCCCAGCCGAGGTCGGCGTCGGTCCGCGGGCGATCGTCGTCACGGTCGCTCACGCGTTCGGGCCTCGCTCCTCGTCGCGCAGCGCCCGCAGCGCCTCGACGTCCTCGCGGTCCCGTGTGCGTCCGACTTTTTCCTTCAACGCGATGAGGTCATCGAGGGCGACGACGGAGACCTCCGTCTCGTCGAGCGGCACCCGTACCGAGCGTGCGTGCACCGCGTCGAAGTCGAACGGCTCCTCCGCGAAGAGGTCCACCTCGAGGCCCGGCTCGTCCGGGCACCACAGCGAGAACACGGTGAGGCCCTTCTCGGCGACGAGTCGGTGACGGACCTCCTCGTCGGCGAATGACTCCAGGGGGACCGGGCTCCGCGGCCGGAACCCCATGCCCTCCAGCGCGAGCAGCGCGCGCCGGACGTTCTCCCGCTCGAGCTGGACGACGAGGTCGAGGTCCGCGGTCGTGCGGAGGTGCCCGTGGAGGACGACGGCGACGCCGCCCACCACGAGGTACCGGACGTCCGAGTCCTCCAGCGTGGCGAGCACGTGTTCGATGGCGCCGGGCATGGAGCCGAGGATACCGCGCCCGCTCCGGAAGCCGAGCGCTCCCGGAAGGCCGCCGCGGACGGAGTGGGGACCAGGGCGTATGGCACGGCGCGGCCCGCGCGGCGACGATGGACCCCGACGCGGGAGACCCGGCCGTGAGCGACCTCCGACGCACCCACCAGATCGACGCCTACGCGCCCGCGGAGATCGCGCGCCGCGTCCACGACGTCGGCGTCGCGAAGAGCCGGCTGTCCGTCGCGCACACGCTCGCGCTCTCGGTGCTCGCGGGCGCATTCATCGCCGTCGGCGCCGCGTTTGCGACCGCGGCCATGACCGACACGGGTCTCGGCACCGGGCCGACGCGCGTGCTGGGAGGCGTGACGTTCTCGCTCGGCCTCATCCTCGTGGTCGTCGCGGGCGCGGAGCTCTTCACCGGCAACAACCTCGTCGCGATGGCGTGGGCCAGCCGGGCGATCTCGACGCGGCGGCTCGTCCGCAACTGGGTGCTCGTGTACGTCGGCAACCTCGTCGGCGCGCTCGTCACCGCGGTGCTCGTGACGTGGTCGGGCGTCTGGGCGGCCGCGGACTGCGCGACCGGCCTCACCGCGGTGCGGATCGCGGTCGCCAAGACGCAGATCCCGGTCGGGGAGGCGCTCGTCCGCGGCATCCTGTGCAACGCGCTCGTGTGCCTCGCCGTGTGGCTGTGCCAGTCCGGACGCTCGACCGTCGACCGCATCCTCGCGGTGATCTGGCCGGTGAGCGCGTTCGTCGTCCTCGGGTTCGAGCACTGCGTCGCGAACATGTACTTCGTGCCGCTCGGGATGGCGCTCGCGTCGCGACCGGAGCTGGCGGCCGCCGCGGAGGCGCACGGCGTGGCGCTCGACGGCCTGGACCTCGCGGGCTTCCTGCACAACCTGCTGCCGGTGACCCTCGGCAACGTCGTGGGGGGCACGCTGCTCGTGGCGGCGATCTACGGGTTCGTGTACCTCCGCGGGACGGGCGGCTCCGGGACGTCGGCGGCCGGCGACGGACGCGCGTCGGACGACTGAGCGCCCCGCGCGGAGGACGTCCGGTCGCGAACGTCGCCGCACCGCGGGGGCCCCGCATGTGATACGACGGGTGCGCACCGTCCCCCGCCCGGAAGCATGCCGTGCAGTCCCGCGACCTCATCCGCGAGAACCTCGAGCGGAGCCGCGACCTCGTCCTCGCGAAGGTCGAGGACATGCGCGACCACGCGACGGTGTTCCCCACGCCGCACGGCGGCGCGCACACGCTCTGGGTGCTCGGGCACCTCGCGTACATCGAGGGCCTCGTCGTCGACGCGTTCGCGCGCGGCGGCGTGAACCCGCTCGCGGACTGGGAGCCGGTGTTCGACGGGCCCGAGCCGTGCGACGACCCGTCCGCGTACCCGCCCTTCGACGAGGTGGTCGCGCGGTGTCGCGAACGCCGCGACGCGACGCTCGCGTGGATCGACACGCTCGACGAGGACGACCTCGACGGCGCGGCGCCCGGCGCGCCCGACGGCTGGGAGGCGATGTTCGGCACCGTGCGCCGCTGCCTGCAGTTCGTCGCCGACCACGGCCTCATGCACCGCGGCCAGCTCGCCGACGCGCGCCGCGCGGCGGGCGTGGGGAGGATGTGGGCGTGAGGGCGACGTGTCGGACGCGATGAAGACACTCGTCACCGTCGCGGGCGCGATCGCGCTCTGCCTGCTCGCCGTGGCGCTGCCCGTGATCTTCTTCGCCCTGGGCTTCGGCGACGGCGACCCCGTGGACCTCTTCGCCGAGCCGGGCCGGTTCCGTGGTGACTGGGCGCTCTCGCCGTCCGGGTCGGATCCGCTCCCGGCCCGGGGGTGGGACGTGTGGAGGGCCGTCTGGGTGGACGGCTCGCTCGTCGGTCCGCGGGGCCCGGAGTACACCGTGGCGGTCGGACGCCACGACGCCGAGGCCGTGGTGTTCCCCGCGGACGCGACGGGCCGGCACCCGGCGACGCTGTGCTTCGAGGGCGATCCGCACCACGCGATCGAGAGCCTCGTCGGGCAGGGGCGCGTCCTCGTCTCGATCCGCACGCGGCGGAAGGTGCTCGACGCCTGGGACGAGCTCCGACTCGAGTTCGAGGAGCCGCCGCGCACGCTCGTGTACAACCGCTGGGACCCGTTCGACTGACGGGATGCGTACACTCGCCTCCGGGAGGAGTCATGGACCACGACGAGCTCTGGGTCGAGATCCCCGCGACCTTCGGGCACGAGTCGTTCGCGCGGCTGGAGCACGCGTTCGCGGAGGCGGACCTCGAGTTCGACAGCGCGACGCGGAACGTCGGCGTCGGGCCGCAGGGCGCCGAGACCGTCTACGTCTTCCACCTCTTCCGCGACCACGCCCGGACCGGCGCGCGGATCCTGCGCGACGTGCTCGAGCTCGAGGACCCGGCGCAGGCGCTGCCGTTCGCGGGCGCGTGCCCGTCGTGCGACGCGGCGGTCGACGACGCGTGGGAGTGTCCGTCGTGCGGGCTCGGCTTCCGACCGCCGTACGACCCGCGCGACCCGTTCTTCGTGTTCCTCCGCGAGCAGGGCGCGTTCCCCGACGCCCGGCTCGACGAGGTCCCGAGCGCCGCCCTCGAGGAGCCGACGTTCATCGCCCGCGCCCTCCGGTACATCTGGCCGGAGCGCGCGACCCCTGCGCGGCGCGTGTTCGGCATCGTGACGGGCGTCGTCATGATCCCGCCCCTCGTGCTCGTCGGGCTCGTCTGCCTGCTCTTCCTGCCGTTCGCGCTCCTCGCGCGGCGTCGCCTGCGGCAGGAGGTGGGCGGCGGAGGGCCGTGACGCGGAGAGCCCGGCGCACGGGACGCCGTCGCGCGGGCGCGATGATCGCGACGACGCGTTGCGCCCGACGCCGCCGCTCCTCGCGATGGGGGGCATGAGGCTCCCGCCCCTGCCGCTCCTGGCCACCCTGTTGCTCGCCGCGTGCGTGTCGCCCGAGACAGGCGATCCCGCGGAGATCGCCGCCCGTCTGCCGGGGACCTGGAGCACGTCGCCGGAGGTCGTCGCGCGACACCTCCGACCCGAGGAGCGCCCCGAGGACGAGGTGCCCGTCCACACGCTGGAGCTCGTGCGCGACGACTCCGTGGTCGAGCTCGTGCCGGGCCGGCTGTCGAGCCTCGAGGTCATCCTGGCAGGGCACGCGAGGTACCGCCGGCCGGCGGACGCGGAGGCCCACGACGTCCTCTTCTTCTACGGCACGCACCGCGGACGGGCCGCGTTCGTGACGCTCGGGCCGAACCGGACGGGGCCGTACGGTGACAGCGACGAGGCGTTCGTCCGGCTCCGCCCGGGATCACCCGACGTCCTGGTGTTCGAGATCGCCGTGCGGGACACGCCGCGGATCGCGTACGAACGGCGGGCATCCGCGCCGTCGCGCTGACGTCACCGCCGGTCGCGGCACGGCGCGGTAGACTGGTCGCCGGGGAGCGCGACCCGAGGGAGCCCGCCGCGCGGGAACGAGCATGGACGACGTGAGCATGGACTGCGCCGGGTGCGGCGGCGCGCTGAACGCGTTCACGCACCGGGGGATCGCGCTCGACCGCTGCGCGGACTGTCGCGCGGTGTGGTTCGACGCCCGCGAGGCGCTCGCGTACCTGCACGGCTCGCCGATCGGCGCGAAGGTCGAGTCCGGCGCGGCGACGACGGCCGACGACGACGCGCGTCCGTGCCCTCGCTGCCGCGAGGAGACCTGCCGCGCGCACGAGGTCCGCGGCATCGCGTTCCTCAAGTGCGGGCGCTGCGGCGGCACGCACGTCCCCGCGGCCTCGCTCCTCGAGCTCACGGGCCGCGCGCGCCGCGAGCAGAACCGCATCGAGGAACAGGGCCTGACCCGCAGCGAGTGGGTCGCCATGCTGCTGGGCCTGCCGTTCTGAGGGGCGCGGCACCGACCGCGCGACACCCACCGGAGGATCGATGATGACACGCGCCACGAGGCTCGGAGGACTCGCGCTCGCGGTGTTCGTCTTCGGCTGCTCCGAGGCGTCGTCGCCGGCGGGACGCGACGCCGCTCATGAGCCGGCCGTCGCCGACGTCGCCGAGGACCCGGAGGTCGCGCGCCTCCGCCGGGAACTCGCGGCGGCGGAAGCGGAGCACGCGCGACTCCTCGCCGAGCTCGCCGGGGCGAACGCGCGGCTCGCCGGGGCGAACGCGCGGCTCGCCGACGCGAAGACGTGGCTCGAGTCCGCGGGCTTCTTCGACGCGGATCGAACGCCGCCCGCGCCCGACGCGGACATCGACGCGACCTCCGCGCGCCTGCGCGCGCTGCTCCGCGCACCGATCGGAGGCGCCCGCGACGTCGGCGTCTCCGGCTGGATCAACGGCACGACCTACCCCGCCGCCTGGCTCGCGCCCGACGAGCGCTGAGGCGGGCGGCGATGGAGTTCACCGGAGACGGATCGCGAGACCTCGACGTCGAGGAGCTCGTCGCGCGGCACGTGCTCGACCTGATCCCGAGCGACGCGTGGCCGGGACTCGCCGAGCGCGCGCTCCGTGCCGGGCACGACGGTCCGGCGCTGCGGGAGCTCGCCGGGGAGCGGGGCCCGATCGCGTCCGACATCGGGCGCCTCGTCGACCGGGCTCTCGACGAGCTCGGCGCCGCGCGCCCGACCCGCGTCGCCGCCGCGCGCCTCCTCGCGATCCGCATCGCGGTCGCGATCGCGTCCGGCACGACGCCTGCGAGCGAGGGTGCGGAGCGCATCCATGACCTCACGCTCGAGGTCCCGGAGCTCGGCCATGCGTTCGACGGCTTCGTCTACTGGTCCAGCGAACTCTCGTCGGCGGAGGACGAGGAACGTCGTCGCCGGTGCCTCACCGCGATCCGCGCCGTGGCGAGCAACCATGCGGACGGCACGCCGGCCGACTGACGAGCAACGCACGGAACGTCGTTCCGTGAACATCGTTCTGCACCCGTGACACGCGTCGCCGCCTCGTGCCGCGACGTGCGCGGGTCACGGGTGATGCGGGTTCGCGACGCGCGGAACGCGGTGCGCGCGGGCGCGGTACCGTGAGCGACGAGCGACGGGGCGTGCGCCCGCTCCGCGCCCCGTCGTCTCGTTGACCCCATCCCCCGCGATCGTCGGAGCCCGCCATGCCCGCCCTGCTCGCCGTCTGTCTGCTCGTCGTCGGTCAGCTCACCGTCGACCACGACACCGCGCCCGCGCTCGTCATGCCCTGCGAGGCGCAGCAGTTCATCGAGAACCCCGACCTCACCTCCCCGCCCTACGGCATCGAGGGCGACCACATGGGCCGCGCGCTCGCGCTCGGGCACTGGGACGACGACGGCGTGCTCGACCTCGCCGTCGGCGGGTTCAAGCGCATCGACACCGGCGCGACGCTGCCGTCGCCGTGCTGCGGCACGGGCCCGTGCCAGAACGGCGGCACGACGCGCGTGTGGATCTTCCTCGGCGTGGGCGACGGCACCTTCGCCACGACGCCCGTCGTCGAGTGGCGCGGCAACGACCAGCGCGACCTCTTCGGCGGCGCGCTCGAGTTCATCCCCGACGTCGACGGCGACGGCCTCGACGACCTGCTCGTCGGCGCGGCCAACTGGCCCAACGACCCGATCAAGGACGTGAACGACTGCACGACGGGCTTCATCCGTCGCGGCCGCGTCTACCTCTTCGGCAGCGACGGCACCTACGGGCCGATCGGCCTCGCCGAGAACTGCGCGACGATGGTCTTCGAGAGCCGCGTGCGCGGCGCGCGCCTCGGCGCGGCGTTCACCGCCTCCGACTCCTTCGACGGCGACGCGCTCACCGACCTCTTCCTCGGCGCGCCCGGCAGCCCGGACAGCGTGGCGACCTACTCGGGGCGCACCCACGTGCTCCTCGGCACGGACCTCCAGACGCTCACGCAGTACGACGACTGCTCGACGGCCACGCCGTCCGTCATCGTCGAGATCGACCCCGCCTTCGCGCCGCCGCTCAGCTCGACCGGCAACGAAGACCGCTTCGGCGAGGGCGTCGCCAACCTCGGCGACCTCGACGGCGACGGTGACGACGAGATCTTCGTCGGCGCGACGCAGTGGGTCGCGCGCGAGGTGAACAACTACCCGGACTGCTCGATGCCGATCCCGGGCGAGCCCTGCGAGGAGCAGGTCGCCGTGGGCGCCGGCTTCGCGCGCATCTACACATGGGCGTCCGGCGCGGTGCCGCTCCTGCCGTTCGACCTGCCGACGAGCCTCGGCGGCGGACAGTTCGTCCCCGGTGGCACGCCCGGTCTCGGGCACGGCGAGGCGTTCGGCTACGCGGCCGCCGGCCGCACGGACGTCGACGGCGACGGCGTCTTCGACGTGTGCGTCGGCGCGCCCGCGTGGTCCGACGGCGCGCTCGACCGCGTCGGCCGCGTGCGCGTCTACTCCGGCGCCGCGCTCGCCGCCGCGGTGACGGAGGCGGACGTCGCGAACGCCGAGCTCTACCAGGTGACCGGTGACAACGACCGCAGCATGTACGGCAACGCCGTCGAGCCCGTCGGCGACCTCTTCACCGGCGACGGCCGCGACGAATTCGCGATCGGCGCCTACCAGGACGACCTGTGCGGCGAGGACGGCGGCGTGCTCCCGTGCCCCGAGGTGCCGTGCCTCGACGCGAACTACACCCTGCCCGACGGCACGGTCCGTCCGTGGCAGGGCATGAACCAGTCGGGCTCGGTGTACGTCGTGCAGACCGTCGACGTCTCCGGCGGCGGCCACCGCGGCGCCGAGCGCCTGCGCTTCGTCGGCGAGGCCAAGCGCGACCACATGGGCTTCGACATCGCCGTCGGCCTGCTCACGCCGAGCGACTCGACGCCGGACGTCGTCGTGAGCGGCATGGCGTGGTCGCTCGCCGGCACGTCGATCTACCCGATGAGCGAGCCGGGCCGCGTGTACGTCTTCCACGGCGAGGAGTACCCGATGGCCAACCGCTGGGGCGGCCTCGGCCACTCGCTCGACGGCACGGACGGCCGGCTGCTCGCGTGGGGCACGGGCGAGTTCGCGCAGGGCGCGGACTTCCTGATCGGCCTGGAGAACGCGCTGCCCAACGCGAACGCCGCGCTCGTCGTCGGCTTCTCCACGGTGTACCTGCCGGCGTACGGCGGCGTCCTCGTGCCGTCGCCGGACGTGTCCTTCGGGTTCAACACCGGCACCACCGGCAACCTCAACGAGATCTACACCTGGCCGGGCGCCGTGAGCTCCGGTAGCGAGGTCGTCTTCCAGTGGTGGGTCGAGGACGCGGGCGCGCCCATGGGCTGGGCGACGACCGCGGGCGTCGAGATGCTCGAGCCGTAGGACGTCACGACGCCGGGGCGCGCGCGTCGCGTCCCGGCGTCGGCGCGGGCCGCGGCGACCGCCCGCGGTGCCCGGACGGTGGTAGACTGGGCGTGCCCTCGCGCGCGGACGCCGCGCAGGCAGGGCGCCGCAGATCGGGAGGAGCGCGCGCGGACGGCCGCGTCGCTCCGCGGCCCGTCACCGACGTCCGGGAGAAGAGGCATGACCCCGATGCAGTCTCACCGCGCGACCTCGGCCGCGATCCGCGCGCGCTGCCGCGCCGCGCTCCTCGCCCTCGCGGCCACGGCCGTGAGCGCCTCGGCGCAGACCGTCGGGTTCGTCGGCTCCGACCCGCTCGTCCTCGTCCAGCCCGGGCCCGTCGTGCCGGACAGCACGGGTCATGTGTTCGTCGCGGGCGCCGCGTCCCACAACCTGCTCCGGCTCGCGCCCGACGGCACGGCCACCGCGTTCGCCGCGGTCGGCGCGGACCTGCCGGCCCCGTTCGTCCGCCCGTCGGCGGTCGCCGTGGACTCCGCGGACAACGTGTACGTGGCCTGCGTCCACTCGGACAACGTGTTCCGGTTCACGCCCGCCGGAGTCGCGAGCGTCGTCCTCGACGCGACGGGCGACGGCCTCGGCAACACGCTCGACGCGCCGGACTCCCTGGCGATCGACGCGGACGACAACGTGTGGGTCGGCAGCAGCGTGGACGACACCGTGTTCCGGGTGTCGCCCGCGGGAGCCGTGAGCTTCGTCCTCGACGAGTCGGGGCCCGGGACCGGCGGCACGCTCTACCAGCTCCGCGTCCAGGACGTCGGCGGGCGCGCGTTCGCGTTGGCGCCGGGTCGCCTGCTCGAGCTCGACGCCTCCGGTCCGCCGGTGGAGCTCATCGGTCCCGACGGCGACGGCATGGGCAACGGGATGGGGCAGCCGAGGCAGGTCGTGATCGACACGATCGGGCGCGTGCTCGCGCGGGACGCCTCGAGCGTGTTCCGCGTCTCGCTGACGGGCACGGTCGGGAAGATCTTCACCGCCGCCGACGAGCTGGCCGCCGACGGCACGGGCTCCCTGTGGTTCCTCGTCGCGGGGCCCGTCGGTCCCGGCTTCATCGTGGAGCGCGAGGCGAACGGGAACCAGATCACGTACATGTTGCCGCCCGGCACCGCCAGCAGCGGGCTCCTCGCGGACGGCGACGGCAACGCGTGGTACCTGCAGCACCCGACGGGGACCGGCGACTTCTCGACGACGCTCTGGCAGATCGCCGACGGCGGATCGCCGACGATCGCCTACGCGTCACCGGGGGCCGGCGGCGCCGGGCTGCTCGACGGCGTCGACCCCGCGTTCGCCGACGACGGCTCCGTATGGGTGGTCGGGGAGCTCAGCGACAACATCGTGCGCATCGTGCCGTTCGTCGGCGACGACGAGGTCCTCGGCCCTCCTGCTTGGAGCATGTACGGCATGCGGGACCTGGACGTCGACCGCTGGGGGCGCATCGTGGCGGCCGGCGACGACATCGAGGACTCCCTCGTGCGCTACGACCCCGTCAGCGGCGCGGTCGAGCTGCTCGCCGACGGGGCCGACGGGCTCGCCAATCCGCACGAGGTCGTGACCGACTCCCAGGGCAACGTGTGGGTGGCGACGTTCTTCGACGAGGTCCTGCGCATCGACCCCGCGGGGGAAGTGACGGTCGCGCTGGACGCGACGGGCGACGGCGTGCACGCCCTGGACTTCCCGTGGGCGCTGGCGGTCGACGCGCTGGACAACGTCTACGTGAGCGGCGCCGTGAGCGACAACGTCTTCCGGATCGCGCCGGACGGCGCCGTCACGCAGATCGTCGACGTGTTCGGGGACGGGGCGGGCGGTTTCCTGGGGAGCCCGCGGTCGCTCGCCGTGGGTCCCGACGGCGCCGTCTACGTGGCTGGCTTCGATTCGTTCAACGTGCTCCGCGTGGACCCCGACGGCACGGTGACGGAGGTGATCAACGGGGTGACCGGTGCCGGCGCCGCGCTCATCCAGCCGACCGCCGTCGCGGTCGCTCGCGACGGCACGGTCTACGTGGCGAGCAGCGGCAACGACGTGGTGTTCGCGGTCACCCCGGCGGGTGTCGCCTCCCTCGCCGTGCTGCCGACCGACGGACCCCTGGACCTGCCGGAGGACCTGGAGGTCGACGCGTTCGGCTCCCTCTACGTCCTCGGCGCGGACAGCGGGAACGTGCTGCGGCGCGACCCCGACGGATCCGTCGAGGTGCTCCTCGAGGCGTCGGGCGCCGCCGCGGCCCCCGGCACCGTCGTGATGCGGAGGGTCGCCCTGAGCGCGTCCGGCGACGTCGTCGTGTCGCCCGGGTTCAGCGCGTACCCGCTCGTGCTCTCGCAGGACGAGTGGTTCACGGACCTCGGCGGGTCGTCGCCCGGCGTCGCCGGCCACCCCGAGCTGCGCATGAAGGGCACGCTCGCCGCGGGTTCGCCGACGGACCTCGTGCTGACGCAGGCGCCGCCCGGCGCGCTCGTGCTCGCGTGGCTGTCGTTCGCGCCGACGCCGTTCGACGCGCTCGGCGGCACGGTGCACGCGTTCCCGGCGAACGTGCAGCGGCTCTTCGCGACGAACGGGGCGGGGCAGTTCGCCGTCTCGGTGCCGTGGCCGGCGGGGCTGCCCGCGGGCACGGACGTGCACCTCCAGTTCATCGTCCAGGACGGCTCGGTTCCGGACGGGCTCACGCTCTCGAACGGCGTGGTGCAGACGACGCCGTGACGACCGATCGGCGGTGAGCGCGCGGCCGGTCGCGCCGCGATGCGCGCGCCGCCTACCGGAACGTGATCTCGATGCCGTTGCTCTGCACGATCCACGGCACGACCGCCGTGTCCTGCACGAAGGCCTGCATCGTGATCGTGAGGTCGCGCATGCCGGCGGGGATGACGCCCGGCCAGCGCCGGCTCCCCGAGCCGGGCACGGACGGCGAGCCGCCGAGCGCCGTGAAGAACGGCACGGCGCCCGGGCCGACGTAGCCCTCGAGACCCGGCGCTGGCCAGTCGGGGCGCAGCACGGGCGGGCCGCCGACGAGCAGCACCGCGAACGCGCCGCCGCGCCCGCCGACGAGCCGCGTCTCCATCGTCTCGCCGACGCGGAACGGGCCCGTCGCGCCGAGCGTCGGCGCGACGCCGCCGGTGCCGGGCGTCGCGGATCCGAACTGGCGCCGCGTGCCGGCCGCGCCGGTCGGGATGCGGCCGCCGCGGACGAGCGGCGGCCCGGCGTCCAGGTCGCCGTCCCCGTCGAGGTCGTCGAGCCGGAACAGGCTCTGCCGCACGGAGAGCTGGTCGACGCGCGTGAACCCGCCCGCGCCGTCGCCGAGGAGCGCGGACACGCGGAACTCGTCGTCCCACGTGTTCGAGGTCGCGAAGACGACGTCGAGGATCCCGTCGCCGTCGACGTCCTCCACGCCGACGCCGCCGACCGCGTGCGCCGTGTCGGGGATCCGCTGCTCGGGGAAGAAGCCGGTCGTGTCGTGCAGGTAGAGCGTGAGCTTGTCGCCGACGGCCCACCTGTCGATCGCCACGACGTCGGGGAGCGTGTTGCCGTCGACGTCGCCGATCGCCACGGGCCCCGACGCACGCCCGTCCAGGTCGCCCTGCTTCCCGAACAGGCCGTCGGGCGTCCGGAACGTCATGAGCGTGTCCGCGTCGACGAGGTCCGGCTCGCCGTCCCGGTTGATGTCGCCGACCGTCACGGGGGCGTTGCCGAACTGGGTCTTCGTGAGGAACTGGAACGAGCCCGTCCCGTCGTTGAGCCAGATGTTCGCGCCGCCGTCGGGCGTCGTGCTCACGGCGAGGTCGACGTCGCCGTCCGCGTCCAGGTCGGCGGCGAGGTGCTCCGCGGAGGGCGACACGACGACGATGTCGGACGCGCCGGCGTCGACGAGCGCGCCGCCCTCGTTGCGCAGCATGCGGAGCCCGCCCAGGAAGGAGTCGACGAGCACGTCGGTGTCGCCGTCCCCGTCGTAGTCGCCGGGGTAGACGGGGCCGGTCCACAGGATGCTGCCGGGAGGCGGGGGCAGCGCCACCGAGGGGTTGCCGTCCTCGAACGCGCCCGTCCCGTCGTTGCGGCGCACGGTGATCCGTTGCGTGCCCGTCACCGTGTCGTTCCAGAGGACCGCGTCCACGGCGTCGAGGTCGCCGTCGCCCTCCCAGTCCACGAGGAGGTCGGGCGTCCACTGGGTCTTCGCGACGGTGGGGGAGAGGCCGGCGGCGAACGCGCCGCGGTCGAGGTAGACGTACCGCCCGCCGACGAGGTCGACGTCGCCGTCTCCGTCGAGGTCCGTCGCGGCGCCGGGCCACGCGCCCTCGTTCACGACGTCCAGGGTCTCCGGGAAGCGGCCGGTGCCGTCGTTGAGCCGGATCGTCCAGCGCGGCGCCGGGATGGAGGACGTCGTGCCGAAGGTGTCGAGGTCGCCGTCGCCGTCGACGTCCGCGAGGTGCTTCGCCGAGTAGAACGCGTCGATGCGCTCGTGGGACAGGACGCCCGGCGCGGTCTGCAGGTAGATGTCCGCGTCCAGGCCGGAGTAGAGGATGTCGTCGTCCCCGTCGCCGTCGAGGTCGCCGGCGAGCAGCGTGCCTTTGTCGTAGGCGAGGCCGACCGCGGGCCAGGCGTACACCGACGCGATCCCGCCGAGGCCGACGTCGAAGCTCACGAGCCGGCCGCTCGACGGGATGAGTCCCACGAGCTCGTCGCCGGGGCCGCCGCCCACGTCGGCGACGACCAGTCGCAGGAAGCGCTTGTTCGACGCCTGCGGGAGGCTGCCCGCGAGCGTGAGGGCCCCGGGCCCGCCGAGCCAGATCTCGAGCTCGTCGTCGGTGACGAGCGCGAGGTCGTCGACGCCGTCGCCGTCGATGTCGCCCACCGCGACGTCCTCGACGCGCACGCCGGCGATGCCCGTCGGACGGATCCAGCCGAGGACCGGCACACCGGCCGGGGAGGTGAGGAACACGTCGACCTTGTGGTCGCGCGAGATGACGAGGTCCGGGCGGCCGTCGCCGTCGAAGTCGCCCGGGCGCTCGATCTCGCGCACCTCCGTGTCGCGCGTCGTGGTCCAGACGGGGGTCTGGACGAAGGTGCCGTCGCCGCGGCCGCGGAAGACCTGGAACTCCTCGACCCAGCCGCCCGCGCCCGGGACACGCTTCCACGCGAGGGCGTCGAGCTCGCCGTCGCCCGTGATGTCGGCGAGGCCCTGCACGACGGTGCCCTGCGGGAACGCGCGCACCGCCGCCTCGAAGGGGTGCTTCTCCTGCTGCGCGGAGACCGCGGCGGCGAGGGTGAGCGAGGTCGCGAGCGTCAGCAGCGTGCGGTTCGGGAGCATGGTGTCGGTCTCCTAGCGGAACGTGATCTCGATGCCGTTGCTCTGCACGATCCACGGCACGACCGCCGTGTCCTGCACGAAGGCCTGCATGGTGATGGTCACGTCGCGCATGCCGGCCGGGATGACGCCCGGCCAGCGCGCGCTCCCCGAGCCGGGCACGTCGGGCGAGCCGCCGAGCAGCGTGAAGAACGCGACGGCGCCCGGGCCGACGTAGCCCTCGAGGCCCGGCGCGGGCCAGTCGGGACGCAGCACGGGCGGACCGTCGACGAGGAGCACCGCGAACGCGCCGCCGCGCCCGCCGACGAGCCGCGTCTCCATGGTCTCACCGACGCGGAACGGGCCCGTCGCGCCGAGCGTCGGCGACGCGCCGCCGGTGCCGGCCGTCGCGAAGCCGAACTGTCTCCGCGAGCCCGCCGCGCCGGACGGGAAGCGCGCGCCGCGTACGAGGGGCGGACCGAGGTCGAGGTCGCCGTCGCCGTCGAGGTCGCGGAGCCGGCCGGAGCGCACGTCGGTCGTGACCTGCTCGAGCCGCGTGAAGCCGCCGGCGCCGTCCGGGCGCCGCACGTCGAGGAGGACGGCCTGCCCGGGCGCGTCCGGGTCCCTCCGGGCGATCACGAGCTCGTCGGTGCCGTCGCCGTCGACGTCCCCCAGGTCCACACCCGCGTACGCGTCCTCGGAGTCGGGGAGCACGGCGCCGGTGAAGAGCCCGAACGCGTCCCGGCGGTAGAGCCGGACGCCGTCGTTCGAGGTCGGGAAGGTCGCGACGACGTCGGTCGCGCCGTCGCCGTCCGCGTCGCCGACGGTGATCGACGTGGTCGCGGGCGGGGACGAGACGCCGAGCTGCGTCGGCTTCTCGAAGAGGCCGATCGACGTGCGGAAGCGTGCGATGAGCGTCTGCTCCACGTAGTCCCGGCGGCCGTCGTCGTCGAGGTCGCCGACGGCGATCGGTATCCGCCCCTCGGGCGTGGTCTGCAGCAGGTGGAAGACGCCCGTGCCGTCGTTGAGGAAGAGGTGCAGGCCCTTGGCCGACGACGGCCCGTCGACGCGCACCGCGAGGTCGACGTCGCCGTCGTCGTCGAGGTCCACCGCGTCGTACAGGTTGTCGCCCATCGACAGACCGGGGAGCGCCGCGGGTCCGCCGTCCGCCAGGGTGCCGCCCTCGTTCCGCAGCAGGTGCGCCTGGGCGAAGGCCACGCCGTCGTAGCGCCGCACGACGACGTCCACGTCGCCGTCGCCGTCGAAGTCGCCCCAGTACTCCGGGGTGCCCCACGAGCTCCCCGTCGGGGGTGCGGGCACGGGGACCTTCGTCTCGTCGGGGAACTCGGCGACGAGCCCGGTGCCGTCGTTGAGCCGGACATGCACCACGGTGATGAGGCCGCCGCTCCCCGAGCCGCGGATCATGTCGATGTCGCCGTCTCCCTCCCAGTCCCACATGGGGCCGGAGTAGGTGGAGCTCTCCGGCTGCGGGTCGACGCCCGCCGCGAACGCGCCGCGGTCGAGGTAGACGGCGTCCCCGCCGACGAGGTCGATGTCGCCGTCGCCGTCGAGATCGACGGCGTCCGCGAGCGGGCTGCTCCTGACGCGCACGTGGTACTCCTCGTCGAAGCGGCCCGTGCCGTCGTTGACGGCGACGACGAACCCGGGGCCGACGCCGTCGAGGTCGCCGTCACCGTCCACGTCCACGAGGCGTTCGAGGACGGGCAGACTCCCGCCGGTGAACTCGGGCGTGAGGACTCCCGGGCCCGTCTGCCGGTAGAGCCGCGAGCCGAAGCCGGCATGCAGGACGTCGTCGTCACCGTCGCCGTCCACGTCCCCGGCGACCAGAGGCCCGAGCAGATTGGGTCCGGCGCCCGGCGAAGTCGCGACCTGGACGAGCGCGCCCGCGACGATGTCGAACACGTGGAGCGAGCCGTCGGAGCTCCGCAGCGCGACGAACTCGCGGCCGGGCTGGCCGTCCACGTCCGCGAGCGCCAGCGACACGAAGGGCGACGGCGTGATCGCGCCCGCGAGCACCGGCCCGGTCGGCGTGCCGCGCCACACCTCGAGCACGTCCGCGGAGACGAGCGCGAGATCGTCGAGGCCGTCGCCGTCCACGTCGCCGACCTCCACGTCGCGGATCTCGGCGGGCGAGGTCCCCGTGACGTGGAACCACACGGGCGCCGGGACGCCCGCGGGCGTGGACCGGAACACCTCGACGGCGTGGCGGTAGGTCACGACGAAGTCCGGGAGCCCGTCGCCGTCGAGGTCGCCGCGCGCCGCCGACCACGGCGGGAACTGGCCGCCGACTGTGCGCTCGACCGTCCAGGCCGGCGTCGCGTCGAAGGTGCCGTCGCCGCGACCCGGGTGGAGCCGGAGCTCGAAGGTGTCGACGGTGCTCGTGTCCACGGTGCGCACGACGCCGATCGCGTCGAGGTGTCCGTCGCCCGTCACGTCGACGAGGAGGCGGACGTTCGTGCCCGTCGGGAAGCTGCGCGCGGCCGCCTCGAAGGGCAGACCCTGCACGCTCTGCGCGACGGCCGCGGCCGACGTCGACAGCACGAGGCAGAGGGCGCGGAGGGCGGTTCTGCTCGCGGCTCGGTGCGTGGTGTTCACGGGGTCGTCCTCACCATGGCGTTGGAGAGCGTGAGTCCGTGCGGCACGGCGAGGTCCTGCACGACGAACTGCAGGTGGAGGTCGACGCCGGACGGCTGGCCCGCGGGCCACGGGATGGTGAGCGACGACTGACCGGTCGCGTCGGACACGAAGAGGATCTGCGCGGTCGGCGGGAACGCGTGCACCGTGCCGCCGATCACGTCGAGCGGCGTCGACGCGAACGAGACCCACGCGAGCATGAGCGTGTCCGGCGGGACGTTCGTGAGCACGCGCGCCATGGGCAGCCCGCCGATGAGCACGCCCTGCACGCTCATGGTCGGCCGTCCGTTGCTGCCGAGCGAGGAGCCGCCGAGGTCCTCCCACCACGCCTGCTGCGTGATGCGGAACAGCCGCTGCGAGGTCGCGCCCCACGTGAACACCCGGCCGGACGGGTCGACGACGACGTCGCGCGGCTCGAGGAGCTTCGCCGCGAGGCCCGCGCCGGGCTCGTCCGCGAGCAGCGTCGGTCCGTCGAGCGGGTGCCAGCGGTACACGGTGTCGCTCGCGCTGCCGGCGACGTAGGCCGTGCCGAACGCGTCGACGGCGACCCCCGTCGGCCGCATCACGGGTGTGGCGGGCGAGGTGCCGTCGAGGACCCGCGTCACGGTCCCGTCCGTCTCGACGCGGAACAGGTTGTGGGACTGGAAACCGGCCACGAAGAGCTCGCCGGCCCAGGACACGTCGAGCGCCTCGGGCCGGCTCAGCGGCGACGACCCGTCGCCGGTCGCGTCGATGAGCTCGGTGACGACGCCGCCGGGCGTGACGCGGAAGGCGTTGTCGGAGCCGCGCCCCGCGACGAAGAGGTTGCCGAGTCCGTCCACCGCCACGGCGAAGGGCGCGGAGAGCACGTTGCCGAGGCCGTCGCCCGTCGCGTCGATCATCTGCGTGACGACGCCCGAGGGCGTGACGCGGAACACGTTGTCGCTCTGCGCGCCTGCGACGAAGAGGTTGCCCTGCGCGTCGACGGCCAGGCCGCGCGCGCCGTGCAGCGGGTGGCCCGCGCCGTCGCCCGTGACGTCGATCACCACGCTCACGGCGCCCGTCGGATCGACGCGGAACACGTTGTTGCTCACGCGCCCCGAGACGAAGACGTTGCCCTGCGCGTCGACGACGACGTCCTGCGGTTCGGCGAGGTTATGCCCCGCGCCGTCGCCGGTGGAGTCGAGCAGCTTCGTGATGGTGAGCCCGCCGCCGAAGTCCAGGCGGTGCACCTCGTCGCGGTCCGGGTCCGTCCAGTAGACGTTCCCCTCGTGGTCGACGGCCACGGCGTCGGGCGCGTCGGTGGGGACGTTGAGGCCGCTCTTGTTCAGGAGGTTCAACGGCACGGCGCCCGGCACGAGCGAGAAGACCGTGTCGGAGGCGCGGCCCGAGAAGACGAGCGCTCCCGAAGGATCCGTGGCGAACTCCTCGAGGCCGAGGACGCTGTTGCCCTTGCCGTCGCCGAGCTGCCCCATGAGCTGCGTCACGACGCCCGCGGGCGTCCGCTGCCAGAGGAAGTCGCCGCCGGTCGCGACCGCCTGACCCCAATAGAGGTCTCCCGCGGGGTCGACGAACGGCTGTCCGTAGGTGCCGCCACCGGTCGCGCGGGCGACGGGCGTCCCGCCGGGCGGCACCTCGAAGAGCGTCGAGAAGGTCGCCGGCGAGGACTGCGTCACCGTCGGCACCCAGAGCGAGCCGGCGAGGTCCGTCGCGATGCCGAAGAGCGCGACGAGCGGCACGACGCTCACGGCGCCGGTCGGGTCGATGCCGAAGACGCCTTGGTTCCCGGCGACCCACACGACGCCGTTCACGTCGAGCTCCACGTCGCGGTACGTCACCGTGCGGAAGGGCGTCGTCCCGTCGCCGTCCTGGTCGAGGATCCGCACGAGCCCGCCGAGGCCGACGCGGAAGACGTGCTCCGAGCAGACGACGTACTCCGTGCCGTGCGACGCGAGGACGTCGGGCGACGAGGGGGTCGCGAGCATCGACGGGAACGGCAGGTGCTTCACCGAGCCGTCGGGGGAGATGCGGAACACCGTGCGGGAGGATGCGCCGGCGACGAGCACGCGGTCGAAGTCGTCCACCGCGAGCCCGCTCGGGTGGTCCAGCGGATGGCCGAGGCCGTCGCCGTCGGGGCCGAGCACCTCGGTGACCGTGCCGTCGGGTTCGATGCGGAGCACGTTGTCGGAGAACGTGCCGGAGACGTAGACCACGCCCTGCGAGTCGACGGCGATGCCGCGCGGCGTGTCGAGCGCGAGGCCCGGGTGCGACGGCGCGTCGAAGAGCACGGTGCGCGTGCCGTCCGGCGCGATCCGGAAGACGTTGTCGCTGAGCAACCCCGCGACGTAGACGGCGCCGTTCGCGTCGACGACGGGCTTCGTCGGCCGCTTGAGCTGCACGGGCTCGGCGAGGACGTTCACGACCTGCGCGGGCGCGGGCGCCGCGAGCAGCGAGGCGACGCCCAGCGCGGCGGCGAGCAGGACGGACGGCGGGCGGCGGACGGACTTCACGACGCGGACTCCCCGGGGATCCGGACGGCGGGACGCGCGACCCGGGCGAGGGGCGCCGGGGTCGCTCCGATGAGGATACGCCCGCCGGTCGCGGTCGTAACGTGGCGCCGCCGAGCATCCCGTGACCGGCGGTCCCCGCCGTCCTAGACGAGGTGGCCATCGTCGCTGATCATGTCTTCACGAGGGGGATGCAACCGGGCGGCCCGCTCGCCCGACCCACCCCGCGACGCGACGTCCCCTGGTGGAGCCCGACCATGCGCCCGTCCCACGTCTCATCGCCGGGTCGGAGGTGCCGGCCGGTCGTCGCCGCCCTGCTCCTCACCGTCCCGGGGGCGGCCCACGCGGACGCGCAGGACGTCACGTTCCACGCGCCGCTGCCGGAGCAGGTCGTCGACCCGTCGCCGCTCGTCGCCGACGCCTCGGGCGACGTCTACGTGCTGGGCCGCGACTCGAGCAACCTGTTCGAGCTGGGCGCCGACGGATCGATCACGCTCGTGGCCGACCCGACCGTCGACCTCCCCGCGCCCTTCATGCACCCCACGGCGCTCGCGCTCGACTCCCAGGGCAACGTCTACGTGACCTGCCGCACCACGGACAACGTGTTCCGCTTCACGCCGTCCGGCGAGGCGAGCGTCATCCTCGACGACACCGGGGACGGGCTGGGCAACCCGCTCTTCGACCCCTCGTCGGTCGCGGTCGACGCCGCGGACAACGTGTGGGTCGCCAGCCGCACGCACGACGTCATCTTCTCGGTGACGCCCGGCGGGGTCGTGACGCTCGAGATGGACGCGTCGGGCCTCGGGCCCGGCACGCCGCTCGTCGACCCGAGGGTCGTGGGCTCGCGCGGCCGCGTGTTCGCCCTCGCGGACGAGGAGGTCTTCGAGCTGTCGGTGTCGGCGCCGCCCGTGGAGCTCATCGGGCCGGCCGGCGCGGGCGGCTTCACGCTCGACACGCCGCTCGAGCTCGAGGTGGACCCGATCGGCCGCGTCTACGTGCGGGACGCCAACAACGTGTTCCGCGTCGCGACGAGCGGCGCCGTCGGGCCCCTCTTCTCCCAAGCCGACGACATGGCCGTGGACGGCACGGGCTCGGCCTGGTTCCTCGTCGACGTGACCGGTCCGGGGGTGTCGCCGTTCCTCGTGGAGCGCGAGGTCGACGGGGACATCCTCACGTACGTCCTCGACGAGGGCACGTTCCACACGGCGCTCTCGGCCGACGAGGCGGGCAACGCGTACTTCGTGCGGCGGGGGGTGCATCCGGACGGCGACAGCCTGTGGGTCGTCCCCGAGGGCGGCGTGCCCACGTTGCTCGCGCCGTCGGCGGCGCCCGGAGCGGCCGGCTTCCTCGAGGAGGGCGGCGAACCGATCGTCGCGGCGGACGGCGCGGTCTGGCTCGCGGGTGACAAGTCGTGGAACGTGTTGCGCGTCGCCCCGTCCGGCGCGGTCACCGAGGTCGTGCCGCCGCCGGACTTCTACATGCCGTCGATGGGCGACCTCCACGTCGACGCCGAGGGTCGGGTCGTCATGACCGCCGGCAGCGACGTCGTCCTGCGGTTCGACCCCGGGACGGAGGCGTTCGAGGTGCTCGCCGGACCGGACGCACCCGGAGTCGACGTGTTCGACGGTCTCGTCGAGGCGGTCACCGACCCCGACGGCGCCGTGTGGGTGACGTCCCTGTACAACGACCGTGTCTACCGGATCGACCCCGACGGCGACGTCGTCCTCGTGATGGACGGCACCGGCGACGGCG
>JAUIEF010000043.1 GCA_030428785.1 bacterium
CGGCGCGCTCGACGCCGCGTCGCGGAACGGGCCGTAGAAGGCCGACGCGAACTTGGTCGAGTACGAGAGGATCGCCGTGTCGACGAGGCCCTCCTCGTCGAGGCGGTCGCGGATCGCGGCGACGCGGTGGTCCATCATGTCGCTGGGCGCGACGACGTCCGCGCCGGCCCGCGCGTACGACAGCGCGGCCTCCGCGAGCAGCGGCAGCGACTCGTCGTTCACGACGACGCCGTCGCGCAGCACGCCGCAGTGGCCGTGGTCCGTCGCGCCGCACAGGCAGACGTCCGTCATGACGAGCAGGTCGTCGCCCATCGCCTCGCGGAGCGCCCGCACGGCGCGCGGCACGAGCCCGTCCGGGTCGGTCGCCGCGCTCGCCGCCGCGTCCTTGCTCTCCGTGACGCCGAAGAGCAGCACCGCGCCGATGCCCGCCGCGCGGTCCGCCTGTACGCGCTCGACGAGGCTCGGGATGCTCATGCGCGCGACGCCCGGCATGGACTCGATGGGCACGTCGGCGCCGCCCCCGTCCATGACGAAGTGCGGCTGCACGAGCCGATCGGGGTGCACGTGCGTCTCGGCGACGGCGGCGCGCAGCCGCTCGGACGTGCGCAGGCGTCGGGGGCGGATGGTCATCGGTCGGTGCTCGCGGTCGGGGACGTGCGGTTGCCGAAGATCGAGGCGAGGAGCGCGACGGCCGGCTCGGGACCGGAGCCCGCGGGGCGCCGGTGCTCGAGCGACTCGTCCTGGAGCGCGTCGCAGGTCGTGCCGCCGATGCCGACGCGCAGCAGCCCCTCGACGTCCTTCTCGCGACCGAGCGAGAGCGACGACGCGACCGCCGACGGGCTCATGTACACGCGCACGTCGGCGTCGTCGACCATCTCGCCGTCCGCGGACTCCACCGTGCGGTAGAGCGGCACGCGGTCGACGGGGACGCCGCGCTCCTCGAGCACGGCGGGCAGGTCCTTGCGCGAGGCGGCGGCGCACGGGAAGAGCACCTTGCAGCCGGGCGCGACGGGCAGCGAGCGCGCGAGCTCGGTCGCGCCGCCCTCGCCGACGTGCGTCGCGTTGAGTCCGACGGCCGCGAGCGCGCGCGCCGTCGCGGGGCCGACCGCGGCGATCGTCACGCCCGGCGGGACCGAGTGCCCGGCGAGCCGCCGCGCCGCCTCCTGGCTCGTGAGCACGAGCGCGTCGCCCTGCGACAGCCGCGCGAGCCGCGCCGGCAGGTCGGGCGCCTTGACGTCCTCGAACGCGAGGACCTTCTCGTGCAGGACCGTCGCGCCGAGCTCCGCGAGCCGGCGGCCCAACAGCGTGCCGTCCGCGGACGACCCGACGAGCGCGACGCGCAGCCCGGCGAGCGGGCCGGCGCCGGTGGGCTCGCCCGCGAGGAGCCGCGCGTGCACGGCGTCCGCCGCGAGCGTCGGCGTCGCGCCCGACGCCTCGGCCCAGCGCAGGCCCGCGTCGTCGTCCGGGCACCCGGCGCCGAGGAACGCGCGCGCCCGGAACGCGTCGTCGCCGGAACCGGCCGCGCGCTCGACGAGCACGCCCAGCGGCATGTGGCACCCGCCGCCGAGCCGCTCGAGCAGCAGGCGCTCGGCGCGCACGACGGCCGCCGTCTGCTCGTCGTGCAGGTGCGCGAGGCACACCTCCGCGAGCGCGTCGTCGTCCGCGCGGATCTGGATCGCGAGCGCGCCCTGCGCGGGCGCCGGCACGAAGCGGTCGACCGCCAGCGCGACCTTCACGAGGCCGTCCGTCGCGAGCCCCAGCCGCTCGATCCCGGCCGCCGCGAGCACGACCGCGTCGTAGCGCCCCTCCTGGCAACGGCGCACGCGCGTCGGCACGTTGCCGCGCAGGTCCGCGACCTCGAGGTCGGGGCGCAGCGCGAGCAGCTGGTCGCGACGACGCGGCGCGCTCGTCCCCACCTTCGCGCCCTCGCGCAACGGCAGCAGCGGCGCGTCCCGGTCGTGCGACTCCGCGCGCACGAGGAGCACCTCGGCGACCGGCCCGCGCGCCGGCACGCCGATCACCGCGAGCCCCTCCGGCGACTCCGTCGCGAGGTCCTTGTGACTGTGCACGGCGAGGTCGACGTCGCGGTCGAGCAGCGCGCGCTCGATCTCGGCGGTGAAGAACGCCTTGCCCTCGACGGCCTGGAGCGGCACGTCGTCGATGGCGTCGCCGCGCGTCTTGATGACGACGATCTCCGTCTCCGCCGCGGGGCTCAGCCGTTCCGCGACGTGGTGCGCCTGCCAGAGCGCGAGGTCGGAACCGCGGGTGCCGATGCGCACCTTCACGAGGGGTCTCCGGTGGGGACGTCGCCGTCCAGGTCGAGGGTCGCCATGCGCTTCACGGCGCTCACCGAGGGGTGCATGAGGCGGCCGAAGGTGCTGCGCGCCCAGCGCTCGATGGCGCGGCGGTCGTTGTCGCCGAGGTGCGCGAGCCGCCCGCCGAGCAGGCCGTCGAGCTCGCGCGCGAGGATCTGCTCCGCCGCCTGCTTGAGCTCGGTGACGACGGGCGCCGCCGCGTCCTCGCGGAAGCGCCTCACGTAGTGGTCGACCTTCTCGGCGACGAGCGCCTCGGCCTCGCGCGCGGCCTCCTCGCGGAGCGCGCGGTTCCGGTCGGCGATGCCGCGCAACGCGTCGAGGTCGACGACCTCGAGCCGCGCGGCGCCGTCGCGGCGCGCGGGCTCGCCGCCGCCCGACGTCGACGCGGTCGCGGGCGCCGAGGGCAGGTTGCGCGGGACGCTCAGATCGATGCCCAGCAGCCCGCGGCCGGCCGGCGCCCGCGCGGCGAGCGCCGCGAGCGCGTCGACGGTGAAGAGCGGCTCCCGTGCGCCCGTGGCCGTCACGACGACGTCCACCGGCACCTCGCCCGCGAGGAAGCCGTCGAGCGGCACGGGCCGCGCCCCGACGTCGCGCGCGAGGCGCGCGGCCGTGTCGTGCGTGCGGTTCACCACGAAAGCGGGCGGCAGGCCCGCCGTCGCGAGCGCGCGCGCGAGCAGGCCGCCCATCTCGCCCGCGCCGACCACCGCCGTCGTGAGCGCCTCCGCGCCCGGCGCGTCCTGCAGCCGGTGCACCGCGAGGTTCACCACCGACACGGGGTGCCGCGCGAGCTCCGTCTCCGCGCGCACCTTCTTGCCGATCTGCAGCGCGTGGTGGAAGAGCGGCCCGAGCAGGTTACCCACGAGCCCGATGTCCGACGAGCGCGCGTAGCCGTCGCGCACCTGCGCGATGATCTGGTCCTCGCCCAGCACGAGCGAGTCGAGCGAGCTCGCGACGCGGAAGAGGTGCGCGATCGCGTCGCGCCCCGAGCGGAACACGAACGGCACGGTCCGGCCGTCGGCGACGGCGCCCTCCAGGAGCTTCAGGTCGCCGGGCTCCGGAGTCTCGCCCTCCTCGCGCGCGTAGACCACCTCGAAGCGGTTGCACGTCGCGAGCAGGACGAGCTCCGAAGCGCCGAGCTCGTCGCTGAGGCTGCGCAGGTACGCGTTCTCGCGGCCGGGCTCGGGACGACGCAGCGCCTCGAGGCCGGTGACGTCGGTGTCGTGCAGCGTGAGACCCGCGATCGCGATCCGTTGCATGAGGCCCTCAGTCTAGTGATCGGGACGCGCCGGACTGTCATGTCCGTGTCACGGCGCCGGGCGCTGCGTCCGGCCGGCGAAGCCGCCCCTTTCGGCACGACCTCCGGACGACTCCAGCGCCCGTCAGCGACCGTCGGGATCGAGGTCGCCGAGGCGCTCCCAGCGCGTCTCGAGCACGAGCTTCTCGACGACCTGCTCGAACGCCCAGAGCGCGGGCGGACCGGCGCGCGAGTCGTTGCGCACGACGTGCCGCCGGCCGTCGCGGACGACCGTCGTGAACACGCTCGAGCCCGCGAGCCCCGACCCCGTGTAGGTGTGCTCGAGCTCGTCGAAGCCGAGCTCGTCCGCGAACTGCGCGAGCGCGTCGAACTGCCAGCGCGTCGTGCGGCCCTCGTACAGCCCGAGCCGCTCGACGTGCCGGATGCCGGAGAAGCGCATGAGGCCGTCCGAGCGGATGACGACGAGCCACGCGGGACCGTCGCCGACGGGCTCGTCGCGCTCGAGCCCGATCTCCGTGATGCCGTGGTCCGACGCGTTGACCTCGTCGTAGGTGCGCGAGCGCGTGCGGTCGAACGCGTCGCGCGCGGCGACCTCGGCGTGCATCCGCTGGATGCGGCCCGGGTCCTTGCGCGGCACCGCGAACGGCGCGGCGGCGAGCAGCAGGCAGAGCAGGGCGACGCGGGACATGGCGGGCTCCGGCGGCGGGGCGCGGACGCTCGCGCGCGCCGCCCCGCCGGGGACGCGCCGCGTTCGCGGGCCGACTCGCTGTTCGCTCACGCGACGTTCACGACTCTCGCACGCGGCCCTCGATGATGACGGCGAGCGCGTCGCGACACCAGACGCCCCGCTCTCCGCGCGGGCTGTTAGACTCGCACCTCGGTCCGGGGGACCCCCTTGCCGCCCTGGGACCCCCTTGCCTAACTGGGGCCCCCGGTCCGTCCGCGCCCGCACGTCCCGCCGGGAGGACGCGCGGACCGACGCGCCCATCCTCGAGAGACACCATGACGTCCGCGCCCGCCCGACGGCCCCTCGCCGTCGCCCTCGCCCTGCTCGTGCCCGCCCTCCTCGCGCCCGCGCTCGCCGCGCAGGACGACCCCGGCGACGTCGCGTCGCTCGTGTCGCTCGGCGCCGGCAGCGGCGGCTTCCCCGGCACGCTCGACCCGGGCGACGCCTTCGGCGCCTCGATGGCCTTCATCGGCGACCTCGACGGCGACGGCGTCGAGGACCTCGCGGTCGGCGCGCCCGGCGACGACGACGGCGGCCCGGACCGCGGCGCGGTCTGGATCTGCTTCATGAACGGCGACGGCACCGTCGACTCGGCGCAGAAGATCAGCGACACGGCGGGCGGCCTGTCGATCGGCATCCTCGACGGCATGAGCCTCGGCCGCTCGGTGATCGGGCTCGGGGACATCGACCTCGACGGGGTCGAGGACATCATGATCTGCCTCGACGAGAACAACCTCTTCGAGCAGGAGGCGCGCGCCTACACGCTCCTGCTGAACACGGACGGCACGGTGAAGTCCGCCGTGGACTCCTCGCCCGTCGGCGGCCCCGGCTTCCAGGACGGCTTCGGGACGTCGCTCGCGAACATGGGCGACCTCGACGGCAACGGCGTGGTCGACGTCGCGGTGGGCACGCCCTTCGACGTCGCGTTCCCGACCGGCGCGGTCTACATCCTCTATCTGGACGTCGGCGGCGAGCTCATCACGTGGAACGTCCTCGCCTCGGGCAGCGTCCCCGGCCTCGAGTTCGGCGAGGAGTTCGGCGGCGCCGTCGCGAACGTCGGCGACCTCGACGGCAACGGGATCAACGACCTCGCCGTGGGCTCGCCGTTCCGCGACTACGACGACGGCAAGGTCTTCATTCCCGCGGTCGGCGCCGTGTGGATCCTGTTCCTCGAGTCCAAGGGCCCGGTCTTCGTCCTCGACTCCCAGCGCATCGACCTCGACACGGGCGGCTTCGGCGGCTCGCTCGTCGGCGGCGACCGCTTCGGCTCCGCCCTCGCGCTCGTCGGCGACCTCGACGACGACGGCAACCCCGACCTCGCCGTGGGCGCGCCCGGCGACGACGACATCACGCCCTCCGCCGCCGTCGGCGAGATCGACACCGGCGCTGTGTGGAACCTCTTCCTCCAGCCCGACGGCACGGTCCTCGGCGAGCAGAAGATCAGCGACACGGCCGGCGGCCTGCCCGTGTTCCTCTCGTTCGGCGCGGAGTTCGGCACGGGCCTCGCCTCGAACGGCACGACGGCGCTGCTCGCCGGCGCGCCGGGCCAGACGAGCGGCGGCTCCGCCTTCAACATGCTCCTCGCGAGCGCGGGCGGCGGCGGCGACGAGGAGCAGCCCTACGAGGGCGCGATCACGACGCTCGCGGGGCGTCCCGGTCGCTCGTCGCTCGTCGTGCTGCCGCCGGACCCCGAGCTCCCGCCGCCGCCGGACTTCATCGGCACGCCGGTCATCGTCGTGCCCAAGAGCGACGGCGACCTCATGCGCGTCGAGGGCGTGGACGGCACCGCCTCGTCGAGCAGCAACTTCACCGACGAGGGCGCCTACCCGACCGGCGACATGCCCGCGCAGGCGAGCACCGGCAACTTCGACAGCCTCATCTCGGGCTTCGTCGGCGGCACGGGGCTCACGGACCGCTCGGACGTCGCCGTCGCGAACTTCGGCAGCGACTCCGTGTCGCTCTTCGTCGGCAACCCGGACGGCACGTTCACGCCGCAGCCGGACACGCCGCTCTTCGTCGACGTCATGCCGGTGGCGATCCAGACCGGCGACTTCGACAACGACGCGCTCGACGACGTCGCCGTAGCCGGCGCCGCGGGCGTCACCGTCATGCTCGGCGACGGCATGGGCGGCTTCACCACGCAGACCTTCACGCCCGTCGCGGACCTCACGGACCTGGCGCTCGAGTTCGTCGACGACGACCTCTTCCTCGACGTCGTGACGACGTCCGGCACGGTCGCCGGCGGCCCCGGCCTCGAGTCGGGCTTCGCGACGGTCCTGCTCGGCAACGGCGACGGCACGCTCACGAACGCCGGCACCTTCTCCACGGGCCAGGCGCTCGCGAGCGTGCTGCTCGGCGAGCTCGACCCGACGCCCGGCGTCGACGCGCTCCTCACGACGCACCAGTTCGACGCGGGTCCCGGCGGCATCCCGCAGGGCCGCGTCGACCTCTGGGTCGGCGACGGCACGGGCGGCTTCACGCTCTCCGGCGTGTTCCCCGGCCACGTCGTGCCCGACGTCGGCGGCATCCACCCGACCTACGGCGCGCTGGGCGACGTCGACGGCGACCTCCTCACGGACGCCGTCTACACGAGCGCCCCGAGCCTCGCCTTCCCGTTCAGCTCCTTCGCGGACCAGCACCCGCCGCTCGTCGTCACGGTGCTCGTCAACGACGGCGCCGGCGGCTTCGACGTCACGGAGATCGGCACGGCCTACTCCGGCAAGGGCGTGAGCGCGATCCTCGAGGACTTCACCGACCCCGGCGACGACCTCTTCGACGTCGTGCTCGTCTGGTACGAGGACGTCAACGCGGGCGGCGGCGGCGGCACCGACGACCAGACCTTCCTCGCCCTGCTCGAGGGCACGGGCGACGACGAGGTCTTCGAGGACTCGACGGGCAACCAGTACGGCACGGGCGACGAGCCCGGCGACGGCTCGCTCGGCAACGTGGACGAGCCCGCCGACGGCGTCGACACGCTGGACCTCGTCGTCCCGAACCGCGGCGACAACTCGCTCACGATCCTCTACGGCGTGGGCGACGGCACCTTCGTGCCCGGTCCGGTCGTGACCGGCGTCGACGACACGGTGCCGCCCGGCCCGGACTGGGTCGGCGGCCCGACCGAGGTGCGCTTCGGCGGCGCGGGCGTCGAGCAGGGGCTCGTGCAGGGCTTCCCGCTCGTCGTGCTCAACCGCTGGGAGGACCGCGGCGACACGCCCGACCCGACGATCCTCGCGAGCCTGTCCGTCTTCGCGCACGACGCGACCGCGGGCTTCGTGAAGGTGCAGCAGGTGCCGCTGCCGCGCGGCGGCGAGTTCGCGCAGCTCGACCTGACGGACGACCTCGTGTCGGACCTCGTGGTCACGCAGCGCGAGGGTCCCGGCGGCCCCGACGGCGTCCTCCTGTTCCCGGGTCTCGGCCCCGGCGCGCCCGGCTTCGGCACCGCGCCGATCGCGACGCAGGTCCCGCCCGGCACGCGCCTCGCCGGCGGCATGCACGTCACGGACGTCGTCGGCTCGGCGCTCCCGGACATCGTGACGTCGGGCGTCGACATCGGCACGGGCGAGGGGCTGCTGCTCGTGTTCGAGAACGCGGGCGGCGTGCTGCTCCCGCCGGCGGTGAGCCCGCTCGGCGCGACCTGGCAGTCGCTGCGCAGCCTCGTCATGGGCGACCTCGACGGCGACGAGCTGCTCGACGTCGCGCTCGGCGAGGAGGACGGCCGGCTCTTCCTGGCGACGGGGCAGCCCGACGGGCGCTTCGTCGCGGCGAAGGTGCCGCCGGCGCTCGCGGGCATCGGCGGCGGCGCGCTCGCGCTGCGGGAGATCAGCGGCGACGGGCAGCTCGACCTCGTGGCGTGCTCCGACCTCGGCGCGGACGGGCTCGGCCAGGCGTACGTGCGCACGGCGCGCGGCGACGCCGGCTCGCTCGGCGCGCCGCAGACCGTCGCGGGCCTCGCGTCGGTGGACGCCGACGGCCGCGCGCTCGCGCCGCTGCTCGGCGACCTCGACGGCGACGGCACGCTCGAGATCGTCCTCGTGCACGGCCCGTCGAACAGCCTGTCGGTGTTCCCCAACGCGTTCGACACCTTCGAGTCGTACGGCACGGCGAAGGCCGGCTCCGGCGGGGTCGTGCCGACGCTCACCGCCGACGGCTACTCGGTCGCGGGCAGCAAGCCGGCCTTCCGCATCGAGGGCGGCGTCGGCGGCTCGGTCGCGCTCGTGCAGCTCGGCACGGGGCGCACGGACCTGCTCTTCCCCGCGGTCGAGACGGTCTTCAACCAGGTCGTCGTGCCGCTCTCGGGGACGTCCGGCACGCCGGGCGTCGGGAGCTACGCCTTCGGCGCGCTGCTGCCCGGCGACCCGTCCTTCCTGGGCCTCGAGTTCACGCTCCAGGCGGCCATCCAGGACCCGGGCGTCTTCGGGCCGGCGCCCTTCGGCTTCAGCATCACGCGGGGGCTCGCGTTCACGATCGTCCCCTGACCGCGAGGTCGTCGATCGGGGGCCGGCCCCGGCCCGACCGGGGGGAGCGATCGCGGGTAGAATCCCGCCTCGGAGCGGTGACCCTGTCGGAGCCCGGTCGGTTCGGAATGACCGTGGCTCCCACTCGACGCACCGTCCCTCGTCTCCCCGCCCCCCGGGGGGACGCCGCTCCTCCGTGCCGGGCAAGCACGATGCACACCAGTGACCGTCCGTACCCCGTCCGCACCCGCGCCCCGCTCGTCCTCGCGACGCTGCTCGCCTTCGCGCTGGCGCCTCCCCCGCTGCACGCCCAGGAGATCGGCGAGGTCGACGAGCTCGTCGCGATCGCGCCGGGCGTCGACGGCTTCCCGGCGGGCGTGCAGTCCGGCGACGACCTCGGCGTGTCCGCCGCCCGGGTCGGCGACCTCGACGGCGACGGCGTGCCCGAGCTCGCATTCGGAGCCGAGGACGACGACGACGGCGGCACGAACCGCGGCGCCGTGTGGATCCTCTTCATGACATCGGAGGGAACGGTCGCGTCGACGACGAAGATCAGCGACACGTCCGGCGGGTTCAGTGCGGCGCTCGGGAACAACGACCGATTCGGGCGGTCGGTCGCGGGGATCGGTGACATCGACGGCGACGGCGTGCCCGATCTCGCCGTCGGCGCTCGCCGCACGAGCGACGACGCGGACTCCGCGACCGGGAACGACCGCGGCGCGGTCTGGATCCTGCTGCTCGCAGCCGACGGCACCGTGAAGTCGCACGTCCGGATCACGGAGGGGTCGGGAGGCTTCACCGGCTCGCTCAAGCCGAACGACGGCTTCGGACGCTCGGTCGCCGCGATCGGCGACCTCGACGGTGACGGCACGACCGAGCTCGCCGTCGGCGCCGACCTCGGCTGGTTCGGCGAGGGCGCGGTGTGGATCCTCTTCCTGCAGCCCGACGGGCAGGTCGCCGCGAACACACGCATCGACGACAGCGACCTCGGCGGCGCACTGGCCGTCGACGACCGCTTCGGCCGCGCCGTGGCGCCCCTCGGCGATCGCGACGGCAACGGCGTGCCGGACCTCGCTGTCGGCGCTCCCGGAGACAACGACGGAGGCATCGACCACGGCTCGGTGTGGTGGCTCTTCCTGGACGCGGCGGGCGGCGTCGTCGCGACGGCGAAGATCAGCGACACGGCCGGCGGCTTCACCGGGGACCTGGACTTCGACGACGAATTCGGAACGGCGCTGGCGCTCCTGGACGACCTGGACGGCGACGGGTTCCGCGAGCTCGCCGTGGGCGCGCCGGGCGACGACGACGTGGCTGCCGACCTCTTCGGCGCCGACCGCGGCGCGGTGTGGGTGCTCTTCCCCGACGCGGCGGGAAACGTCCTCTCGCACGTCAAGCTCAGCGAGGCGACGGGCGGCGCTCCCGCCCTCGCGGACGACGCCGCCTACGGCGCCTCCCTCGCGAACGGCGACCTCGACGGCGACGGCTACGGCGAGCTGCTCGCCGGCGCGCCGGGCCTCGCCGGCGGCGGCGCGGGCTGGGTCTCGTTCCTCGTCGTGCCGCTCACCGTCGAGGACACGCAGCCCTACGAGGGCGCGATCACGACGCTCGACGGCCGGCCCGGCCGCGCGACGCTCATCGTCATCCCGCCGGACCCCGAGCTGCCGCCGCCGCCGGACTTCATCGGCTCGCCGGTCATCGTCGTGCCCAAGAGCGACGGCGACCTCGTGCGCTCGCAGGGCCTCGACGGCTCGACCGGCGCGGGCGGCTTCTCCGACGAGGGCACCCACCCCACCGACGAGAACCCCGCCGAGGCGGGCGCGGGCAACTTCGACTCCTTGAGCTCCGGCTTCGCGGGCGGCGCGCTCACCGCGCTCTCGGACATCGTCACGGCGAACCGCGGCGGCGACTCCGTCTCCGTGATCACGTCCAACCCGGACGGCAGCTTCGACCCGGCCGTGACGACGCCGCTGCTCACGGACACCGCGCCCGCCGCGCTCGAGGTCGGTGACTTCGACAACGACGGCCTCGACGACGTCGCGGTGGCCGGCGCGTCCGGCGTCACCGTGCTGCTCGGCGACGGCCTGTCCGGCTTCACGACGCAGCTCTTCACGCCCGTCGCCGACCTCACGGACCTCTCGGCCGGCTTCGTCGACGACGACGCGTTCCTCGACCTCGTCGCGACGTCCGGCACCCTCGCGACGGGCCCCGGCGGCGAGTCGGGCTTCGCGACCGTGCTGCTCGGCAACGGCGACGGCTCGCTCACGAACGTCGGCACCTTCGCCGCGGGCCGGTGCCTCGCGAGCGTGCTCGTCGGCGACATGACGCAGGACGGCGCGGTCGACGCGCTCCTCACGACGCACGAGTTCGACGCGGGTCCGGGCGGCGTGCCGCAGGGTCGCATCGACCTGTGGGTCGGCGACGGCGCGGGCGGCTTCTCGCCGTCGGGCGTGTTCCCCGGGCACGTCGTGCCCGACGTCGGCGGCATCCACCCGACCTACGGCAGCCTCGCGGACCTCGACGACGACGGCCTGCTCGACGCGCTCTACACGAGCACGAGCAGCCTCGCGTTCCCGTTCACGGCCTTCGAGGACCAGCACCCGCCGCTCCTGCTCACCGCGCTCGTCAACGACGGCGCGGGCGGCTTCACCGTGCAGGAGCTGGGCACCGCGTACTCGGGCAAGGGCATCAGCGCGGTCGTCGAGGACTACAGCCTGCCCAAGGACAGCGTCGACGACGTCGTGCTCGTGTGGTTCGAGGACACGCTCGCCGGCACGAGCGCGCCCAACGAGGAGGTGCTCACCTTCCTCGCGTACCTCGAGAACGACGGCTCGGCGGACATCTTCCAGGACGCGACGGGCAACCAGTACGCGACGGGCGACGAGCCGGGCGACGGCGTCGTCGCGGACATCGACGGCGCGGGCGCCGACGGCTCGACGCTCGACATCGTCGTGCCGAACCGCGCGGGCAACTCGCTCACGATCCTCATGGGCGCCGGCGACGGCACGTTCACGCACGCGCCGACCGTGACGGGCGTCGACGACACCGTGCCGCCCGGCCCGGGCTGGGTCGGCGGCCCGCTCGCCGTGCGCTTCGGCGGCGAGAACGTCGTGGACGGCACGCTGCTCGGCTTCCCGCTCGTGACCTACAACGCGTGGCGGGACGGCTCGGGCGCGGACCCGACGGTGCTCGCCAGCCTCTCCGTCTTCGACGAGTTCGGCGGCAGCTACGTCAAGGTGCAGCAGCTCGCGCTGCCGCGCGGCGGGACGTTCGGGCAGGTCGACATGGACGCCGACGGCACGACGGACCTCGTGGTCACGCAGTCCGAGGGCGCGCCGACGGGCGCCGGATCCGTGGACCTCTACGCGGGCCTCGCGCCCGCCGGGCTCGGCTTCGCGACGACGCCCGTGAGCGCCGCGGCTCCGGCGGGCCACGCGCTCACCGGCGGCCTGCACGTCACCGACTGCGTGGGCAGCCTCCTGCCGGACGTCGTCACGAGCTCCGTCGACACGACGACGGGCGTCGGGCACGTCGTCGTCTTCGAGAACGTCGGCGGCGCGCTCCAGCCCGGCGTCGCGTGGCCGCTCGGCGGCGCGTGGTCGGAGATCCGCGGGCTCGACATGGGCGACCTCACGGGCGACGGCCTCGTCGACGTGGCGCTCGGCGAGGCCGAAGGCCGGCTGTTCCTCGCGGCGGGACAGGCGGACGGGTCGTTCACGCCGCTCGCGGCCGAGGACGTCGTGGAGGAGACGGCGGGCGGCGCCGTCGCGCTCGGCGAGATCTCCGGCGACGGGCTGCTCGACCTCGTGTCGTCGCGCGACGTCGGCGGGACCGGGCTGGGCCAGGCGTACGTGCGCACCGCGCGCGGCGACGGCGCGGCGCTCGCGACGCTCCAGACCGTGGCCGGTCTCGCGTGCGTGGACGCCGACGGGCGCGCGCTCCGGCCGCTGCTCGGCGACGTCGACAACGACTCGACGCTCGAGCTCGTCCTCGTGCACGGCGCGTCCGACAGCGTGTCGGTGTTCCCCAACGCCTTCGACACCTTCGAATCCTACGGCCTGTCGAAGGCCGGCGCGGGCGGCATCGTGCCGACGCTCACCGCGGACGGCTACACCGTCACGGGCGCGTCGGTGGTCTTCGAGATCGCCGACGGCGTGGGCGGCGCGCCCTCGCTCGTGCAGTTCGGCACGGGACGCGCGCCGAACCTCTTCCCGGCGGTTGCCACGGTGTTCGCGCAGTTCATCGTGCCGCTCTCGGGGACGCCGGGCGCGCCGGGCGCGGGCGGCTTCGCCGCGCCGGCGGTCATGCCCGCGGACCCGGCCTTCGTCGGCCTCGAGTTCACGCTCCAGGCGATCGTGCTCGACCCCGCGGCCGGCGGTCCGGCGCCCTGGGGCCTGAGCGTCACGCGCGGCCTCGCGTTCACGCTCGTCGAGTAGGCGCCCGGCGGGCGGTCCGGCCGCGGCGCCCCGCGCGGCCGCCCGCTCAGTCCTCCTCGAGCAGCGCCTCGAGCCGCTCGACGTTCGCCTCCCGCTTGGGGAGGTCGGCGTCGGCGGACGCGAGCACCGCGACGGAGCGCTTCGCCGCCGCGAGCGCCTCGTCGAGCCGGCCCGCCTGCTCGTAGAGCTGGCCGAGCGTGTCCTCGAGCGCGGAGTGCAGCTGGCGCTCGGCGCCCTCCGGGCGGCACTCGGTCTCGGCGTCCGGCGCCTGGATGCGCACGGCGCGCCGCGCGAGCGTGAGCGCCTCGCCGAGCAGCAGCGTGTCGCCCGTGCGCTCGGCGAGCATGCCGAGCACGACGGCCGTGTCGTTCATCGGCTGGGGTTGGAGGCTGTTGTGCGAGAGCGCGGTCCGCATGCGGTCGACGAAGGCCTGCATGGCGTCCGTGGACACCGCGTCGAAGCCGCCCGCCTCCGTGGCGGCGCGCCACCACTCGGCGAGCGCCAGGTTGTAGTGCGGCTCCCAGAAGCCCGGGTCCTTCGCGATGGCCTCCTCCGCGAAGCGCACGGCGCGGTCGAAGCGCTCCTCCGCCTCCTCGGGCAGGTACTGCCGCAGCTCGAGGTTCACCGCCGAGAGACCGATGGACGCCGTCGCCCAGTCCTCGTCCATCGCGCGCAGCCGCTCGTAGAGGCCCTCCGCCTCGAGGAAGCCCTCGCGCATCCGGTCGAGCGTCTCCGCGTACGCGTCCATCGCGCCCTCGGAGAGCTGGCGCATGAGCACCGGGAGCAGGAGCTGCGTCGTGCGGAAGCGCTCGCGCGCCGCCCACTCGACGACCTGGGGGAGGTCGCCGTGCGCGTCGAGCGACGCCTGGAGGAACGCGGCCGCGTCCTCGATGAAGTTGCGCTTCTCGAGCAGCTCGTAGCGGCGCTGGAGCTTCGCGAGCAGCGGAGTCTTCGGGTTGCTGTCGAAGACCTTCACGTGCTGCTCGGCCGCGGACCAGTCCTCCTTCGAGAAGGCGATGCGCCGCGCGACGAAGTTGGCCTCCGGGTCGTCGGGCCGCCACACGAGGACGTCGCGCAGCCGCTCGCCGGCGGCCTCCCAGCGGCACATGTCGGTGAGCACGCGCGCGAGGCTCAGGTTCACGAGGTCGCGGTCGGCGCCCTGCGAGTAGCCGGCCTTCTCGTACGCGCGGCGGGCGTCACCCAGGTGCCCCATGAGCCGGAAGACGTCGCCGATGCGCTGCCACTCGGTCCAGGCCGTGTCGGCGGACGCCTCGTCGAAGATGCTCGCGACGTCGCCGTCGCCCGAGCCGGTCGCGTCCGCCACCGCCTCGAGCAGCGCCTTGTACACGGGCGCGGTCGTCTCGCGCTCTCCGCGCCGCACCCACTCCTCCGCGCGGCCCGCGCGCCCGCGCTCGAGGTAGGCGCGCGCCACGAGGAACAGGTCGTCGTCCTCGAAGCGGTCGCCCCAGGCGTCGATGTACTCCTGGACGTCCTGGACGTCGCGCCGGTCGGCGAGCGTCACGTTGAGCTCGAGCACCTCCCGCGCCTCGACGTGCAGCCGGTGCAGGCGCTCGTCGAGCACGCGCCAGGCCGCGCCGCCGCCGAGCGCGAGCGCCAGCAGGACGCTCGTCGCGACCGCCCACGCGCGCCCGCCCGTCCAGCGCACGCCGAGCAGCGAGAGCGGCCACGCGAGGAGCGCCGCGGCCGCCGCGATGATGCCGAGGCGCGTCCCGACGACGCCGTCCGACGTCGTGCCCATCGGCGACATCACGAAGACGTCCAGCAGGAACCAGAGCGCCGGGATGAGCAGGCACAGCACGCCGAGCGTGGAGGTCGCGAGCCGCGACAGGCTGCGCACGACCTTGACGACGCCGCTCACCGGCCGCGCGAGCGTCGGCTGCCGCGCGATGTACCGCTCGAGGTCCTCGGCGAGCTCCGCCGCCGACTGATACCGGTTGCGCGGCTGCTTCTCGAGCGCCTTGAGGCACACGGCCTCGAGGTCGCGGTGGATGATCGGCTGGATGTTGCGCGGCGGCGTCGGCGTGCGGTGCAGGATGTCGAGGAAGATGCCCTCGAGGTTGCGCGACTTCACCGGCACGCGGTCCGTGAGCATGCGGTAGAGCACCGCGCCCAGGCTGTAGACGTCGGACCGCCCGTCGATGGGGTTCGTCGCGCCGCCGTCCACCTGCTCCGGCGACATGTAGTACGGCGTGCCGAGGATCGTGCCCGACATGGACAGGCCGGCCTTGTCCTCGACCTTCGCGAGACCGAAGTCCGCGATCTTGGGCGTGCCGTCCGGCGCGAGCAGCACGTTGTCCGGCTTCATGTCGCGGTGGACGATGCCGCGCTCGTGCGCGTGGTCGAGCGCGTGCGCGAGCTGCCGGACGACGTGCGCCACCCAGTCGCAGAAGACGTTGTCGATGCGCTCGCGGCCCATCCAGCGCTCCTCGAGCTCGTCGGCGAGGCTCCGGCCCTCGACGAGCTCCTCGACGATGAGCGGGTGCCCCTCGACCTCGCGGTACTCGTAGACCGCGACGATGTTCGGGTGGCCCAGCCGGCCGGTGGCCTCCGCCTCGCGCCGGAAGCGGGCCGCCTGCTCGTCGCTGTGCACGTAGTCGCGGGAGAGGATCTTCACCGCGACCCGGCGGTCGAGGGTCTCCTGGAGCGCCTCGAAGACGACGGCCTGCCCGCCGCGCCCCAGCTCGCGCACGAGCACGAGGTCGCCCAGGCGGGCCCCCGCCTCGAAGGAGGCGGTGGAGCGGCCCTCGGCGGCCCCCGGATCAGGGGCGCCGGGACCAGCCGATGAGGGGGTCTGCTCGGCCACGGGTGTCCTCGGGGCGGGCCGTCCGGGCGCCGGTGCCCGCCGGTCGTCGGGCGGCCGCAGCAGGGACGATATCCGCCCGGGAGGCACCCTCCAAGGCGGGTCGACGCGGCGGGCGAACCGGGGCCGCGATTTTTCGGGGATCGGGCGTGAGCGGCGGCGCGACCCGTCGCCCGGGGGGGCATGGCAACCCCGGCGCCGACGTCCGCCACGTCCGCGGCACCCACCGCACCAGGACGGGACGTCGGCAGGGGCCGCCGGCCGGGGCCCGTGCCCGAATCCGCACCGGGGCACGGGCCTCGTCCCTTCCCGCCCGTGGTCGTCGCGGCGGGGCCCGCCCGCGCGCCGGCCCCGCGCCACCCAACAGTCCGGGGACCCACTGCGCCTCCAGGGGGCATGATGGACGGTGTGACCTCGACCGACCCGACCGACATCTCCGCCGGCGACGAGCTCGTCGTGCGGTCGGTGGAGGGCGACCGCGAGGCGCTCGTGCGCCTCCTCGAGTTCCTGGGTCCGGGCGTCCGCTCGGGCCTGCGCATCGACGCCGCCTGGCGCACCGCGCTCGACGCGGACGACGTCATGCAGACGACCTACCTCGAGGTCTTCCTGCGCGTGCACCTGCTCGAGGTGCGCACCGTCGCGGGCTTCCGCGGCTGGATGCGGTCCGTCGCCGAGAACAACCTGCGCGACGCCATCAAGGCGCTCCAGCGCCGCAAGCGCCCCGACCCGCGGCAGCGCGTGCACGAGGGGCCGCGCACGGACTCGACCGTCGCGCTGCTCGACCGCATCGGCGCCATCAGCCACACGGCGAGCCGCGACGCCATCGAGCGCGAGGCCGGCGCGTTGCTGCGCGGCGCGCTCGACCGCCTCCCGGAGAGCTACCGCGTCGTCGTGACGCAGCTCGACCTGGAGGGCGTCCCGATCGACGAGGTCGCCGCCGGGCTGGGACGCTCGGCCGGCGCCGTGTACATGCTGCGCGCCCGCGCGCACGACCGGCTGAGGGAGATCCTCGGCCCGATGAGCCGCATGCTCGGCTCGCACACCTGAGACTTCGCAGGAGCAGCACAGTGGACGACGAGAGCAGGCTCATCGACATGGCGCGACGGGAGGTCGACGCCGTCGTGCGGACGACGCCGCCGAAGGACGCGAGCATCCCCGGCTACCGGCTCCTCAGCGAGATCCACCGCGGCGCGCAGGGCGTCGTGTACCGCGCCGTGCAGGAGTCGACGGGGCAGCACGTCGCCGTGAAGGTCATGCGCGAGGGCCCGCACGCCGGCGAGGTCGACCGCGCGCGCTTCGAGCGCGAGGTGCAGATCCTCGCGCACCTGCGGCACCCGAACATCGTGTCCATCCTCGACACGGGCTCGAGCGCCGGATCGTTCTGGTTCGTGATGGACTACATCCACGGGCAGCCGCTCGACGTGCACACGGCGTCGGGCGAGCGCACGCTCCGGGAGACGCTCGAGCTCTTCGCGCGCGTCTGCGACGCGATCCACGCGGCGCACGTGCGCGGGATCATCCACCGCGACATCAAGCCCGGGAACATCCTCATCGACGAGGAGGGCCAGCCGCACGTGCTCGACTTCGGCCTCGCCAAGGTCGAGGAGGACGAGCCCTCGAGCATCATGACGATGACGGGGCAGTTCGTCGGGTCGATCCCGTGGTCGTCGCCGGAGCAGGCGGACAGCCCGAGCCTCGTCGACGTGCGCAGCGACGTCTACGCGCTGGGCGTCATCCTGTTCCAGATGGTCACGGGGAAGTTCCCGTACGACGTCACCGGCAACCTGCGCGACGTGCTCGACCGCATCGGCAACCTCGACCCGATCCGCCCGCGCACGCTGCGCCCGGACGTCGACGACGAGCTGCAGACCATCATGCTCATGTGCCTCGCCAAGGACCCGGACCGCCGGTACCAGACGGCCGGCGAGCTGGCGCGCGACGTGCGGAGCTACCTGCTCGGCGACCCGATCCAGGCGAAGCGCGACTCGACCTGGTACCTGCTCTGCAAGCACTTCCGCCGGCACCGCGTGGCGATGGCCGTCGCGGCGTCGTTCCTGCTCGTGCTCACGGCGGGCTCGATCCTGTGCTTCGGGTTCTGGCAGCGCGCCGAGCACCACCGCAAGCTCGCGGAGGCGGCGCAGGCGCAGGCCGAGGAGCAGGCGGCCGAGTCGGAGCGCGTCACGAAGTGGGTCGAGGACCTCGTGCGCTCCGCCGCGCCCGCGCCCGCCGCGAACGCGCGGCTCGCCACGCTGTCGCGGGACGCGCCCACCGTGCTCGACCTGCTCGAGCGCGCCCAGGACGGCCTCGAGTTCGAGTTCGCGGACGCCCCCGGGGCCGAGGCGCGCGCGCGGATGTTCCTCGGCGAGAACCTCGTGCGCATGGGCCGGCCCGAGGACGGCCGTCTGGAGTTCGAGCGCGCGGCGGCGCTGCGCGAGGAGCGGCTCGGCGAGTGGAACCCGGCGACGCTCCGCAGCAAGGCGAAGCTCGCGTGGTCGCTCGCGTACGCCGGCGAGCCGGAGCGCGCGGAGCGCGAGCTCGACTCCCTCGTGGTGCAGATGAAGCGGGGGCTCGGGCCGGACGACCCCGACACGCTGCTCGCGCTCTCGACGCTCGGGTACGTCTACACGTGCACCGGTCGCGAGGACGAGGGCGCCCGCATCCTGCTGAGCGTGAAGTCGCAGCTCGAGGGCGGGCCGGGCGCGGCGGGCGGGACGCTCGTGCAGATCGGCCTCGAGCCCGCGACCTGGCTCGCGGCGGCCGGCGAGACGGAGGCGGCGACCGACCTCGCGCGCCAGGCGCACGTCGAGGCGGTCCGGCGCTTCGGCTCCGACCACGTCAAGGCCCGCACGACGGACCGCCTCCTCACGAACTTCGTCATCCGTCGACACGCCGCGGACGCCGAGCGCCGCGCGATGGCGCACGAGTTCGGCGAGGGCAACGTCTTCGTGTTCACGTCGGACATGGACACCGAGGACGTCGCGGTCCTCGAGTGGGCCGGCACGGTCGACCTGAGCCGCGCCGGCGCCTCACGGGACGAGGCGCTCGCCGCGCAGCACTCGCTGCAACGCCTCGAGGCCCGGCTCGGACCGCGCCACCCGGACACGCTCGCCGCGAAGGGACGCCTCGCGTGGGAGCTGCGCACCGTGCCCGAGATGCTCCCCGAGGCCGAGGCGCTCGCGCGGCAGGCGCTCGAGACGACGCGAGTCCTGCGCGGTGACGACGACCTCGACGTCCTGCTCAACGAGCAGACGCTCGGCGTGCTGCTTCACCTCCAGGGCCGCTCGGACGAGGCCGACGACCTCCTGGGCGACCTCCTCGAGCGGGCGCGCGCGTCCGTCCCGGAGGAGGGCGGCGTGCTCTTCCTCTTCGAGTGGATGCACTCGGCGGCGCTGCGCGAGGTCGAACGGTACGGCCGTGCGCAGGAGGTCCTGCGCGAAGGCTGCGAGGGGCTCGTCCGGACGCTCGGCCCGACGCACGACAAGACGCGGCGCGCGCTCGTGGAGCTCGCCGCGCTCTCCGACGAGCTCTCGCTGCCGCGCGACGCCGCGTGGGCGCGCGCGCAGCTCGGCCCGGCTCAGGCGCGCGACGGGTCCGGCTGACGCCGGGGACGCTCGAGGACGGCGACGCGCGCCGCCGCGACGAGCGCGCCCGCCAGCACGACGCACGCGAGCGCGTGCACACCGCCCGCGATCGCCGGCGCCGACCGCACGACGCCGAGGCGCGAGAGCAGCCAGTTCCAGTCGTGGAGCTCGCCGCCCACGAGCGGGAGCTGCATGAGGTACGCGTCGCCGACGTAGGCCGCCGTGTACATGAGGCTCTCGGCGAACCACACGCCGCACACGGCCGCGTCGAAGCGGCGGCCCTTCCACAGGAAGTGCACGACGAAGGCGAGCGGCGCGAGGAGCTGGAGCAGCGTGCCGCCCAGCATGTGCATCGTCTGCCCGAAGGGCGTGAAGAGGACGTGCCCCGCCTCGTGGACCGCGAGGTTCACGTGGTCCGGGAAGTGGTACTCGTAGGAGACCGCCAGCCAGACGGCGTACGGCAGCAGCGCGGCGACGAGGAGGAGCCGGAGGGCGAACACCCCCGGTTCATCGGCCGATGCGCCCGGCCGACTCCAGCCCGGGTGGGCGCCGGGCCCCCGATCAGCCGCCGCGGAGCTTCTCGAGGGTCTCGGAGAGGCGCGTCTTCGTCGCCTCGTCGGGGGCCAGCTCGAGCGCCTTGGCGTAGGTCTCGAGCGCCTTCGCCGCGTCGCCGCTCTTGAGGTACGCCTCGGCGAGCTGGTCGTGCGCCTTCCACGACTCCGGGTTGCCGCGCACGCTCAGCTCGAAGACCGGGACGGCCTCCGCGTACTGCTTGTTCGACATGAGCTGGCCGCCGACCTTGCCGAGGTCCTCCTCGGTCGCGACGAGCCACGCCTCCTTGAGCAGCGGCGCCGCCTCGTCCGCGCGGCCGAGCCCCTCGAGGATGCGCGCCTTGAGGCCGAGGTTCGTGAACGTCTTCTCCTGCGCGATCGCGCGGTCGACCCAGCCGAGCGCGTCCTCGAGCCCGGTGCCCTCGTCGGCCGCCCACTGCGCGGCGCTCAGCAGGAGCGCCGGGTCGTCGGCGCCGCGCTCCTCGATGAGCGCGCGCGTCGCGCCGAACTTCGAGGCCTCGAGGTCGACGTCGATCGTCACGGGCAGGCTCGTCTCGGCCCAGCACAGCGCCATGACGCAGCTGTCGTCGTCGACGGGGGAGAAGCGGAAGTCCATCCACTCGACGTGCGCCGTCTTCTCGGGCGTGACCTCGACGCGCAGCGCGTCCTGACCGCGGTCGTAGCCGAAGCTGCCCCAGAGGTTCGTCTGCTTGCTGAAGACCACGGTCCACGGCTTGTCGCGGAACGGGAGCACGTGGAAGCCGTAGGTGCCGGCCGGCACCGGCTGCCCGTCGACCGACACGTCGCTGCCGAAGGTCACGGTCGTGTTCTCGTTCGCGCCGGCGCGCCAGAGCTGGCCGTAGGGCACGACGGAACCGAAGACCTCGCGGCCGCGCACGCCGGGACGGTGGAAGCGCACGGTGACGTCGGTGAACGCGATGCGCTGCGTGACCGACGCGTACGGGCTCGCGCGGAGGACCGGCAGGCCGTCCTGCGCGGAGGCGGAGGACGCGGCGAGCGCGAGCAGGGAGAGGAGGCCGGCGGCGTGGGCGGCGAGGCGGGGGCGGGACACGGGATCGCTCCGGGGCGGGACCTGCGGGGTGCGGATCGTCACGGTGCGACCCGTCGACCGCGCGCGGCGTCGCGACGCGGCAGCCGGGGGCGGGAGGGCCCGGCCGGCGTGGGAAAGGGCTGAGAGGTTACCCGTTTCCCGGCGCTCGCGGCAGACCCGACGCCCGAACGTCACGGCCGACGACACCCGTCGTCGACCTCAGGCGCGGGCGACGGCCGCGGCGGCCTCCGCCGCGACGTCCTCGACGCAGGCGTCCACCCGGTCCTCGTGGGTCCGGAAGCAGAGCACGCAGATCCGGGCGAGGAAGCGACCATCCACCGTGCAGCCCGTGATCATGACGCGGCCCCGGCGCGTGACGCCCTCCACGAGCGCGGTCGTCGCCGCGTTCTCCGCCTCGAGCGTCGCGCCGGGCCACGTCACGTGGAACGGGAAGAGCGAGAGCTGCGGGTCGTCGTCGAGCACGATGCCGGGCAGCTCGGCGAGGCGCCGCGCCGCGTCCACGGCGAGCGCGCGCTTCTCGCGCAGCGCGTCACGGAACGCCTCGACGCCGTGCAGGTGCAGCGGCAGCCAGAGGCGCAGGCCGCGGAAGTCGCGCGAGAGCTCCGGGCCGTACTGGCTCGGGTCGTAGAAGGCCTCGCCGTCGGGCGGCGTCGGCAGGTACTCCGCGGTCTCGGCATGCGCCGCGTGCAGCGCGCGTCCGTCGCGCACGAGGAGCGCGCCCGTCCCGTACGGCAGGAACAGTCCCTTGTGCGGGTCGAGCGCGATCGAGTCGGCGCGCGACAGCCCGGCGAGCAGCGGGCGCAGCTCCGGCACCATGTGGAAGAACGCGCCGTACGCGCCGTCGACGTGGTGCCAGAGGCCCTCGCGCGCGCAGAGGTCGGCGACGTCGTCGAGCGGGTCGACGGCGCCCGTGTTCGTGGTGCCGGCCGACGACGCGACGAGGAACGGGCGGAGACCCGCAGCACGGTCGGCGGCGACGGCCTCGGCGAGCGCGTCGACGCGCATGCGGCGTCGCGCGTCGACGGGCACGAGGCGCACGCGGTCCGGCAGCACGCCGACGAGCCGCGCCGACTTCCGCACGCAGAGGTGCGCCTGGCCGGACGTGTAGAGCACGCCGTCGCGCAGCCGCTCGCCGAGCAGCTTCTCGCGCGCGCACACGATCGCCGTCGCGTTCGCCTGGCTGCCGCCCGTCGTGAGCAGACCGCGCGTCGTCGCGGGCATGCCCATCCACTCCGCGAACCAGCGCAGCACGTTCGCCTCGAGCTGGATGAGCGCCGGCGCCGCCTGCCACACGCCGGTGTAGCGGTTCGTCGCGCAGGCGATGAAGTCGGCGAGCGCGGCGGACCAGATGCCGCCGCCGGGGATGTACGCGAGGTAGCCGGGGCCCGGCGTCGTGAACGAGCGCGGGATCCACTCGTCGAAGAGCGGGTCGAGCAGCGATTCGAGGGACGCGCCGCGCTCCGGGGCGTCCGAACCGGCGAGCGCGCGGCAGAGGTCCTCGCAGTCGACGTCGCCGCGCGAGGGCATGTCCGGCAGCGCCGCGAGGTGCGCGACGACGCGGTCGAGGGCGAGGCGCCCGAGGCGCTCCATCTCGGCGGCCGACGGCTCGAGCGGGAAGGCCGGCGCGCCGGGCGCCGCCGGCGCGGCGCGTGCGGGTCCGGCTCCGGACGGCGACGACTCCGACGGCGCGCGCTCCCCCACCGCGTCAGTCCGCGAGCGCGGCGCGGAACGCGGCGGCCACCCGCTTCTGCGTCGGCGCGCGCTCGGGGAAGTCCTCGCTCGCGGCGAGCGCGGCGTCCATGGCCGCGTCGAGCGCCTCGCCGATGAGCACCCACTCGTGGAGCTGCTGGTAGTACTCGGCCTCGAGGATGAGCCGCCAGAGCTCGTTGCGCTCCGCCCAGTCGAGCTCCTCGATCGGCTTCCGGTAGAGCCACTCGGCCTGGCTGCGGTGGTCCGTGAGCGCGAGGAGCTCGCCGCCGCCCAGCGCGTCGATCTGCTTGGCGACCTCCGGGTGGCCGGCCTCCTGGAGCGCCGCGTCCGTGGGCAGCGCCTCGAACGCGTCGACGGCCGGCACGCCGCCGAGCGCGCGCGCGAACACGACGGTGATGGGCTCCGCGTCGGGCATGCCGCTGGGCGGCGTCACCGAGACGCGGTCGAGCAGCTCGGTGAGCAGCCCCTCCTCCGACGGCGCGACGTGCAGCATGAGGTGCAGCAGGCAGCGCGCGAGGGCGCGGTCGCGCGGGAGGAAGCTCTCGTTGCGAGCCATGAACAGGAAGCTCGCCGGCGCCTGGCTGTCGCGGTCCGCGACGAGCTCCTTCCAGTGCCGCACCGTGCTGTTCGTGCGGTGCTGCCAGGAGTCGCCCGTGTCCTTCACGGTCACGGCGAGGTCGGCGGGCGGACCGGTCACGGGCGGCGGCGGCGACATGCCCTGCGGCACGAAGCCCGACCAGCCGGGCCGGAACCAGCCGGCCGTCTGGCGCTCCCACCAGTCGCCGCCGACCCAGGCCTCGCCGTACGCGCTGATGTCCAGCTCGTCGATGAGCCCCTGCGCGAGCCACGGCGGCACGAGCCCCCACGCGCCCTGCCGCATGACGCGCGCCGCGACGTGCGCGAGCGAGTAGTACCCGACGCCGTGCGCGAGGAACGCGGGCCCCTGGTCGACGGCCGTCGGGTGACCGAGGTTGAAGAGCTGCACCTCCCACGTGCGGACCGTCTCGGCGGCGCGGCGCTCGTCGTCGAACACCGGGTTGCCGGACGCCTTCCAGCCGGTGTCGTCGTCCTCGGCCCAGTCGAGCAGCGCGACGAGCTGGTCGAAGCCCTCCTGGCCGGACGAGCGGTCCGAGTCCGCGATGAGGATCGGGAAGCGCCGCCCGGCGACGAGCGCGGTGCCGCCGCCGAAGAACCGGCGCAGAACGGGGACGGCGGGCTCGAGCCCCTCGACGGCCTCGCGCAGCACGCGCGCCGCCCGGCTCTTCGTGTCGAGCGCGTCGGCCTGCATGACGAAGACGTCGAAGGGGCCCACGTCGTCGTGCAGGAAGAGGTCCGAGCCGAGGACCTCGAGCATGCCGGCGCGGCTGCCCGGCCCCGCGACGTCGACGGGGGCGCCGCCGTCCGGGAACGCGCGGTCGACGAGCGCGCGCAGGGCGGCGTCGCGCGCGGAGAGGTCGTCGGCGGACGCCGCGGCGAGCACGGGCGCGACGAGCCCCAGCAGGAGCGTGGCGAGGATCATGGGAGGCCTCCGGATCGGGCCGCGACGGCCTCGGTCGTTCGGGGACCGCGGCGCGCGGGGTCGGGCGCCCGTCGGCCGGGGCCCGATCCCGCACTCTCCGGTCTTCGGCGGGCGGCGGTCAAGGACTGGACCCGCGCGGGAACCGGAGCGGCGAACGGACGTCGCGGTCAGCTCCGCGGCGCCGCGTCGAGGCGGTCGAGGACCCAGCCGAACTCGCGCACGAGGCAGTCCGTGAGGTCGGTCACGCCGAGCGCCGCCCGCCGCGCGGCGGGGATGGCGTGCCAGGTGTAGGTCTCGATCTCCGCGTGCAGCGGCGCGTCCTGCGAGGCGCCCGCGGCGTCCGGCCCCGCGACGAGCGCGAGGAGCTCCTCGAGCTGCGGCCGCGTCGTGAGCAGGCGGCCCTCGTCGTCGAGGCGCTCGGCGAAGATCGGCACGTGGTAGTGCACGCGCCACTCCACCGCGCGGGGCGCCGTCGCGTGGGCCAGCGCGTCGGGCAGGTCGGGCAGACGTTGCAGTCCGCCGCACGGGTGGCGCGCGACCACCTGGTGGAACCAGCGGTCCTCCGCGAGCGGGCGCAGCAGGTCGAGGGCGGCGCGCGGGTCGGGCACGCGGATCGCCGCCGAGAGCTGCACCTTGGCGATCGCGATGTCGGCGTCACGCAGCGCGCCGACGGACGCCGCCATGTCCTCGTGCTCGACGGCCTGGTGGCACGCGTCGTAGCACACGCCGAGGAACGTCCGCGCCGCTTCGCCCGCGGGGTGCAGGCGCTCGGTGAAGAACGCGACGACCTCGTCCGTCGTCTCGAGGAAGGAGAGCGGCTCGGGCTCGAGGCCCAGCACGACGCGGCGGCCCGTCTCCTCCGCGAGGGCGTCGAGGCCCTCGGCCGCGGCGAGCAGCCCGCGCGCGACGGCGTCCGGGTCGTTGGCCGCCTTCCCCCACGGCTTGTAGCCGCCGGTGTGCGTGCTCAGCGAGCCGGTCGCGCCGTCCGGGAGGAGCGCCGCGAGGGCGCGCGCCGCCTCGAGCGTGAAGCGCAGGCGCTCCGGGTCGGCCCACGACGGACGGAAGACCTCGTCCTTCACGCGGTCGCCGTGGAAGACGCCGTGCGGGAAGGCGTTCACCGTGAAGGCGTCGAGGCGCAGCTCGGCGAGGGCGTCGGCCAGGGGCGCGGGATCCGCGGCGACGGCCGTCGCGACGGGGGCGGGGAACCAGAGCCCCACGCCGAGGGCGTCGTCCGGACCGAGCCGCCCCGCCTCGACGAGCCGCCCGCGGACCGGCGCCGCGCAGGTCCGCAGCGCGTGGAGCAGGCCGTCCAGGTCGGCGTAGGGGTGCACGTTCGTGCAGTAGCCGAGGCGGAGTCCGGGGAGGTCCATGGGGTGCGGGGCAGGATACAGGAGGCGCCCGGCGGCGATCCCGCGGCCTGCGGGCTTGTGAAGGACACGGGGGAGAGGGCATCGTGTGTCCTGGAAGAAGACGTCCGCGGAGCCCCCGCGGACGCCCTCGCACCCCCGACGGAAACCCCATGTCCGAGGACGCGCCCCAGAAGAAGAGCGGTCGACGCCGGCGACGGCGCCGCCCGAGCGGCGGATCGGGCGAGGGCTCCGGCGGCGAGTCGGCGAAGCGCGACGACGCGCCGCGGGACGACGACGCCCCGGCGCGCGACGGCGGCGGTCGCGCGCGCGGCGAGGGCGGCGGTCGGTCGCGCGGCGGCGATCGGGACGGCCCGCCGTCCGGCGGTCGACGCGGGCGGCGCGGCGGTCGACGTCGCGGCGGGCGGGGCGCGGACGGCGGCGGCGACGCCGGCGGCGAGCGGCCCGACACGTCCGCGGACGACGACGCGCCGAAGAGCACGGACGACGAGGAGGAGCTCGTCGGCATCCCGGTCGAGGACTGCGCGTTCGCCGAGTTCGGCCTGAAGGAGGACCTCGTGCGCGGTCTCGCGCGCGCCGGTTACCACACGCCCTCGCCCATCCAGGCGCGCAGCATGCCGTACGCGCTCGAGGAGCGGGACGTCATCGGACAGGCGCGCACCGGCACCGGCAAGACCGCCGCGTTCCTGGTCCCGGCGCTCCAGATGCTCACGGACAAGCCCGGCCCGCGCGTGCTCGTCGTCGTCCCGACGCGCGAGCTCGCCATGCAGGTCGCGCGCGAAGGCAAGAAGCTCGGCCACTTCCTCGGCGTGAAGTGCCTGGCGGTCTACGGCGGCGACCCCATGAAGGGTCAGCTCGACGAGCTGCGCAAGGGTGCGAACGTGCTCGCCGCGACGCCCGGCCGCCTGCTCGACCACATGCAGCGCGGGACGATCGTGCTCGAGGACCTCGACATGCTCATCCTGGACGAGGCGGACCGCATGTTCGACCTCGGCTTCCGGGAGGACATCGACAAGATCATGCGCCGCGCGCCGAAGCGCCGGCAGACCATGCTCTTCAGCGCGACGCTCTCCGAGGAGGTGCTCGACCTCGCGTCGAAGTACATGAACGACCCGGAGCAGGTGTTCCTCGCGCCGGACAAGATGACCGTGGAGGAGGTCGACCAGACGCTCTTCCCCGTCGACCGCACGCTCAAGACGAAGCTGCTGCTCGAGGTGCTCAAGCGCGAGAACCCGGACCGCTCCATCATCTTCACGCGCACGAAGATCGGCGCGGACCGGCTGGCCGAGCGCCTGCAGAAGCGGAACATCGGCGCGCGCGAGATCCACAGCGGCCTGCCGCAGAAGAAGCGCGAGCGCATCCTCGCGGGCTTCCGCGACGGCGAGTTCCCGTACCTCATCGCGACGGACGTCGCGGCGCGCGGCATCGACATCCCGGACGTCAGCCACGTCATCAACTTCGACATCCCCGAGAACGCCGAGGACTACGTGCACCGCATCGGGCGCACGGCGCGCATGGGCAAGCGCGGGCGGGCCGTGACCTTCGTCACGCCGGACGACGGCCAGTTCCTCACGGGCATCGAGAAGCTCATCAACCAGATCATCCCGTCCGACAGCATCGAGGGGTTCCAGCACACCGTCGCGCAGCCGGAGGACGAGGCGCCCAAGAAGCCGACGGCCCCCGAGTACAAGCGGACGCTGCACGGGTACATCCGGCCCCGGACCAAGCGTTGAGCGAGCGCGGGTCGCGGCGCGAGGGCGTCGTCACGGAGGTCGGGTCGCGCTCCGTGCGCGTGTGGGTCGAGGACGACGACGCGCAGCCGGGAAGCGGCGACGCGGCGACGTCGAGCGGGGCGACCGATGACCGCTCGGCGTCGGCCGCCGGCCACGAGCTGCGCTGCACGCTGCGCGGCAACCTCTGGAACGAGGAGCGCGACGAGAGCCGGCCCGTCGCCGTGGGCGACCGCGTCGACGTGCTCGTGGAGGGCCCGGACGACGGCGTCGTCGAGGCGGTGCACGAGCGCAGCAACCGCCTCGCGCGGCCGCAGCCCGCGGGGCGCGACGGCTCGCGCGCCGGCGCCCGCGGCAAGGGGCGCGGCGGCCGCACGAACCTGCGTCAGGTCGTCGCCGCGAACCTCGACCGGCTCGTCATCGTGACCGCGCTCGTCGACCCGCCGTTCCGCGCGGGTCTCGTGGACCGCTTCCTCGTCAAGGCGGACATGGAGGGCATCGACCCGGTGGTCGTCGTGAACAAGGTGGACCTCGAGCCCGACGGCGTCGAGCTGGCCGCCGCGCTCCTCGAGCCCTACGCGGGCGAGGGCGTGCCGCTCTTCGTGACGAGCGCCGAGACGGGCCTCGGCATCGACGCCCTGCGCGCGGAGATGTCCGAGGGCATCAGCCTGCTCGTCGGGCACTCGGGCGTCGGCAAGTCGAGCCTGCTCAACGCGGTGAGCCCCGGGCTGCGGCTCGGCGTGGGCCGCGTCACCGACCACCACGGCCGCGGTCGCCACACGACGACGCGCGTGTCGCTGAAACGCCTCGCCGCCGGCGGCTGGGTCGTCGACACGCCCGGCATCCGCGAGTTCGGGCTCGACGACATCCCCGCCGCCGAGCTCGCCCGCCTCTACCCGGGCTTCGGGACGCTGCCCGACGCCTGCCGCTTCAACGACTGCCTCCACCGCGACGAGCCCGACTGCGCGGTCGTCGCGGCGCTCGAGTCCGACGAGTTGGACCCCGAGCGCTACGAGGGCTACCGGCGCATCCTCGAGGAGGTCGAGGGCGGGGGCTGACGCCGCCGGCGTCGGCTGCCGGGACGGGACGGCGCCGAGCGTCTCCCGCGGCGACCTCCCCGGAGACGCGACGGGGCCGGCCGTCGCCGACCGGCCCCGCTCCTCGCGCCGTGACGCGGGCCGTCAGCCCTCGTCGTCCTCCGCGGGCGGCAGCTCGCCGAGGTGCTTGAGGTAGTGCTGGAGCGCCGCGATGCGCTCCGGCCAGTCGTCGTAGTACGACTCGTACTCGCGGTCGACGAACTCGCCGAAGAAGTTCGGCATCCGCGTGCCGGGCTGGATCTGCTGCGGGTCCTGCAGCCAGTCGTGCACCCAGGTCATCTTGAGGCGCTCGGACGTCAGGCCGAGGTCCGGGCCCCAGTTCTCGATGGACTGCGTGGGCAGCACGTCGCCGGCCGGGTGGCACTGGTTGCACTGGAACTCGTTGAAGATCGACTCTCCCGTGCGGTAGAGGTCCTCGTCGAGCACCGTGTCCATGTCGCGCTCGAACGGCCACGGCTGGTCGTCGCGCTCGCTGAACCAGCGCACGAGGGCCATGGACTCGTCGGGCGTGAGCCCGAAGGTAGGCATGCGCACCTGCACGTGGTTGCGGACGGTGTACGGCTCGATGAGGAACTCGAAGACCCAGTCGGGGTTCACCTTGCCGCCCTGACCGCGGAACACCGGCGGCCGCATGGCGGCGTCGTCGATGTAGTTGCCCATGCCGCCCTCGCCGTGGCCGTAGACCATGAGGCGCTCGGGGACGGGGCGGTTCTCCGGGTCGTCCTCGAAGAACTCGAAGATGTCCGCGCTCTCCTCGTACTCGGGGTCGTAGTACTCGTCGGAGAGCCAGTCGCCCTCGGCGAACAGCGTCACGCCGTCGACCTCGACGGGCTCCGCCATCCACAGGCCGTAGTCGAGGCCCTCCTCGACGGCGTCCTCGAGGTTCGTCAGGTGGGCGTCGAGGTCCTCGCCCGCGAGCGTGAGCGGCACGGGGAGCTGACCCATGCGGTGGCAGCCGATGCAGTTGTACTTGGTGATGAGGCGGCTGCCCTCCTCGACGACCTGCTCGGCCGGGGAGAGCGTGTGCATCATCGTCTCCTCGATGCCGTCGGCGCGCAGCCCCAGGAGGAACTGGGTGAGCAGCTCGACCTCGCGGTCGTCGAGACCGAAGTTCGGCATCTTGAGCTTCTCGCCCGGCAGCTTCACCTTCTGGCTGTAGTGGCTGATCGTCGCGTTGCCGTCGCCGTCCGTGATGACGATCGGCATGCGGTCGTAGACGCGCGGGTCGATCATCTTGTGGCGGTAGAAGGCCTCGCGCGAGTGGCCGACGGCCTCGGGGTTGCCGTGCGCCGCCTCGTGACCGAAGTCGAACTTGCTGAGCTCCTTGAGGCTCTCGTAGGTGAGCTCGGTGCCGATGCCGACGTCGTCGTAGTGACCCGGCACGAGGTGACAGCCCGAGCAGCCGTAGCGGTTGAAGAGCTTCTCGCCGACGAAGAGCTCGACCGCGTGCTCGCCGCCGTCGGCGCGCATGGCCGCGACCTCCTCCTTGGCCCAGTCGTCGCCGGCCACGGACGCGAGCTGCTCGACGGCGATCGAGTCGAGGATGCCGGCGTCCGCCGCGGGCGGCGCCTCGGCGGCCCAGTCGTCGTCACGCATGGTGAGCAGCCAGGCCGTGATGTCCCACGCCTCGTCGGGCGTGAGGCGCAGGTCGGGCATGACCGTCGTCTGGTAGTACGACTTCGGGTCCATGAGCCAACTGTAGAGCCACTCGTCGCCCACCTTGCTGCCGACGGCGGAGAGGTCCGGGCCGTGGCCGTTCTCGGTCCAGCCCTCGGCCTCGACGCTATGGCAGCCGAGGCAGCCGCGCTGCTGGAAGAGCTCGTGGCCGGCGTCGACGTCACCCTCGCGGGCCGGCGGCGTCATGGGCTCCCAGTCGCCGGCCGCCATGGCCTGACGCGACCGTTCGAAGACGTACGCGACGACCGCGCGCGCCTCGACCTCGTTGCGCGCGGGCCAGTCCTCGACGTGCCGGTCGGACGTGTTGTCGAGGCGGCGCCCCTTCGTCTGCCGCGGGTCGCCGGGGCCGCCCACGTTCGAGAGGTCCCAGAAGTGCGGCATGTTGGTCGTCGGCCGGAAGTCGCGCGGCCCCATCGACCACTTCTGCGCCCACTCCTCGGTGGTCTTGCCGGCGATGTTCGTGAGGTCCGGACCGACCTTGCGCAGGTGCTGGAAGCCCTCGATCTTGTGGCAGCCGTAGCAGCCGAGCGTCTCGACGAGCTCGCGCGACTCGTTGTACTCCGGCACGCCGGCGATGCGATCGGTCGCGGTGTGGCACTGGTAGCAGGACGAGTAGAGCTTGTCGGACGGCGTCATCGGCCAGTCCCAGTAGTGCCGCTCGGGGTCGTAGCCGAAGTCGCGGATCCAGCGCTCCTCCTTCTCCTCGGCGGTCTCGAACGCGTCGGCCGCCGGCGTGTGGAAGGTGCGCTCGAACTCGACCGCCTGGCCGCGACCCTGGTGGCAGACCGTGCAGCCGAACTCACCCATGGGGTGCGGGCTGTTGTCGCTCACGAAGAGGTCGAGGCGCGGGTGCGCGTTGAGGACGCGCTCGCCGGGGATCGCCTCGCGCTTGCTGCCGTCCGGGTCCCAGTCGCTGTAGTACGGGTCGGCGATCGCGACGTGGCACGTGATGCACATGTCGACCTTGTCGACGTACATGAAGTTGTAGTTGTCGTGCAGGTCCTCGACGACGATCTTCTCGACCTTGAGCGTCGGGGCGAGCATGTCGACGACGGGCAGGTTGCGGATGTAGTCGTTGAAGAGGCCCGGGCCGATCTTGGCGAGCGTGCCCTCGAGGCGCGACTTGTCGTCGAGCAGCGCTTCCATCTCGCGGCCGAGCGTCTTCACCTCGTCGCCGAGCGCGGCGAGCTGCGCCTTCGCCTCGTCGAGCTCGAGCTTGGCGTTGTCGGCGTCGAGCCGGAGCTTCGCGACCTCCTCGGACTTCTCGTCGATCTCCGCCTGGCTCTCGTCGAGGAGGCTCTCGTCGTCGCCGTGCG
>JAUIEF010000044.1 GCA_030428785.1 bacterium
CCCGCCGCGCCGCCGCCGCAGGTGGTGCCGCTGGACCCGACGCGCGCCGGCGACGCGATCCGCATCCTCGCGCTGCTCCACGCGGCCTACGAGGTCGAGGCGCGGCTCATCGGCGCGGGGCGCTTCCCGCCGCTCGAGCGCACGCTCACGAACGTCATGCGGTCGGAGAGCGCGTGGTTCGGGATCGCGGACGGCGACACGCTCCTGGCGGCCGTCGAGGTCGAGGAGCACGACGGCGCCGCGTGGCGCGCGGACGAGGCGCCGGGCGGCGACGGCGACGCGACCGACGAGCGCGACGGCGACGCGACCGGCGAGCACGACGGGAACGCGACCGGCGAGCACGACGGCGGGTCGAGCGACGCCGACGTCCGCGACGACGCGACGCCGGCCGGTCCCGGCCTGCTCATCGCGTCGCTCGTCGTGGAGCCCGCGCGCTTCCGGCAGGGTCTGGGCCGCGCGCTCGTGCGGCACGTGCTCGACCTCGCCCGCGAGCGCGGCGACCTCCCCGTGCGCGCGTCGACGGCCCGCGCCAACGAGCCCGCCGCCAAGCTCTACCGCGGCCACGGCTTCGAGCTCGTGGGCACCGCGGAGCGCGGCGGCATCCCCCTCGCGCGCTTCGAGCGGGCGGAGGGTTAGCGGCCCGCGGCGGACGTCGGTCCGCCGCCGGCGCGCGCGACGCACGCCGGGCCCGGGCGGACGCGAGGCGACGGTCACGCCCGACTCCCGCGTCGCGCGGTACGATCGGTCGCGGGAAGGCGCCGCGCCGCGGCGCCGTCGGAGACCGCGCCCGGGAGGATCCGTCATGGCACCCGCCGCCAGGCTCGTCGTCGTCGCGCTGCTCGCGACCGTCTCGCTCGGGGTCGCGCCGCCGGTGCCCGACTCGCCGGCCATGCCCCTCCCCTACGTCGTCTCGAGCGAGCATTTCGGCACCTTCATGTTCCGCATGACGCCGAAGGACTACGCGACCGAGGGCAGCGAGCCGTACGGGCAGGCCTTCCGCGTGGGCCGGACGGCCGCGGAGGACGAGCTGCTCTGGGAGGTGCGCGGCTGGTACGCGTTCTCCACCTTCCTCTCGATGGACGGCCGGTACCTCGTGCGGCTCGGCAACTGGCCGAGCGGGCACGAGCCCGAGGAGGCCGACCTCGCGGTGGCGTTCTACGAGGACGGCCGGCTGCTCGCCGAGCACAGCACGCTCGACGTCATCCGCGACGTCTCGAAGGTGCAGCCGAGCGTGTCGCACTACGGCTTCCTCGACGCGGAGGAGAGGCCGGGGCTCGTGCCGCTCTCGAGGCACGACTACAAGACGTCCGGCTTCACGCTCACGTCGGTCGACCGCGTGCGCTGGACCTTCGACATCCGCACCGGCGAGGTCGTGGACTCCGTGCAGCTGCCGGACGCCGGGCGGTGAGCCGCGGCGCCGACGCCTCGGTGCCGCTCCCCGCGCCGTCGGGGGACCGCGGCTCGCCGACGCTCGGGACGGAGCGGCTCGTGCTCCGCGCGATGGGGCCCGACGACGTGCCCTTCGTGCTCGAGCACTTCGGCGACCCGGCCGTCGTGCGCCACCTCCACGACTCGCCGCGGCTGCGCAGCCTCGGCGAGGCGGAGGAGCTCGTGCGCTTCTACCTCACCCGCGCGCCGGGCGGCCCGAACCGCTGGGTCGTCGTGCGTCGCGAGGACGACCGGCCCATCGGCACCGTCGGCTTCCACGACCACGCGCCGAAGCACCGGCGCGCGGAGATCGGCTACGACCTCTCGCCGCACGCGCACGGACACGGGTACATGGCCGAGGCGGTTCGCGCGGCGCTGGAGCACGGGTTCGGGACGCTCGACCTGCACCGCGTCGAGGCGGTCATCGCCGTGGGCAACGCCGCCTCGCATCGGCTCGTGGAGCGCCTCGGGTTCCGCGACGAGGGCGTGCTCCGCGCGTGGCTGCTCCAGGACGGCGTGTTCCACGACCACCGCATGTGGTCGCTGCTGCGCGACGAGTGGGCGGACGTCGCGCCGACGGCGGGCGGGTGAGGTGGCGCGCGCCCCGGGTGCCGTGACGAGCCGCGGGCCGCGCGTCGCCGCGCGCGGTCGCCGCCATGTGCGCGTCGCGGCCGGCGGTCAGCCGCCCGTCGCGTCGCCGTCCTCGTCGAAGCCGAAGACCTGGTCGATCGGCACCTCGAACACGCGCGCGATCCGGAACGCGACCTCGAGGCTCGGCGAGTACTTGCCGCCCTCGATGGCGTTCACGGTCTGGCGCGTCACGCCGATCGCGTCGGCGAGCGCCTGCTGCGTCATCTCGCCGCGGTGGAAGCGCAGCGTGCGGATGCGGTTCGTGACGCGCGTCCCCGCCACGTCAGAAGCCCCGTCGGTAGGACACGACCTGGAGCACGAAGCGCAGGAGCTCGGAGAGGAAGAGCGCGAGCAGCAGGAGGTGCGCGACCCACACGCGGTCGACGTCGAGCACGAGCGCGGTGATCGCGGCGAGCACGCCGACGCCGAGCAGCCACGACGACCGCGCCTCGGCGCGCCAGCCGATGAGGCGGTCGCGCTCGTCGCCGGAGTCGGTGCGCCCCGTGACCGCAGCGACGACGTGGCCCGCGACGAGCAGCGCGACGAGCACGACGACCGCGACGACGAACAGCGGCACGAAGGCGGGCAGTTCGCGCACGCCCGCGGCGAGCATGCGCCCGGCGACGACGAAGTACCCGCCGAGCACGAGCGTCGTGCCGACGAGCTGGATCCAGGTGCTCTTCTCTTCGAAGGAGGCGTTCACGGCGGGGGTCCTGCGGCGAGGGTGATGACGGGTGTCCTTGACGGCGTGTCAAGGATATTGGACATCCACGGTGTGTCAAGAATCCTGGACACCGGGGCCGAAATTCGCAGCGAAAGGCGCCTTTGCGGGCCGTCCGGAGGATGAGGGACCCATGACCGACGTCGGCTTCACCCACGTGGCGCTCTCCGTCACGGACCTCGACGCGAGCCTCGCGTTCTACGACCGCTACGCCGGCCTCGCGCCCGTGCACGAGCGCACGGACCCCGACACGGGCCTGCGCGTCGCCTGGCTCTCCGACCGGCGGCGGCCGTTCGTGCTCGTGCTCATCGAGGGCACGAGCGCCGAGCCCGTGCTGCGGCCCTTCGCGCACCTCGGCGTCGCGTGCGCGACGCGCGAGGAGGTCGACGCGCTCTGCGACCGGGCGCGCGCCGACGGCGTGCTCGTGCGCGAGCCCGAGGACTCCGGCCCGCCCGTCGGCTACTGGGCGTTCCTCCGCGACCCGGACGGCCACAGCCTCGAGCTCTCCTTCGGGCAGGAGGTCGGGCTCACGGTCGAGCACCCGGAGGACGGGGCGTGAGCGAGGCGATCCCGACACGGCGGGAGCGCCGCATGGTCCATCGACTCGCGGCAGCCGTCGCCGTGTGCTGGCTCGCGGGCGTCGCGGCGCTCGCGTCGGCGCAGGAGACGGGACCGCCGGACGTCCTGTGCTGGACGGGACGCGTCGTCGACGAGGCCGGGGAGCCGATCGCGGACGCGCTCGTGCAGGCGTGGGGCGGACCGGGGCCCTACGTCGCGTCGTTCGCCGTGCCGGCGCCGACCGCGCCCGCTCCCGAGCTCCCGACGGACGGCCTGCCGCGTGAGGCCGACGTGCCGTGGGCGTCGGTGCGCACGGCGGACGACGGCGCCTTCGCGTTGCAGGTCGCGGTTCGGCACAGGACCGAGCCCGAGCGGGTCGTCGTCCGTTCGACCGGCCGCAGGCCCCGCGCGCTCCCGTTCATGCGCGTGGCGGCGAGCACGCGGCACGTCGGCGACGTCGCGCTCGAGCGTGCCGGGGAGGACGCGGCGCCGCCCGTCGCGCCGTTCCCGGAGCCGGACGACGACGGCGTCGATCCCGACACCGTCGACGCGCTGTGGTTCACGCGCGCCGACTCCCCGCTCGCCGACCTCATGGTCGAGACGACCTGGAGCGACCCCCGCGTCATCGCCCGCCGCGGCGAGGGCGTCGACGTCCTGCGCGTCGACGTGACGGCGGACCCGGAGCTCGTCGCGCGGCTCGGCCTCGACCTGCTCCCGACGCTCGTCGTGCGACGGGGCGGCATCGAGTCGGAACGTCGCGCCGGCTTCCTGGCACCGTCCCTCGTCGAGCGCATGCTCACGACGCGCACGGCCCGCGACGAGGACCTGCGTCGCGAGCTCGCGGACCCGTTCCTCGGCGAGTGGACGCGCGTGAGCCTGCTGGACCTCATGGCGATGCGCGCCGACCGCATGCCTCCCGAGCAGACGGTCGAGGCGGCGCTCGAGCTGTGGCGGCGTCACGACCGACGGCTCGCCGGGTACTGGCACGGGCTGTCGTTCGCTCACGCGCTGACCCGGCTCGTCGACGAGCTGCCGGAGGCGGCGGCGCCGTTCGACGAACTGTTCCACGAGCGCGTGGCCGACATCTCCGCGCGCCGGGCGGACGCCTGTGGATGGCTCGACGCGTGGGCGCTCGCGCACGGTCTCGAGAAGCAGGCGGCGCTCGGGTACTCGCTGGGCTGGATCGTCCTGCGCATGGGGCGCGACGTCGTCCCGCCGGAGGCGCGCACGGAGTACCAGTGGCTCGTGTCCGACCTCGACCTCGCCGTCGAGGCGGGGTTGCTCGAGTCGGACGACGTCGTCGCGTCGTGGGAGGACTTCGGGCGGGCGCCGGACGCCGAGGAGCTGCGGCGGCTCGAGGCGTTCCACGCCGCGATGGTGAAGAAGCTCGGACCGCTCGACGAGTTCCTCGCGACGATGCGGGAGGCGCGTCGGCCCGAGAGCCGGCGCAGCGACCTGCTCGTGGTCGTGACCCGTCTCGCGGCCGCGGCGCGGGACGACGACGTGCGCGGGCTCGCGAGGATCCTGTTGCGGGTCCTCGACGACGCGGAGTCGCGGCTCGGGCTCGTCGAGGCCGTGCACCGCGCGGACCTCCGCGCCGCCGCGACGCGCGAGCGGCTCGGTCTGCCGCCGGACCCCGCGCCGGCGTCGGTGAGGCGGTTGACCTACGAGATCCTCGACTGGCTGTCATGGGTGCTCACGTACGGCGACGCGACGGAGCGCGCCGCGGCGGCCGAGTGGCGGCGGAGGCTGTTCGAGTGAGCGCTCCCGAGACGCCTCCCGCCCCGGACGCCCCGCGCACCCTTCCGCTGGAGTTCCTCGCGCTCTTCCTGCTCGGCATCGCCTCGCCGGTCATCGCGGGCTTCGTCACGAGCCGCGTGATCCGCGGGCTCGCGTGGGTGATGGACAGCGGCCTCGGGCTCGGGCGCGTGCCGATCGAGGGACTGTGGCCGTTGTTCGTCGCGACGGTCTTCGCGCTCGAGGGCTGGTGGCTCGCGCGCTTCCGCGGCGTGCGCGCCGCGCGGATCGCGTTCTGGGGCGCGCTCGCGGGATACATGGTCCCGGCGCTCGCGGCGTCGCGCGGCACGCTCCGCTTCGTCGAGGAGGACGCGGCCTTCTTCGGGACGTGCGTCCTCTGCCTGTTCGTCGGCATGGTCGCCGGAGCCCTGATCGGCCGCGCGCGCCCGAGGCGTCCATGACCGTCGCCTGCTTCGCCTACGGCTCGAACCTCTGCCTGCCGCGGCTGCGGCACCGCGTGCCGGGGGTCGTCGTCGCGGGCGCGGCGGAGCTCCGCGGCTGGGCGCTGCGCTGGCACAAGCGCGGGGTCGACGGCTCGGGCAAGTGCAGCATCGTGCGGGTCGCGACGGGCGACGGCGCGCCGGACGCGCTGTCCGCGATCGGCGGCGCCGTGCACGACGCCGTCGTCCACGGCGCGCTCGTGCTGCTCCCGCCGGACGAGAAGCACCGCCTCGACGCCGCCGAGAGCCTGGGCGTCGGCTACGACGAGCACGAGGTCGTCGTCGTGCAGGCCGGGGTCGAGCGGCGCGCGATGAGTTACGTCGCGCGACCGGAGATGCGCGACGACGCGTTGCGCCCGTACTCCTGGTACCGCGACCTCGTCGTCGCGGGCGCCGCCGCGCACGGGCTGCCGCCGGCGTGGGTCGCGTCGCTCGCCGCGGTCGACGCGCTCGAGGACCCCGAACGCGAGCGCGACCTCCGCGAGCGCCGCTTCCTGCGCGACGGGGCCTGACCCGCGGCGTATCCTTGCGCCCCGGGAGATCGCCATGACCGCCGCCGCCGACCTCGCCGCCGACGTCGACCTCGTCCTCGCGCGCCGCCACGACAACGACGGCGACCACTGGGCGAGCGCGGATGGCCGCATCTACGTGGGCAACCCGTTCAGCACGATCGGCGCGCTCGGCATGCTGCACGAGCTCGGCGTCAAGGCGGACCACGAGGCGGTCGCCGGTGCGCTCGACCTGCTGCTCGACGCGATCCGCGACGACGGCCGGGTGCAGGTCGCGCCCAAGGCGCCCATGTACCCCTGCTACACGGCCGAGGCCGCGCGCATGCTGTGCCGCTTCGGGCTCGCGCGCCGCGCGCCGGTGAAGCGCGTCGTCGAACGCCTGCTCGACGACGTCCACGAGACGGGCGGCTGGCGCTGCAACTTCACGAAGCTCGGCAAGGGACCGGGCACCGAGCTCGCCAACCCCGGCGCGACGCTCTACGTGCTCGACGCGCTGCGCTTCGTCAAGCCGCTGCGCGAGGGCGACGCGCGCGTCGACGCCGCCGTCGACTCGCTGCTCGCGCACTGGGAGGTCCGGACGCCGACCGGCCCGTGCAAGCACGGCATCGGCACGTCCTTCCTCCGCGTCGAGTACCCGTTCGTCCGCTACAACCTCTTCCTGTACGTGTACGTGCTCTCGTTCTTCCCGCGCGCGACGGGCGACGACCGCTTCCACGAGGCGCGCGCCGAGCTCGAGAAGCACCTCGACGAGCGCGGCCGCCTCGTCGTCGACGCGCCGCACCGCGCGCTCAAGGGCTTCACGAGCTTCGCGAAGGGCGCCCCGTCGGCGCCCGCGACGAAGCGCTGGCGCGAGATCACGAGGAACGTGGGGTGAGCGCGGCGGAGACACGACGCGACGATTCCGTCGAGGGCGGCGGAGTCGACGCCCGCCCCTCGGGCGGGTTCGATGCGGCGCCGCACGATCGCGAGGGCATCGTCTCCGAGCGCCTGATCGTGGGCTGTTCGTTCGCGGCCACGGCATTGTTGGCCGTCGCCTTCATCGTCGCGCCCATGCTCGCGACGGTGGCGGTCGCCGCCCTCCTTCCGTGCGTGCTCTACCTCCTCGCCATGTCGGGGTCCTGGCTGCTCCGGAGGCGGGCCCGGCCCGACGGCGCGCTCCTCGCTCTCGCGGCACTCGGCGCGCTCATCGCGTGGGCCGCCGCTCCGACGACGTTCTCCCCCGGGCGGTGGCGACACCCCACCCCCGTGCGGTCGCGGTACGACATGGCCGCGGACCTCCTGGCGAGACGCGATCTCGTCGGGTTGCCGACCGAGGAGCTCCTCGGACTGCTCGGATCGCCCGACGGGGAGTACGTCGGACGTGATGACACGCGCACGCTGTGTTGGGGACTCGACGAGCCGTTCGGATGGTCGATCGACCTCGACGCTTTCGAGTGCGTCGTCGACGAGAACGGCATCGTTGTCGAGGCGCGCATCGCGTGGGGGTGGGGCGACTGAACCGACCCCGGCGGGCTACGATGCGCCGCGCCCTGGGAGAGCCGCCGTGCCGCAGATCGTGACCATCCTCGTCGCGTCGTGGGCGGCCGGGCTCACCGCGCCGCTCGGCGGGATCCTCGCGCGGCACGAGGGGTCGGCCGAGACGGAGGGCAAGCGCGAGCTGCTGCACGGCATCGTCGCGCTGGGCGGCGGGCTGCTCGTCGCGGCCGTCGCGTTCGCGCTGCTGCCGGAGGGCATGGAGCACCTGCACCCCGCGACCCTCGCGCTCACGTTCGTCGCGGGCGGCGTCGCGTTCCTCGGCCTCGACATGGCGCTCGCGAAGCGCGGCGGCTCCACCGCGAACTTCCTCGCGATGATGATGGACTTCCTGCCCGAGGCGCTCTCGCTCGGCGCGGTGTTCGGGCGCGACCCGGCGCTCGGCATGCTGCTCGCCGCGTTCATCGGCGCGCAGAACCTGCCCGAGGGCTTCAACGCGTTCCGCGAGCTGCGCGCGAGCGGCGCGAAGCCTCGGTCGGCGTTGCTCGCGCTCCTCGCCGCGAGCTTCGTCGGGCCGCTCGCGGCGTCGGCCGGCTGGGCGTTCCTCCAGGAGGAGCCCGCGCTCACCGCCGGCATCATGACCTTCGCGAGCGGCGGCATCCTCTACCTCGTGTTCCAGGACATCGCGCCGCAGGCGTCCATGCGTCGTCACTGGGCGCCGCCGCTCGGCGCGGTGCTCGGCTTCCTCGTGGGCATGATGGGCAAGGTGCTCGTCGGGTAGCGGCGGCGCGGCGCGTCGTCGGCACGGCGGTTGATCCCTTGCGCGTGGGGCGGAGCGCCCGCATCCTCGGGGCATGACGCTCACCGGGCGACTCGAACGGAACGCTCCGCGCCGCCCGACGCGCGCGGAGCTGCTGCGCGGCGCCGCGATCGCGTTCCTCGTCTGGGCGTTCGTCGTCCTCGTGCTCGCCGAGCCCGACGGCTTCCTCGGTCGCACCGCCGACCGCGTCGACTCGCTCTGGCTGAAGGCGACCTTCCTCGATCTGCCGCTGCACCTCGTGCTCATGCTCGCGGTCGTCGGGTGCGCGGCGTCGCGGCGCCCGCGGCTCGAGGTCGTCGGGCTCGCGCTCGCCGCGCTGAACGTCGTGCTCATCGTCGGGCACGTCGTGCTCTCGTCCGTGACGGCGTGAGCGACGCGTGATGCGCTGCGCCGCGGGGCTCGTCGCGCTGTGGGTCGTCGTCGCGACGGCCTGCGGTCCCTCGGCGGGCTCCGTCGCGTCCGACCCGCCGCGCATGCCGTCGGCCGAACGGCAGTTCGCGCTCGTCGCGGGGCTCGTGACGTCGGCGCGCGACCTGCTCGACGGCGGCGACGAGGGCATCCGCGTCGTCCCGCTCGTCGAGGAGGCGTTCCTGCGCTGGTCGATCCTGCCGCGGCTCTCGGACGACGACGCGACGGCGCCGGACACGCCCGGGCTGCGCCTCGTCGCGCGGGAGGCGCTCGCCGCGGTCGTGCGCACGACGCAGCGCGAGGACCTCGAGGAGACCGGCGACGACGACTTCTACCGCGAGCTCGTCCGCATCATGCTCGCGTCGATGGCCGGGTCGGACGAGGACCTGCTCGCCGAGCTCGAGGCGCAGCCGACGAACCACTTCTGCGGCAACTGCTCCGGCGGGCGGCAGGCGCTCGCGGATCGGATCCGGTCCGTGCTGCACGAGCGGGCCGGCGACACGTCGGCCGCGCTGCGCGACGCGGAGCAGGTGCGCTTCGGCTCGTTCTCCGGGGACCTCTTCCTGCCGCGGCCGGCGCAGTCCCTCGCGCGGTTGCGTCGCGGCCTGCTGCGCCTCGAGGTCGGCGACGCGCGCGACGGCGCCGCGGACCTCCAGCGGCTCGTCGATCTCTGCCCGGGGACGACGGCAGCCGCCGTCGCGCACGTCGTCCTCGCGGAGCGCGACCTGCTCGAGCCGCCCACCGCCGAGCGCCTCGTGGAGCTCGCGCTCGAGCCCGACGTCGCGCTCGTCTCGCGGCTCGTCGAGAGCGCGGCGATCCGGCACGGCTTCCACGACGGACGCTGGCCGTTCTTCGGCATGCCCGTCGTCGAGACGGCGCCGCCCGGGCTGAGCGGCGTCGCGCTCGCCGAGCACCTCCGGCCCGACGGCGCCCCCGAGCTCTCGCGCGACGACTGGGCCGACCCGCGCCGCGCGCGTCGCGTCGCCGCGTGGGCGACGAGACCGCCCGCCGCCCGCCCGCCCGACTGGCGCGAGGCCGCGCGCCGCGTGTCGGTCGAGGAGTCGATGGACGTCCTGCCCGACGTCGCGCGCGGCGGCCCGCGGGACGTCGCGCTCGCGATGCTCGACCGGCTCGCCGACGAGGGGACCGAGCGACCGTGGCGCGTCCCCGACTGGCACGCCGCCATGCTCGCCGCCGCGGGAGGCACCGGGCCGTCGCTCGCGGGGCTCTCGTCCGAGGACGTCCGCGCGATCGCCCGACGCTGGGCCGATCACCTCCGCGGCGGGGGGTGACCGGGAACGCCGAGCAGCGCGGACCCCGCCTCCGTCCCTACCCGTCGGAGAGCTGGATGACCTGCTCGTCGTCGCCGTCGTCCTCCGCCTCGCGGAACACGAGCACGGCGTCGTCGGTGGGCTGGTAGATGCTCACCTCCACCGGCGCCATCTCGTTGCCGAGGTCGCTGTAGAGCGTGAAGGTCCACGTCCCGGGCGAGAGGTCGTCGAACACGAAGCGGTAGCCCTGGTCGGGGTCGGGTCGCGCCGCGGCCTCGGCGCCCGTGTCGGACTCGGCGGTGAGCCACATCCAGCGCGGCGTCCGTCCCTCGAGGTCCAGCGAGCTGTCGAAGCCGACGACGCCCGCGAAGCGCAGCCCCTCGCTCATGCGGAGGAGGATGCCGTCGACGGAGCGCGAGCCGGAGACGTGGAACTCGCCCGAGCCGGCCTCGGCGAGCCCCTCGGCCTCGGCGGACACGGTGTAGTCGCCCTCGGCGACGGGCGTGAACTCGAACTCGCCGAGCTGGTCGGTGACGGCGACGCTGCGACGCGTCGCCCACCAGTTGCGCTGGCTCTCCTCGACCCGGCCGACGAGCTGCACGGTCGCGCCGACGATGGGGCGGCCGTCGAGGTCGGAGATGACGCGGCCGCTCACCTCGCCCGTCGCGAGGGACAGGTCGACGAACTCGTGGCCGTTCTCCGCGAGCTCGAAGCTGTACGTCTCGACGGCGCCTCCCGCGCCCATCATCCCGTTGTGGCCCTGCGGCGCGAAGAGCAGCGTGACGTCGCCCGCGCCGAGGCGCCCCATGTTGAAGCGGCCGCCCGCGTCGGTGCTCACCGAGCGGCGGATCGCGCCCCAGGTGCGCACCTTCCAGCCGGCGGCGGGCCGGCCGTTCACGATGAGCCGCCCGTCGACGGAGCCGGTGGGGATGCCGTCCGTCGTGTTGCCGACGAGCAGCACGACCTCGGTCTCCTGGTCCGCGGTGACGAAGGCGTCGGCCTCGGCCATCGCGGTCATCGCGAACGGCTCCCACCAGGTCGTGAGGTTCGTGAGGTCGATGCGCTCACGCGCGGAGAGCTCGACGTCGCCCGCGGGGACGTTGCTGAACGCGAAGCTGCCGTCGGGCGCGGTGAGCGTCATGCGCGGCATCTCGTCGCCGGCCGCGACGTCGCCCTCGTGCGTGAGCGTCACCATGAGGATGTCCACGGGCGGCTCGCCGTTGTCGACGACGGTGCCGATGACGCGGCCGCCGGAGCGCAGCGCGAGCACGACGTCCGCCGGCTCCTCCTGCGGCAGCGTGACGACCGTCTTCTCGATCGCGAGACCGGGGAATTCCGCCTCGACGCGATACTCGCCGGCGACGACGTCGTCGAAGTGCGCGCGGCCGTCCTCGCCCGTGCGCTTCGAGCTGAGCGGGCGGTCGTTCTCGTCGGCGTCGAACACCATGACCATCGCGTGGGGCAGCGGCTCGGCCTCCTCGTCGGTGGTGAGGACGCGCACGGTGAGCGGCAGGCCCGGCTCGAGCACGAGCTCCGCCTCGGCGTCCGCCTGGCGCAGGTCGTACGCCTCGCGCACGACGCCGAAGCCGGGCGCGCGCACGAGGATGTCCCAGAGCCCGGCGTCGAGGTCGGTGAAGACGTAGCGACCGAACTCGTCCGTCTCGACGAAGCCGTCCAGCCTGCGCGGCTGGAAGATGAAGTCGGGCATGTCGTCGATGTCGTCGTCGGGCACCGAGCGCCCCATGAAGGAGGCGCCGGGGACGGGCTCGCCGTCCGGGTCGACGACGCTCAGCACGAAGCGTCGGCCGCCGGGCAGCACGATGCGCGTCTCGATCTCGCCCGGCACGACGGCCGCGCTCGGCGTGAACTTGTCGCGGCCCTCGGCGCGCGCGACGGCGTGCGCGTTCGCCGGCTTGAGGCCCGGGATCTCGAAGCGTCCGTCGTCGCCCGTGACGACCGGCGGGCGCAGGATCGTGAGCGGCGCGATGGCCATGGTGTTGCCCGCCATGACCTCGGCGCCGGCGACCGGCTCGCCGCTCTCGTCGACGACGAGCCCGCGCATCGTCGAGCCGTCGCCCATGACGAGGTCGCCCATCTCGCGCACGCCGCCCGCGGCGCCGCTCGGCGACGGCGAACTCACGTACGTCATGTGGACGTTGTCGTCGAGGAGCAGCGTGACGATGCCGACGGGCACGCCGGCGAGCTCGAACGCGCCGTCGGAGTCCGTGTGCGTCGTCGGGATGGGGAGCATCCGCTCGAGGCGCGCCATGGACGCGGGCGGCGTGTACGTGAAGAACCCCAGCGACGGGTCGCCGGTGTCGACGAGGAAGCCGCCGCCCTCGCGGAAGTCCGCGACGCCGGACGCCATGGAGATCATCGGGATGTTCGTCGCGCGCACGCGGACGCCGGCGATCGGCTCGCGACGCTCGTCGAGGACGCGGCCGCGGTACGTCACGGAGCCCGGCAGCACGATGTCGCCGAGGTCACGCTCCTGCGCCGACACCGGCGACTCCTCGAGGAAGTGCATGCCCGCCCGTGGCCCGCCCGGGTCGAGCAGCAGCACGCCGAGCACGCGCGTCGGCACGCCGGCGAGTCGGAAGCGCCCCTCGCCGTCGGTGCGCGACGACGCGAGGATGGGCTCGATGTCGACGTCGCCGGTGAACGGCGCGTCGAACGCGAGCGGCACGGTGGAGAGGCCGCCCGCGGCGAGCGCGACCTCGAAGTCGGGGACAGGCGTGCCGTCCTCCTCGACGACGCGGCCGATCAGCCCGCCGAGCGCCTTGCGGTAGCGCTCGGGGAGCGCGGAGCCGGCGGTCTCCTCGACCTCCGGGAGGTCCGGCTCGACGGCGATCGGCTGGACGGTCGAGGTGTCGCCCGACGCCTCGGGCAGCGCGGGGACGGCGGGCGCGCTCGACGCGGGGCCCTCGCGCCCGACGACCACGGTGGCGCCGTCGCCGACACCCTCCGTGGGCTCCTCGAGCAGCTGCCACACACCGACGACGACGGCCAACGCGACGACCGCGAGGATCCACGGCAGGGACTTCATCGATCGACACCTCTCTCCGGGCCCGGGGGCGGGACCACCATATCCGACGGGGGGACGGCCCCCGTGGCGTCCCGGCGTCGCCGATTCGTGCGCGAGTCGGCGATCGGATTCCGCGGCGGCGCGGGCGGGCAGCGGAACGGGGCGGGCGGGGACGGTATGATCCGCGCCGTGAAGACCCACGCGCTGCTCGTCCTGCTGCTCCTCGGCGTCGCGTCCTGCGGCGTGCTCGACCCCCGCCTGCCGGCCGTGCCCGCGCCGCCGAGCCAGAAGCCCGGACAGGTCATCCTCCAGGTGCCCGCCGGCGTCATCGACGACCTCGCGCAGGACAGCGTGCGGCAGCGGCGCGAGGAGGGCCTCGCCTTCCTCGACCAGACCCGGCCCGAGCGCGTCCGGCGGATCCTCGCCGGGCAGATCACCATCGGGATGTCGGAGCAGGAGGTCGTGTGGGCCTTCCTCAGCCATCCCACCCGCGTCCGCGACATGGGACCGCCGGGTGGGCACACGATGCTGTGGGAGCCCGAGCGGTACTTCGTCCGCTTCGACGCCGCCGGCCAGGCCGTCCAGGCCGGGCGGTACTGACCGGACACGGGTTCGGGGACGGGGACGGGGCCGGGCCGCGACGGTGGCGGTGGCGGTGGCGGGTCCGGATCCGGGACCGTTGCGGATTCGTGAGTTGGATCCGGAATCGGGAATCGGGAAGCCGGACCTGGAAGCCGGAAGCCGGATCGGGAAGCCGGAAGCCGGATCGGGAAGCCGGCAGCCGGATCGAAGAGCGGGAGCAGCCAACCGGACCTGCGATCGGGGACCGGGGCGGGCCTCGAGGTTCTGATCCGGGAACCGTAGCCGGTTCCGGCGCCGGCTTCCGACGCCGGTTCCCGCTGCCGGAACGGGATGCGGTTGCGGGAGTCGTTCGCGGCTGCGAGTTCCGGATGCGGGTCGGGTACGGCGAGCCGGATCCAGGGAGACCGGAGGCAGAGGCGCGATCGCGTGGCGGGATCTCGCGCCGCCGGTGCGAAGCGGAGTGGGGGGCGCGCGTCCTCGCGCTTCGTGATCGCGGACGCGTCACGCGCGGGGTGACGAGCCGTCGTGCGTGTGTCGCGGCACCGTGGTGGTGCGGTCGATCCCTGCGCGGAGGTCCCGATGCTGGAGGTACTCGAGGTCGCGCTCGAGGTCGTGGCGGACCTGCGTCGGCCCATGGATGCGCTGCGCGTCCGCGACCGCGATCTTCATCGGCAGGTGAAGCGGGCCGCGTCCTCGATGACGCTCAACATCGCCGAGGGCTGGAAGCGCACGGGGAGCGACCGGCTCCACGCCTGGCGCATCGCGTGCGGCTCGGCGGAGGAGGTGCGCGTCGCGCTGCGCACCGCGCTCGCATGGGGTGACCTCACGGAGCAGCAGGTGCAGCCGGCGCTCGAGCGACTCGACCGCGTGGTCGCCATGCTCTGGTCGATGACGCACTGAGCGGGGTCAGCGCGCGCGCGAGGTCGCCGGCACGGCCGTGGTCGCCGATCCTGCCTCGGCCGAGGACGGCCTCGTCTCGGGGCAACCTCTCCGGTCGTCGTCGCGCCCCAGGCGGAGGCCCTCGTCGCCGTCGACCACTGTCGGGTGCCGTGCCGCGACCGTCCCGGCCGCGGTCGACGAACGCGCGGGAGGCGGATCCCGCCGCGGCTCGTCCCACCGCTTCGCGGCTCGGCGCGAGGTCGCGGCCGGATCCCGCCGGCCACCGCGGCTCCGGCTTCCGGAACCGGAACCGGAACCGGATGCCGAGCCCGCTGGGGCTCTCACATCGCCGAACCCGCTCCCGCATCCCGGACGGGCCCCGCGGCTCGCATCCGGATCGGCCCCCGCTCTCGATCCCTGGACGGCTGCCGCTTCACGGCGCGGTTCCCGCATCCGGCTGCCGAGACGGCACCGGTTCCGGTACCCGCATCCGGCACCGGCACCGGCTCCCGCATCCGGTTCCGGCATCCGGCATCGGCATCCGGCTCCCGCATCAGGTTCCCGCATCAGGTTCCCGCATCAGGTTCCGGATCCTGCATCCGGGTCTCGGTCCGGCTCCGGGTCCGGATCCCGCATCCGGATTCCCGGTCCGGGTCCCGGATCCCGGGATAACCTTGGGGGAAGCGCTCCCGCCCTCCTCCCCCTCGCCCGTGTCCTCCGGAGCCGCCCGTGCCCCGACGTCCCGTGTTCCTCCTGGGCCTCGCGCTCGTGCTGGGGCTCACGGGCTGTCTCGCGCCGCCGCCGCGGCTGCACGTGGAGACGGGGCACGGCACGGTGCGCAGCGACCACCGCTGGACGGGGCACATGGTCGCGGGCCTGCTCGACTCGCTCGTGCCCGAGGTGCAGCGTCGGCTGCCCGACACCCGGCCGGAGAAGCTCGAGGTGTGGGTGCAGGAGACGCTCTCCGTGTACCGCGGCTGGAGCGTCGACAGCCAGGTGCCGGCGTTCACCGTCGAGGGTGACGGTCGCATCCATCTCCTGGCCGGCGAGCGCATCGAGCTCTCCGCGTCGCTCGCGCACGAGCTCGTGCACGCGATGCTCGGCCCGAGCTGGAAGACCCTGCCGCCGGTGGCGGAGGAGGGGCTGGCGGACTGGATGCAGGAGGAGCTCAACCGTCAGGTGGCGGGCTCGCTGCGCGCGGACCACCTCGCGAAGGCCGGGGCCGCGGTGGGCGGGCTGGAGTTCGGCATCTGGTCGCGGCACCGGCGCGGTCGGCGCGGCAGCCGGCTCGCGACGCTCACCTTCCCGGCGATCGAGGAGGGGCGCAAGCCCATCGACCTCGCGCGCGCGCTCGACGACGGCGACGGGAACTCGGGCGGCTTCTTCCGTCCGTACCAGGTCGCCGTGTCGGACCCGCGGCTGTACGGGTTGGGCTACCTCGTCGTGTCGCGGATCCTCGAGCTCGAGGGCGTCGAGGCGTTGCACGCGCTGTGCGTGCGCGCGGCCGACGAGGGGCGCGAGCAGGTCCCCGGCGCGTGGATGCTCGAGGCGTCGCGGCTCGGCACGGACGCCGCGGTGTGGCGCCGCATCATCACGCGCAGGATCCGCTACGGGGAGCTCATGGCGCTGGGTCGTCAGCTCGTGCCCGCGCTCATCGACCTCGTCGTCGAGGACGTGGGGCCCCGCTCGGACGCGCGCTCCGGCCGCGAGTTCCTCCAGGAGCACGACCCGGTCTTCGGGCTCGTCGACGGGGAGCTGCGGGTCGACCTCGAGAGCCTGCCCGGGTTCACCGAGGGGCTGCTCGAGGCGTGGCCCGACCGCCGCGTGTCCGCGGGGGTGACGCCCGACGGATCGGCGGTATTCTGGGCGGCCGGTACCCTCTCCTCCCCGAGCGCCGCTCCCGAGGCGCCCGCCGTCGCGACTCCCGCGCGACGGCCGCTCCCCTGAATCTCCCACCATGCTCCTCTCCCTGCTGCCGGCCGTCCTGACGGCCGTCGTCGCCGTCGGCCACGTCGTGCCGTCGGCCCCCGTCCCGCGCGTCGGTGACGCACCCTTCCCCGTGCGGTTCACGGAGAACCGCGGGCAGGAGGACGCGCGCGTGCGCTTCACGGCGCGGCAGGGCGACCTCCACGCGTGGGTGCTGCGCGACGAGCTCGTGCTGCGGCTCGACGCGGGAGACGACGACGCGCGGACGGTCGCGCTGCGCTTCGAGGGCGCGGCGGACGCGTGCCGGGTCGAGGGCGCCGTGCGCGCGGCCGGCGTCGCGCGGTACTACCGCGGCGACGACCCCGCGCGGTGGGTCGACGACGCGCCGCTCTGGGAGAGCGTGCGCTGGCGCGGCGTGCACGAGGGCGTCGACGTGCGGCTCGTGGAGCGCGGCGGTCGGCTCGCGTACGACCTGCTGCTCGCGCCCGGCGCGTCGCTCGACGACGTCGTCGTCGCGTGCGAGGGCGCGGAGCGGCTGGAGCTCGCGGCTCCGGACCGGCTCGTCGTGCAGACGGCGGCGGGGCCGCTCGAGCAGTCGTTGCCCGCGGCCTGGGAGGTCGACGACGCGGGCGGGCGCGTGCCGGTGCGCGCGCGGTTCCGCCTGCTGGGCGACGCGCGCTTCGGCTTCGAGGTCGACGTGCGCGACGCGTCGCGGCCGCTCGTCGTCGACCCGGGGCTCGGCTACGGCACGTACCTCGGCGGCACGCTGCTCGACGAGGCGACGGCCGTGGGGCTCGCGCCGGACGGCGACCTCGTCGTCGCGGGGTCGACGGGCAGCCCGAACTTCCCGGTCGCGAGCGCGCACCAGGGGAACCGCGCCGGCAACAACGACGCGTTCATCGCGCGCCTCGACGCGGCGACGGGCGCGCTCGTCTACGCGACCTACTTCGGCGGCGCCGACACGACGACCTTCGAGCCGGAGGGCGCGCGCGACCTCGCGGTGGGCGTCGACGGCTCGGTGACGGTCGTCGGGCGCGCGGCCTCGACGGACTTCCCGCGGTCGCCGGGCACGGTGGGCGCGGCGGACCCGGGCGGCGCGGACGGCTTCGTCGCGCGCTTCGACGCGTCGGGCGCGCTCGTCTGGTCGACGCTCGTGGGCGGCAACGCCGACGACGTCGTGAACGCGGTCGCCGTCGACGCGACGGGCGTCTGCACGCTCGCCGGCACGACGACCTCCAACGACTTCCCCGCCACGACGGGTGCGTACGACGAGACGTTCAACTCCATCTTCTTCACGAACGACCTCTTCGTCGCGCGGCTCGCCGCCGACGCGAGCGCGTACGCGTGGGCGACCTACGTCGGCGGCTCGCTCCGCGAGGAGGCGTTCGGCGTCGCCGTGGCCGCCGACGGCTCGGCGGTCGTGACGGGCATCACGGGCTCCTCGGACTTCCCCGCGACGGCGGGCGCGTACGACGAGACCTTCAACGGCAGCATCCCGAACGAGACGGACGCGTTCGTGCTGCGCGTGTCGGCGGACGGGTCGACGCTCGCGTGGGCGACGTTCCTCGGCAGCCTGTTCGAGACGTCGGGGCGGACGGTCGCGCTCGACGCGGACGGCGACGTCGTCGTGGCGGGCTGGACGGCCGGCGACGACTTCCCGACGACGGCCGGCGCCTTCCAGGAGGGGTTCGGCGGCGGCGCGACGGACGCGTTCGTGTCGAAGCTCTCGGCGGACGGCGCGTCGCTCCTGTGGTCGACGTTCCTCGGCGGCGACGGCGACGACGCCGCGGACGACCTCGCGCTGACGACCGGCGGGCAGCCGACGGTGACCGGCGCGACGACGTCGGCGGACTTCCCGGTGCAGTCGGCGGCGCCCGTGCGCACCGTCGACGGCGGGGGGAAGGCCGGCGGCCCCTCGCGCGCGACGTCGAAGGGCGCGGCGCCGACGGGCGGACCCGGCGCGTCGCCGACGGCGCCCGCCGCCGGGACCTTCGCGCCGACCTACGAGCCGGACAACGCGGGCGGCGAGGACGCGTTCCTCGCGCGGCTCGCGAGCAGCGGCACGCAGCTGCTCTACGGCACGCTGCACGGCGGCGCCGGCGACGACGGCGGGCGCGGGGTCGCGCTCGACGGCCTGGGCGCGGCGGTCGTCGCGGGCGTGACGACGTCGTCGGACCTGCCGGTGCCCGGCGCGCTCGACGCCTCCTTCAACGGCGCCTCGGACACCTTCCTCGCGCGCTGGACCCTCCCGCCCTTCGAGGGTGTGGGCCTCGCCACGGCGGGGCCGTCCGGCGCGGCGCCGACGCTCCGGGCCGAGGGCTCGCTCGAACCGGGCCGCCCGCTGCGGCTGCTCCTGAGCGGCGCGCCGGCCGGCGCGCGCGGGGCGCTCCTCGTGGGGCGTCGCGCGACCGAAGGCCCCGTGCCGGGCGTCGACGGCGCGCTCGTCGTGGCGGTCGAGCACGTCCTGCCGCTCCGCACGGACGCCGAGGGCGCGTGGTCGCTCGTCGTGGAGCGCTGGCCCGCCGAGCTCCCGGCGGGCGCGCGGCTCGTGGTCCAGGCCTGGGTCGAGGACGGCGAGGGCGTCGCGTCGAGCGGCGGCGTCGCGCTCCTCGCGCCCTGACCGGCGGCCCCGTCGCCCGGGCCGCGGCAAAACGACGCGCGGGACGGGTTTTCACGTGAACCGCGCTTCGTTAGGATGCGACGCTTTCAATCTGTCCCCGAAAAGCAGGACTGCACGGGGACCTCGAACCTCCTCAGACGCAACGACGAGTCGACGAGCCGAACGCCATGACCACGAAGAACAAGGCCCTCGAGAGCTGGGTGGACGAAGTCGCCGCCCTCACCAAGCCCGACACGATCCAGTGGTGCGACGGCTCCCAGGAGGAGTACGACAAGCTCATCCAGCTCATGCTCGGCAACGGGCTCATGGAGGAGCTCGACCAGCAGAAGTGGCCCGGTTGCTACTACCACCGCAGCAGCCCGACGGACGTCGCGCGCGTCGAGCACCTCACCTTCATCTGCAGCAAGGACAAGGACGTCGCCGGTCCCAACAACAACTGGGAAGACCCGGCCAAGATGAAGGAGAAGCTCACGGGCCTCTTCGACGGCTGCATGAAGGGCCGCACGATGTACGTGGTGCCCTACTGCATGGGCCCGGTCGGCTCGCCGTACAGCAAGGTCGGCGTCGAGATCACCGACAGCCCGTACGTCACGGTCAACATGAAGATCATGACGCGCATGGGGCAGCAGGCGCTCGACAAGCTCGGTGACAGCACCGACTTCGTGAAGGGCCTGCACAGCACCGGCGAGCTCGACCCCGACCGCCGGTACATCTGCCACTTCCCCGAGACGCGCGAGATCTGGTCGTTCGGCTCGGGCTACGGCGGCAACGCGCTGCTCGGCAAGAAGTGCCACGCGCTGCGCATCGCGTCGGCGCAGGCGCGCGACGAGGGCTGGATGGCGGAGCACATGCTCATCCTCGGCCTCGAGAACCCGCAGGGCGAGGTCAAGTACGTGACCGCCGCCTTCCCGAGCGCGTGCGGCAAGACGAACCTCGCGATGCTCATCCCGCCGGCGCACTACAAGGGCTGGAAGGCCTGGTGCGTGGGCGACGACATTGCCTGGATGCGCTACGGCGAGGACGGCCGCCTCTACGCGATCAACCCGGAGGCGGGCTTCTTCGGCGTCGCGCCGGGCACGAGCGAGAAGACCAACAAGAACGCGCTCGAGTCGCTCAAGACGAACAGCATCTTCACGAACACCGCGGTCACCGAGGACAACCAGCCGTGGTGGGAGGGCCTCTCCCCGCCGCCCGCCAAGGCGACGGACTGGAAGGGCAACCCCTGGACGCCGGACAGCACGGAGAAGGCGGCGCACCCGAACAGCCGCTTCACCGCGCCGGCCGGGCAGTGCCCGGTGGCGTCGCCCGAGATGGAGAACCCGCAGGGCGTGCCGATCGACGCGATCATCTTCGGCGGCCGCCGCGCGAAGACCGCGCCGCTCGTCTTCGAGGCCTTCGACTGGGATCACGGCGTGTACGTCGGCGCGATGGCCGCGTCCGAGACGACCGCCGCCGCGACCGGCGCCGTCGGCGTCGTGCGCCGCGACCCGATGGCCATGAAGCCGTTCTGCGGATACAACTTCGCCGACTACTTCGCCCACTGGCTGGCCATGGGCAAGAAGTCCGAGAAGACGCCCAAGATCTTCCACGTGAACTGGTTCCGCCAGGACGACCAGGGCAAGTTCATCTGGCCGGGCTTCGGCGAGAACATGCGCGTCCTCGAGTGGATCCTGAAGCGCTGCGCCGACGAGGCGGACGCCGTCGAGACGCCCATCGGTCACGTGCCGGCGCCGGGCACGATCGACCTCGAGGGCATCGACATCGACGAGCCGACGCTCGAGCGGCTGCTCGGCGTGGACCCGGAGGCCTGGCAGGGCGAGCTGCAGGGACAGAAGGAGTTCCTGCAGGAGTACGGTGACCGCATGCCGGCCGAGATGTGGAAGCAGTTCGAGCAGCTCGAGGCGCGCCTCACGGCGGTGAGCGCGAGCTGACGGCCGGCACGGTCCCACGGTCCCCGTGACGTCGACGACTCCGCCCGCGCCCGTCGCGGGCGGGGCCCCCGATCCGCGCGCCGCGCTCTGGTTGAGCAGCGGCGGGCACGCGCTGTGCCACGGCACGAAGATCGCGCTGCCGGCGATCACGCTCACGGCGGTCGCGTCGGAGTTCGGCGTGGGCGTCGCGGACGTCGGCCTCGCGATGGGGGCGTACACCTTCGCCATGGCGGCGGCGTCCGTGCCGGCGGGGCTGCTGGGCGACCGCCTCGGGCCCGCGCGCGTGCTCGCGGCCTTCTTCTGGCTCATGGCGGCGGCGTCGCTCGGGTGCGCGTGGGCGCCGACCTTCGGCGCGCTGCTCGTCGCGCACACGCTGCTCGGGCTCGCGGCGGGGTTGTTCCACCCGGCGGGGCTGAGCCTCGTGGCGATGAGCGTGCCGTCGCAGGAGCTCGGTCGCGCGATGGGGCTGTTCGGCGTGTACGGCGGCGTGGGCTGGTTCCTCGCGCCGCTCGCGGTGGGGTCCGGCCTCGGGTGGCGGGCGGGGTTCGTCGCGGTGGCGGGGGCGGCGGTCGTCGGCGCGATCGCGACGCACGTGCTCGTGCGACGCGGGCTCGTGCGCGCGGGTCCGGTGCCCGACGACGGCGAGCGGGCCGCGGACGGCGGCAGGCGCTCGAAGAAGCGTCACGGCGGGCCGCTGCTCGTCGCCGCGCTGCTGCTCGCGATGGGGTGCAACGCGTTCCTGCTCGACGGCTGGCTCGCGATGTACCCCGAGGCGGTCCAGTCGCTCGGGACGTGGATCGTCGAGGAGCGCACCCTCATGGCGATCGTCATGGGGGTGGGAGCGATCGGCCAGTACGTGGGCGGCATCCTCGCGCGCGACCACTTCGCGGCCTCGCGCTACGCGGTCCTGCTGCTGCTCCAGCCGCTCACGCTGCTGTCGCTCGCGCAGTCGCTCGACGAGCCCGCGTGGCCGTTCATGCTCATGGGCAGCTTCGCGTTCATGAACTTCATGACGCAGCCCATCGAGAACAAGCTGCTCGCCGTGTACTCGCCGGCGCGGCGGCGCGCGACGGCGTTCGCGCTGAAGTTCGTCGTCGCGCTGCTCGTGGCCTCGCCGGCGCCCTGGCTCATGGCCGGCCTCTACAGCCGCGAGCGCTGGGAGTTCGACGGGCTCTTCCGCCTGCTCGCGCTGCTCGGGATGGCGGGCGTGTTCGCCGGATGGGTCGTGCTGCGGCAGACGCGGGTGGCGGTGCGGAAGCCGTCGAGCTGACGGCCGACCCCGTCGCGCGGAGTCGCGCGCGGCGGAGCGGGGCGAGGTCGTGCGCCTCGCACCGCCGCGGCGGGATGCCCGCGCCTCTCGCCGGTGCGGCACGACTGGACGCCCGCGCCGCCGCGCCGCAAGATCGGGGCGTCCGATCCCAAGGACGCCGGTCGCGACCGGCGAGCACCCGGAGGACCCATGGCGCGCACGATCTCCCCCGAACGCAAGTCGCTCTACATGCTCGGTTGGGTGGTGAGCGGCGTCGGGCTGGTCCTCTTCCTCTCGAACTTCTTCGTGGTCGGGGGCGTCGGCGTGCCCGGCGCGAGCAGCTCGATGAGCGGCATGGCGGTCCGAAGCGTCGTCGGCATCCTGCTCGTGGCGGCCGGTGGGGGCATGCGTCGGGTCGCGGCGCGCGGTGTCGCCGGCTCGGGCCTCGTGCTCGACCCGGAGCGCGCCCGCGGCGAGCTCGAGCCGTGGAGCCGCATGGCGGGCGGCATGGTCGGGGACGCGCTCGACGAGGCGGACGTCGACCTCGGTCGGCGTGCGTCGGAGCCCGAGCGCGTCGTCATGATCAAGTGCGGCGCCTGCGGCAAGCTCAACGAGGAGGACTCGAAGTTCTGCCAGGAGTGCGGGCGCGCGCTGTGAGTCCTCAGCGCAGTCGCGGGTCCTCGTCGAGCTGCTTCGAGAGCGTCTTGGGCGCGACCGCGCGGTAGCTCTCGTCGAGCCAGCGCTGGAGCTCGGGGAGCGGGGGGCGGTCGCCCTTCTTGAACTCCGCCGACACCCAGCCGTGCTTGCCGAGGCCGTAGCCCGTCGGCTCCGCCCAGTCGTTCGCGAGGGCGTCGTCGCAGGAGGCGGGGAGCTTGAGGCTCAGGCCGAGCCGGCCGGGCTCGCGCGACAGGAACAGGAACACCTTCTTGCGCACCTTGTACGCGTCGTGGCCCCACGGGTGGTCGAGCGTCGCCTCGGGGTAGTCGAGCGCCATGGCGTGCAGGACGTCGCCGGCTTCGACGAGGGGGTCGCGGGCGCGGGGCATGGGGCCGGCCTCCGTGGGGACGGCGGGAGTCTCGCACGACCGCGCGAGGCGGGGAAGCGGTGGTGCGCGCCGAGACGGTGCGCGGGCGCCGGCCGCGCGACGGCGCGTGCGATCGCTGCTCCCGGACGGTGCGTCGTCGCCCCGCGCTTCCCGACCCCGCGGTCGGGCGATGCACGTCCGTGGGACCGACGCGACGCCGCGCCCGGCGATCGTCTACAACGTCCGGCATGACGAACGCCGACGACACACGACCGACGAACCGGCTCGCCGACGAGACGAGCCCGTACCTCCTCCAGCACAAGCACAACCCCGTCGACTGGTACCCGTGGGGCGAGGAGGCGCTGCGACGCGCGGTCGACGAGGACAAGCCGATCTTCCTCTCCATCGGCTACAGCGCGTGCCACTGGTGCCACGTCATGGAGCACGAGTCCTTCGAGAACGAGGACGTCGCGGCGTTCATGAACGACCACTTCGTGAACATCAAGGTCGACCGCGAGGAGCGCCCCGACCTCGACGACGTCTACATGAAGGCCACGCAGATGATCAGCGGCCACGGCGGCTGGCCCATGAGCGTGTTCCTCACGCCGGAGCGGAAGCCGTTCTTCGCGGGGACGTACTGGCCGCTCATCGCGCGCTACGGGCAGCCCGCGTTCCCGGACGTGCTCGGCACGATGGCCAACGCCTGGAGCAACACGAAGGACCAGATCGTCAAGCGCGCCGACGCGATCACGGACCAGGTGCGGCAGATGACGCTCACCTCCGAGCTGCTGCCCGAGCTCGGCCCGGACGCCGAGCGCCCGCGGCTCGACCTCATGGACACGGCGCTCGAGCAGCTCGGGCAGCAGTACGACCCGCGGCACGGCGGCTTCGGCGGCCCGCCCAAGTTCCCGCACGCCGACAACATCCGCGTCGCGCTCTGGCAGCACGTCGTGACGGGCGATCCGCAGGCGCTCGTCATGGCCGAGCACACGCTCGACTGCATGGCGCGCGGCGGCATCTACGACCAGCTCGGCGGCGGCTTCGCGCGGTACAGCACCGACGGCGAGTGGGCCATCCCGCACTTCGAGAAGATGCTCTACGACAACGCGCTGCTCGTGCCCGCGTACCTCGAGGCCGCGCGGATCACCGGGCGCGAGGACTTCGCGCGCGTGGCCCGCGAGTGCTGCGAGTGGGTGCTGCGCGAGATGGTCGACGAGGCGGGCGGCCTGTGGAGCACGCAGGACGCGGACAGCGAGGGCGAGGAGGGCAAGTTCTTCGCGTGGCGGCGCGATGAGGTGCTCGGCGTGGTGGGGAAGGAGCACGCGAAGCTCGTCGACGTCGCGTGGGGGCTCGGGGAGTCGGAGAACTTCGAGGGGAGCAGCTGGGTGCTGCTGCGCCCGAAGCCCGACGCGGAGCTCGCCGGGGAGCTGGGTCTCACCGTCGACGAGATGACGGCGCGCCTCGACGACCTGCGGTGCAAGCTCTTCGCGGTCCGCGAGGAGCGCGTGCACCCGGGCACGGACGACAAGGTGCTCGTCGCGTGGAACGGGCTCATGATCTCGGCGCTCGCGCGGGCGGCGACGGCGCTCGGCGAGCCGCGCTTCCTGGAGACGGCGCAGCGCGCGGCGGAGTTCTGCCTCACGACGATGCGGCCGGACGGGACGCGGCTGCTCGCGACGTACCGCGCCGGTCGCGCGCACCTCCAGGCGACGCTCGCCGACCACAGCTACCTCGCCGCCGGGCTGCTCGACCTCTTCGAGGCGGACGGCGACCTCCGCTGGCTGCGCGGCGCCCGCGAGGTCACGGCCGTCGTGCGCGAGCGGTTCGCCGACCGGGAGCGGGCCGGCTGGTTCTTCACCGCCGACGACCACGAGGAGCTCGTCGCGCGCCCGCGCGACCTCGAGGACGGCGCGATCCCCTCGAGCAACGCCGTCATGATCGACGCGGCGCACCGGCTCGCGGACCTCGGGGGCGACCTCGAGCTGCGCCGCGAGGCGGACCGGGCGCTCGCCATGATGGAGCCCTTCGCACGACGCGTCCCGTCGGCGTTCTCACGCATGCTCCTCGCGCTCCAGCGCGTCGCCGCGGGGAGCCCGACCGTGGTCGTGGCGGACGGCGAGGGCGCGGACGCGCTCGTCGCGGTGGCGCGGAGCCGCGGCGCGCCCTGGGGCAGCGTGTTCCGCGTGCCGGGCGAGGGCGTCGCGGCCGCGGACGCCGAGGCCTTCCCGCTGCTCGCGGCGAAGACCGCGCGGGACGGCCGCGCCGCCGCCTACGTGTGCCGCGGCGGCACGTGCACGGAGCCCGCCACGGACCCGGACGCGCTCGCCGAGCAGCTCGCGGGCTGAACCGCGCGTCGACGACCGAGCGCGTGGTTCGGGTGCTCGACGTCGCGGCGGTCGTCGCGCGTCAGCTCCCGCAGAGCTCGCCGTAGGTCGACCGCGTGTCCTCGACGGGGAGCTCGGACTCGGCCCAGCCCGGCGCCACGACCTGGCCCATCGGGTCGCGTCGCCCGCCGAAGCCGCCGTCGACGTTCACGAGGTCGGTGAACCCGGCGGCCTCGAGGTCCATGCACGCCTTGAGCGAGCGTCCCCCCATCTGGCACGACAGGTAGAGCTTCGTGTCGTTGCCGAAGTGCTTCTTCACCGTCGGCAGGAAGTCGGGGTTGGGCGCCATCTGTCCGCTCGCCGGATCGACCACGGCCCACGGCACGTTCACCGCGCCCGCGGGGTGACCCTGGTCGTACTCCTGCGTCGTGCGGACGTCGAGGAACCGGCAGGACGCGTCGCCCTGCATCGCCTCGTGCGCGCCCTTGCAGTCCATGGACTCGATGGGCACCTCAGGCCTCCGCCATCTTGTTCACGCTGCGCGCGCGATCGCCCTGGTTGCCGCTCTCGATCTCGAACTCGACGCTCGCGCCTTCCTCGAGCGTCTTGAAGCCCTCGCCGTCGATGTCGCTGTAGTGGACGAACACGTCCTTGGAGCGACCCTCGACCTCGATGAACCCGTAACCCTTGCTGTCACTGAACCACTTCACACGTCCGACGACCATCGAAGGCGTACTCCTTGCACGAATGACTGACTGTCCGGAGCCAGGACCTCGGCTCCCCCGCGGGGTCGGATGATACAGGAGGTTCCGAGATCGCGTCAGGGGGCTGGCTGCTGCTAGTCTCTCGGCCATGCTGTCCGGCGAGTTGACGTACCTGGTCCACGAGAGCGAGGCCCTCCGCGACAACCCGCTCGGCGATCCCGCGGTGCGCGAGCTGCCCGTGTACCTGCCGCCGGGCGCCCGCGACGACCTGCCGCTCGTCGCGGTGCTCGCCGGGTACGGCGGCAACGGGCGGAGCGCGCTGCACGGCACGCCGTGGGACCCGTCGTTCCCGGAGCGCTACGAGCGCCTGCTGCGGGACGGACGCTGCGCGCCGTGCGCGTTCGTCTTCCCCGACGGCTTCACGCGCTTCGGCGGCAGCCAGTACGTGAATTCGAACGCGACGGGCCGCTACGAGGACTGGCTGGTCGACGAGGTGTTCCCGTTCGTCGAGGACGTCTGCGGCGTCGGCGGGCGGCCCGCGCGGCGCGGCCTCATGGGCAAGTCGTCGGGCGGGTTCGGGGCACTCCACGCGGGCATGCGGCGGCCCGGCGTGTTCGGTGCCCTCGTGAGCCACAGCGGCGACGCGGACTTCGAGCTGGGGTACAAGCCGGAGTTCGGGCGGCTGCTCGAGCAGCTCGACCGGCACGGCGGCGTCCGGGAGTTCGTCGCTGCGTTCGAGGCCGCGCCCAAGAAGTCGTCCGCGCTCTTCGTGGCCATGAGCGTGTTCGCGATGGCCGCGTGCTACTCGCCCGACGCGAGCGAGCCCTTCGGCGTCGACCTGCCGTTCGACCTGCGGACGGGACGCCTGCGCGAGCACGTCTGGGCGCGCTGGCTCGAGCACGACCCGGTGGTCCTCGCGGCCGAGCGGGGTCACGTGCTGAGGGACTGCGCGCTCGTGTTCGTCGACGCGGGGCTCTCCGACGAGTACCACCTCCAGTTCGGCGCGCGGCAGGTCGTGAGCGCCCTGCGCAAGCACGGTGTCGACGTCGTCCACGAGGAGTTCGACGGCGGCCACATGGGCGTCAGCTACCGCTACGAGAGCTCCCTGCCGCGCATCACCGAGGCGCTCTCGGGCTGAGCGCGGCGCACCCGCCGCGGGCCGTGTCGGCGGTCCGCGCGGGGCCCGCGCGGACCCTGTCCCGCCGCACGCGGGGCTTGCTAGAGTGGCCGGCCGCGCCTCGACCGCGCCTCGTGACCCGCTCGGACCCAACCTCGTGCCCTCCCGTCTGCTCCACTTCCGGCTCAACGGCGACGACGTCGAGATCGCCGCGCCCGACCACTGGACGTTGCTGGAGGTCGTGCGTTACCGCGCCGGTCTCACGGGCAGCAAGCAGGGCTGCGACAAGGGCGACTGCGGTGCGTGCACGCTCCACGTCGACGGCCGCGCGGTGCTCTCCTGCCTCACGCTCGCGGCCGACGTCGAGGGGCGCGCGGTGACGACCATCGAGGGGCTCGTGGGGCCCGGCGGCCCGGACGTCGTGCAGGATTGCTTCGACGCGGCGGGCGCGCTCCAGTGCGGCTTCTGCCAGCCCGGGATGATGATGGCCGCGCGACAGCTCGTGACCGAGAACCCGGACGCCACGCGCGACGACATCAAGGCCGCGCTCGCGAGCAACCTCTGCCGCTGCACCGGGTACACGAAGATCTACGAGGCCGTCGAGAACGCGTGCCGGCGGGCGCGCGGCGAGGCGGACGCGCCGGCGACCGCGGAGCGGGCGGCGAGCTGATGGAGCGCAAGAGCATCAACCGGACGCACGGTCCGGACGCGCCGCACGGCGAGTTCCACCGCGTCGGCAAGCGCGCGCGCAAGGTCGACAGCATGGCCGTCGCGACCGGCCAGGCGGTGTACACGGACGACATCGCGCTGCCCGGCATGCTGCACGGCAAGATCCTGCGCAGCCCGCACGCCCACGCGCGCATCCGCTCCATCGACACGAGCAGGGCGGAGGCGCTGCCCGGCGTGCACGCGGTCGTCGTCGGGACGGAGATGCCCGAGCGCTACGGCGTCATCCCGTGGACGCCCGACGAGACGGCGCTCGCCGTCGACAAGGTGCGCTTCATCGGCGACGAGGTCGCCGCGGTGGCCGCCGTCGACGAGGACACCGCGAACGCCGCGCTGCGCCTCATCGACGTGGACTACGAGGTGCTCCACGCGTACCTCGACCCGCACGAGTCGCTCGAGAAGCACGACCCCGCGATCCACGAGGACAACAAGAAGGGCAACGTCTCCAAGCACGTGCTCCTCGAGTTCGGCGAGGTCGACGCGGCGCTCGAGGCCAGCGAGGTCGTCGTCGAGGACGACTACGTCTTCCACGGCACGGCGCACGCGCCCATCGAGCCGCACTGCGCCGTCGCGCGCTGGTCCGGCGACGGGGTGCTCACGCTCTGGTCGTCGACGCAGATCCCGCACTACGTGCACCGCCTGCTCGCCAAGGTGCTCGAGGTGCCGGCGCACCGCGTGCGCATCGTGCAGCCGTACCTGGGCGGCGCGTTCGGCGGCAAGAGCGACCCGTTCGGCCACGAGTTCTGCGCGGCGCTGCTCGCGCGGAAGGCCGGCCGCCCGGTGAAGCTGCTCCTCACGCGCGAGGAGACCTTCTACACGCACCGCGGCCGGCACCCCATGGAGATGCGCTTCCGCAGCGGCTGCGACGCCGACGGCAAGATCACCGCCGTGGACAGCCGCATCCTCATCGACGGCGGCAGCTACTCGTCCTTCGGGCTCGTCACCACCTATTACTCCGGCCAGCTGCTCTGCGGGCCGAGCCACTTCCCGACGTACCGCTTCGACAGCACGCGCGTGTTCACGAACAAGCCGCCGTGCGGGCCGAAGCGCGGGCACGGGTCGGTGCAGCCGCGGTTCGCGCTCGAGATCCAGCTCGACCGCATGGCGACGCAGCTGGGCATCGACCCGATCGACTTCCGGCGCCGCAACTGGCAGGGCGAGAACGTCACGACGGTCAACGGGCAGACCGTCACGTCGAACGGCTTCCTGCAGTGCCTCGACGCGGTCGAGCGCGCGAGCGGCTGGAAGGACAAGCGCGGCAAGCTGCCGCCGTACCGCGGCATCGGCATCGCGGGCTCGATGTACATCTCCGGCACGAACTACTGCGTCTACCCGAACGACATGCCGCAGGCGGGCATCCTCGTGAAGCTCGACCGCTCGGGGCTCGCGACGGTGTTCACCGGCACGTCGGACATCGGGCAGGGCTGCACGAGCGTCATGGCGACGCTCGTCGCGGAGGAGCTCGGCCTGCGCCTCGACCAGGTGCGCGTCGTCGCGGCGGACAGCGACCTCTGCCCCGTGGACCTCGGCGCGTACAGCAGCCGCATCACGCTCATGGCCGGCAACGCGGCCGTCGACGCGGGCCGCAAGCTGCGGAAGCAGGTGCAGGACGCGGTGGGGGAGAAGCTCGGCATCCCGGCGGGCCAGGTCATGCTCGCCGACGGATACGCCTTCGACCGCGAGGACGGCGACCGGCGCCTCACGACGCAGGAGGCCTTCCAGCTCGCGGAGGCGAAGTTCGAGACGCTCTCCGCGTCTGGCAGCTACAACACGCCCGAGCGCGGCGGCGACTACCGCGGCGGCACGATCGGCGCGTCACCCGCGTACTCCTTCACCGCGCACGTCGCGGAGGTCGAGGTCGACCCGGAAACCGGCGAGATCCACGTGCCCAAGCTGTGGATCGCGCACGACTGCGGCCGCGCCATCAGCCCGGTGCAGGTCGAGGGCCAGATCGAGGGGAGCACCTACATGGGTGTCGCCGAGGTCGCGCTCGAGCACCACGAGGTCTACGGCGACGTCGGCGCGGAGGCGGGGCTGCACAAGCGCCCGTCGCTCCTCGAGTACACGATCCCCACGACGCTCGACACGCCGGAGCTCGAGGCGCTCATCGTCGAGTCCATCGACCCCGAGGGACCGTACGGCGCGAAGGAGGCGGGCGAGGGCCCGCTGCACGGCTCGCTTCCGGCGGTCGCGAACGCGCTCTACGACGCCTGCGGGATCTGGATGACGAAGCTGCCGTTCACACCCGGCAGGGTGCTCGCGGCGCTGCGCGAGAAGCGGACCGCCGAGGCGGGGGTGTCCTGATGCTGCGTCTCCCGGAGTTCCGCTTCGAGTCGCCCGACAGCGTGGACGGCGTCCTCGCGCTGCTCGCCGAGCACGGCGGTCGCGCGCGCCTGCTCGCCGGCGGCACCGACCTCGTCCCGAACCTCAAGCACGGCATCGAGGAGGCGGACGTCGTCGTCTCGCTGTCGAAGCTCGGCGGCCTGGACGAGGTGCGCGAGACGGAGGGCGGCGGGCTCGAGCTCGGCGCGCTCGTCACGCTCGAGGCGCTCGCCGCGCACCCGCTCGTCACCGCGCGCTACCCCGCGCTCGCGACGGCCGCCGGCCTCGTCGCCGGGCCGCACCACCGTCGCATGGGCACGCTCGGCGGCAACGTGTGCCTCAACACGCGCTGCGTGTACATCAACCAGACGCACTTCTGGCGCGAGGCGCTGGGATACTGCCTCAAGAAGGACGGCGAGGTGTGCCACGTCGTGAAGGGCGGCAAGCGCTGCGTCGCCGCGGCGAGCAACGACACGGCGCCCGTGCTCACGACGCTCGGTGCGACGCTGCGCCTGCGGAGTCGCGACCACGGCGTGCGCGAGGTGGGCGTCGCGGACTTCTACGTGCAGGACGGCGTCTCCAACAAGACGCTCGAGCCCGACGAGCTGCTCGAGGCGGTCCTCGTGCCGCCGCCGCCGCCGGGGCTCCACACGGCCTACTCCAAGCTGCGCCCGCGCGACAGCATCGACTTCCCGCGGCTGTCCGTCGCCGCGGCGTTCCGGCTCGAGGGCGACGTCGTGCGCGACCTGCGGCTCGTCGTGTCGGCGCTCGCATCGCGGCCGCTCCACCTCAAGAAGCTGGGGGCCGCCGCCGAGGGGCGCCCGTTCGACGACGCGCTCGTCGAGGAGCTCGCCGCCGCCGCGTTCAAGGTCTGCCACCCGCTCACGAACATCGACGGCGACCCGACCTGGCGCCGCGAGATGGTGCCGGTCCACGTGAAGCGCGCGCTGCGTGCCGCGCGCGAGCACGGCGCCTCGCGCTGACGGCGCGGCCGCCGGGGGGCCGTGCTGTCGGGCGATCGGTCGCCCCGGGGCCGACGGTCGCCGCGCACGCGTGCCGCCC
>JAUIEF010000281.1 GCA_030428785.1 bacterium
GAGGCCTCCGTTCCCGGCCGGAGGCTACCACGCCGTTTCGAGGAGGGGGCCGAACCCGCGTCCGCCCCCCCCGCGCTCAGAACGTCTTGAACAGCGAGTACGTCCCGAACAGCGACGCGTCGAGCGGGCGGTAGTCCTTGGGGATGCCGACCGGGGTGCGGACCTTGGGGCCGAGCAAGCTCTCCAGCTCGCTCTCGGGCTCGGTGGGGCTGTCGAGCACCGGCGCGTCCTCGCGCGGCGCGCCGACGAGCGCGCGCTCGCCGTCGAGCGCCACGGCGGTCCCGAAGACGTCGAGCGCGCCGCCCTCCGCGGGGAACAGCGTCTGCACCTCGCTCCAGCCGGTCCGCCCGCGCTCGAAGGCGTACACCGCGCCGCGCAGGTCGTCGCCCGCGCGGGGCGCCCCCACGAGCGCGCGATCCCCGTCGAGCGCGACCGCCTCGCCGAACCGGTCGTTGAACGACCCGTTGCTCGCGAGGAGCTCCTGCTCCTCCTGCCACGTGCCCGACACGGACCGGAAGACGTACGCGGCTCCCGACAGCGCGCCGAGGTCCGTGTGTCGGGGCGCGCCTACGAGCAACCGGTCGCCGGACAGGGACACCGACGCGCCGAAGTCGTCGCCCGACGCGCCGTCGGAGGCCTGGAGGATCGCCCGCTCCGTCCAGACGCCCGCCGCGCGCTCGAAGACGTACACGCGGTCCCGCGTGGGCGAGGCGACGACGGCGCGGTCGCCCTCGAGATCGACCGCGGAGCCGAAGTGCCCGCTCGTGAACCCGTCGCTCGGCAGGAGCTCCTGCTCGGCGGTCCAGCGGCCGCCCACGCGACGCCAGACCCACGCGGCGCCGGAGTCGAAGCCCTGGTCGTCGTCCGCCGGGACACCGACGAGCACGACGTCGCCCGAGAGCGCGAGGGCGGCGCCGAACCCGTCGTCCTGCGCCGCGTCCGGCGCCGTGAGCGCGCCGTCCGGGAGCCAGGGCGACTGGGCGGGGACGTGCGGGGCCGCGAGCCCCGCGGCGACGAGCACGAGGACGGCGACGGTGCGCATGGCGGTGCCCCGGGTGGCGGTCTCCCTCCCGCGACGCTCCAGGCTACACGACCCCGGGCCGCGGGGTGGCGACCGGCGGCCGGATCCCGCGCGCCGGGACCGGCCGCGCCGCCGACGACTTGCGTCCCGACCCGCGAGTCGTTGGGATCTCGACATGCTGAGCCGCCTCGCCGCCCTCGCGCTGCTCGCCGTCGCCTGCGGGCGCGATCCGCTCGTGTTCTCGCCGCGGTCGATCCCCGTCGGGTACGACCGGGCGCCCGTCGTCGACGCGGACGCGCGCGACGTCGACGGGGACGGCGACGCGGACGTCGTCGCCGCGACGACCGAGGACTTCCGGTACCTCGAGTGGGTCGACGGGAAGCACGTCGACGCGACGGCCGCGACCGCGCTCGGGAAGGTCGCCGCCGCGGAGGCGATGCACCGCGACGGCGACGACTACGTGCTGCGACGCGACGGCGCGTGGGTGCGGCTCGAGTACTCGGGCATCGGCAGCTGGCACGAGACCGACGCGCCGGTCGACGCGGACTACGAGCCCGAGCCGGCGCTCGAGGCGCGCGCCGACCTCGACGGCGACGGCGTGCCGGACCGCGCGCGCCTGGACGGCCGCCGCGTGCTCGTCGAGCTGCGGCGCGGCGACGCGTGGGTCGACGTCACGGCGGAGGTCGGCGCCCGCGGCCTCGCGCTCCCCGTCGACGGCACGCGCCTGCGCGCGGCGGACCTCGACGGCGACGGCGACGTCGACCTGCTCGTCGTCGGACAGCGCCTCTACGCGCTGTGGAGCAACGGCGGCGCGGTGGAGTAGGCGGTCAGCCCTGCTCCCGCTCCTCCTCGCCCGGATCCCCCTCGCCCACGAGCCGCTCGATCTCCTCGCGCTGCTCGGCCGACGGCTCCGAGTCGTAGAGGAGGTTCGCGAGGACCTCGGCGTCGATGCGACCGCTGCCGGCGTCCGCGAGTCGGCGCGCGAGCTCGCTCACCAGATACGGGACCGTGATGGAGGTGAGGTCGTCCGCCGACCGGACCTCCGTGAACAACCGCACCGGGTCGTCCACCCAGGATCGGATGCGCGGCGCGGTCCCCGAGTCATCCGGCGCGCGCTCGAAGCAGCCCGCCCGGTACATCTGGAAGAGCGCCGCCCGCACGCTCCGTCCGGCGTCCTGGATCTCGCTCTCGCACATCTCGACCACCCGGTCGATGATGTCCTGCCGCGCCAGGCACTCCCGGTTGCCGGCGTCGTCGCGCAGCAACGTGAACACCGTCCGCACGATGACCTGCCAGTCGGCCTGCGGCACGAGGATCAGCTTCGGCGACATCTTCCGGAGGAGTCGACGGTACGCGTGCGCCGTGTGATCGCCGTCGGCCGGGACCGCGTCCCCCGCCTGCGCCGTCACCTCCCAGTCGTCGCCACCCTTGTAGACGTGCACGCCGAGCTCCGCGGTGTTGCGCTTGAGGAACTCGCCGACGTTGCGGCACCCGAAGTCGGCGGGATTCAGCACGGCGTCCATCTCACGGGAGACGAGCGCCTTCACGGCCGCAAACACGAGCGGGTCGCGCTCCTTCAACACCGTGTGCAGGGCGTCCCGCACCCGCGCGATGTCCTCGACGCCCTTCGACGCTCCCGACTCCTCGAGCGCGGCGCGCGCGGCCTTGAGGTCGTCGAAGAAGTCGAACTCGTCGCTGAAGCCGAGCAGGCCCCCCTGCTGCATCGTCGAGCCCTGGACGCCGATCACACAGACGTACACGCCGTGCCGCTTCATCTCGAGCACCACCGGCGTGAAGTCCGCGTCCCCGCTCACGATCGTGACGTGGTCGACAGCGGGGTTCTCGCGCATGAGGGCCGTGGCGTCCATCGCGAGACGCATGTCCGCGGCGTTCTTGCTGCTCCGCTGCGAGAACCGGAAGACCTGGATCGGCTCGATGCCCAGTCCCATGAGCTCCCGCGAGAACTCGCGCAGGTAGTAGTCGAACCGGCGATCGGCCTTGGACCGGTCGCTCCTGCGGGCGCTGAAGTCGGCGTACGCGCGCATGAGGACCATGCGCCGCTCGTCGCCGTTGCGCAGCCCCGCGCCGACCTTCTCCCGGACGATCGAGACGAGCTCGGACAGCTCCTCGGCGAAGTTGAACGACTCGTTCGGACGTCCCTCGAGGAGCTTCTCCCGGCTGAGGAAGAAGTTCTCGAGATCGATGAACAGCGCAGCCCCGCGCACCATGTGCCCCCCTTCATTCCGAGTTCAAGGATGCCGGCCCGTAGGCGCGGGCCGAGCGCCGCCGCGGCGACGGCCGACCGACCGTCGCGCCCACGGCGCTCGCATCCTACGCGCCGCCGGTCCGCCGCGTCACGGGACCGCCCCGTCGCCCGCCGCTCAGCCCAGCAGCAGGTCGATGAGGTCCTGCACCGAGCGGTGCCGCTCCACCGGGTGACGCAGCGGCTTGTCGAGCGTCAGGACGTAGGTGTTGCGACGGCCCTCGCGCTGCCGGGTGATGAGGCCCTCCTCCTCGAGGTCGCGGAGGATCGTCGAGACCGCGCGCTCCGTGATGCCGATCCGGGAGGCGAGGTCGCGGATGCGGACGTCCGGCTCCTTCGCGAGGAGCATGAGGACGTGCGCGTGGTTGCTCAGGAAGGTCCAACGGTGCCCGCCGCCCTCCGTCGGGGAGGCCGGCGCGCGTCGGGAAGCGCTCTGGGCAGCGGTCTGGCGAGGGGGCGGCCTTGACATCTGAACTCAAGTTCCTATATTGCGATTCCCGACACGGGCTTCACCATATCGTCTTCCGGCGTCCGCGACTACAGCCCGGAACCCGCGCCTCCGACAGACCGACGCCTCGCGGGCACGCGCCCGCGGCGCCACCCGGTGAGCCCCTCGCCGGTCCGCATCGCCCCGCCTCCGTGACGGAACCCCGCCCGTGACATTCTTCAGCGAGTGGAAGAAGGACCTCTCCGCGAGCATCGTCGTCTTCTTCGTCGCCGTGCCGTTGTGCCTCGGCATCGCGCTCGCCAGCGGCGCGCCGCTCGTGTCCGGCATCGTCGCGGGCATCGTCGGCGGCCTGATCGTCGGGCTCATCAGCCACTCGCCGCTCGGCGTGTCGGGCCCCGCCGCGGGCCTCGCCGTCATCGTGCTCAACGCGATCGGCGAGCTCGGCTTCGAGACCTTCCTCGTCGCCGTCGTGCTCGCGGGCGTCATCCAGGTCGTCATGGGCCTCGCGAAGCTGGGCGTGCTCGCCTACTTCTTCCCGACGTCGGTCATCAAGGGCATGCTCGCCGGCATCGGGATCATCATCATCCTCAAGCAGATCCCGCACGCGCTGGGCCACGACTCCGACCCGGTGGGCGACATGGAGTTCGTGCAGCCGGACGGCGACACGACGCTCTCGGCGTTCGACTCGATGATGGCCGACCTGTCGGGCAACTCGATCCTCGTGTCGATGGTCTGCCTCGCCATCCTCATCCTGTGGGAGGTGAAGCTCACGAAGCTGGGCGGGTTCTTCAAGCTCGTCCAGGGCCCCATCGCGGCCGTGGCCTTCGCGAGCGCGTACCAGGCGCTCACCTCTCTCTACGCGCCGGACTGGGCCATCTCGCCCGAGCACCTCGTGTCCGTGCCCGTCGCGTCGAACTTCGGGGAGCTGCGCGACATGCTCGCGGGCCCGGACTGGTCGGCGATCGGC
>JAUIEF010000282.1 GCA_030428785.1 bacterium
GAGCCGGAGCCGGAGCCGGAGCCGGAGCCGGAGCCGGAGCCGGAGCCGGAGCCGCTACCGGAGCCGTGCCCGCTGCGTACGCAGTCGCGGACGCGTCGGCGGCCGGCCGTCAGGCGGTGAACGATCCCTCGATGATCGTCTTGAAGCCCTGCACCGCGCACCGCTGCATATAGAACTGCATGCCGCGCTCGGCGCCGAGCTCCTCGCCGCCGCCCGCGCGGCCCGGGCCGCCGTGGGTCATGCTCGGCAGGACGAGGCCGCTGCCCATGCCGTGCTCCGAGATCTTGGACGCGCCCATGTAGACGCGACCGCTCCACGGCGCGAGGCCGAGGGCGAGCTCGGTGGCCCACGCGCGGTCGTCGGAGTAGAGCGAGGAGACGAGCGAGCCGCCGCCCATGGCGACGAGACAGGCGGCCTCGCCCGCGTCGCCCGAGTAGGGGAGCAGCGTGGCGACGGGGCCGAAGACCTCGTCGGCGTGGACGGGCGCCGCGTCGCCGGCGCTCGCGCGGAGCAGCGTCGGCATCTGGAACGCGCCCTTGTCGAAGGGCGACTCGCGGCCGCCGCAGAGCACCTCGGCGACGGACTCGAGCTTCTCGAGGCCCTCGTGCACCGACGCGAGCTGCGACGCGTTCGTGAGCGGCCCCATGCGCGTCTCCTTGTCGGCCGGGTCGCCGACCTTGACGCGCGCGATCGCCTCGACGAGCGCCTCGCCGACCTCGCCGATCATCGCCTCCGGCACGAGGATGCGCCGCACGGCCGTGCACTTCTGGCCGGCCTTCTGCGTCATCTCGCGCGACACCTCGCGCAGGAACATGTCGTAGACGTCCGCGTCGTCCTCGACGTCCGGGGCGAGGACGGCGGCGTTGAGCGAGTCGGCCTCGACGTTGAGCCGCGCACCGCGCTCGACGAAGGCCGCGTGCGCGCGGAGGATGCGCGCGGTGCCGGACGAGCCGGTGAACGCGACGCAGTCCTGCGGGCCGACGTGGTCGAGGAGGTCGCCGGCGCCGCCGACGAGGAAGCTGAACGCGCCCTCGGGCAGGATGCCGCTGTCGACGATGATGCGCGCGATGCGCTCGGCCATCATCGCGGTGGGCGTGCCGGGCTTCTCGAAGATCGGCATGCCCGCGAGCAGCGCGCAGGCGGCCTTCTCCATCATGCCCCAGGCGGGGAAGTTGAACGCGTTGATGTGCACGGCGACGCCGTGGCGCGGCACGTACACGTGCTGGCCCTGGAAGTGGGGCGTGCGGCCGAGCTGGATCGCGGCGCCGTCGGAGAGGTAGCCGCGGCCCTCGGGCATGGACTTCGCGAAGTGCGCGTAGGCGGCGAGCGTGCCGGTCGCGCCGTCGATGTCGAACTTCGCGTCACCGCGCGTGTTGCCGGCGTTCGCGATGCCGAGCTCGATGAGCTCCTCGCGGTGCTCGTGGATGGCGGCGCTGAGCGCCTTGAGGGCCGCGCCGCGCTCGGCGAAGGTCATCGCGCGCAGGGCCGGGCCGCCGGTCTCGCGGGCGTGCGCCAGGGCCGCGCCGAGGTCGAGCCCCTCGGAGCTCGCGCTGGCGAGGGTCTCCTCGGTGGTCGGGTTGACGAGGGGCGTGCCCGCGCCGGATCCCGTGACCCACGCGCCGGACAGGTAGCTCTGGAGCTGCTGGCTCATGACGGCCTCCGTCGGTGCGGCGCGCGCCGGACTGCGCGGGCTCGGACCGACCCGGCAGCCTAGCAGCCGTCGCGGCCCGGGCTCCAGCGGGTGCCGCGCGTCGCGCGCGGGCGCCCGCGTCGGGCGCGGGCCGTGGTCGCGCGGCGACGCCCGGACGCCCGGCGCGACGCCGCCACGCCTTCGTCCTTCCTCCGGGCCTCGGTCCCGGCGGCCCGCTCCGTATCATGCGCGGATCGCGACCCGTCCCGTCGGAGCAGCAGCCCATGCGCACACGCCTCGCCGCCGGCCTCGCCGGCCTCACCCTCCTCGTCGCGTGCGGCGGCCCGAGCGGACAGCGCCTGAGCGCCGGCGAGTACCGCGAGCTCGAGCGGAGGCAGGCGGCGCAGCAGCCGGGGCCGGCGACGGCGCGGCAGGCGGAGGAGCAGCGCCGCGACCTCGACGAACGGAGCCGCAAGCTCGACGAGCGTCGCGCGGACCACGCGCACGAGGTCGCGCAGCTCGCCGCCCGTCGCGCGACGACCGAGCTCGCGCACGCCGTCGCCGTGGCCGACGAGGAGCTCGCGCTCGCCGCGGCGCAGCGGGCCCTGCGCCTCGCGCGCGACGACACCGCCCACTTCAAGGCCGTCGTGCAGCCGCGGCGGCTCCAGTCGACGGCGCTCGACCTCCAGGCGTCGGAGGACCGGCTGCTCGAGACGCGCGAGGAGCTCGCGCAGCTCGAGCTCATGTACGGCGAGTCCGAGCTGGGCGACGCGACGGCGGAGATCGTGCTCCAGCGGACGCGTCGCCGGCTGAAGCTCGCGGAGATGCGGCACAAGCTGCGCGAGGCGGAGGCCGTCGAGCTCGAGGAGCGGACGCTGCCGCGCGAGCTCGAGGACCTGCAGACCACGCTGCACGAGAAGGAGGTCGCGCTCGAGAACTGCCGGCGCGGCCAGGAGAAGGCGCGCATGGAGCGCGAGTCCGCGCTGCGCGACCTGGCGCACCAGGAGGAGGAGCACGCGCGCGAGGCCGCGGCCATCAAGGAGGCGGAGCGGCTGCTCGCGAGCGACCGCAAGGCCTGGGGGCGCGACCGGGACGACGCGGCGCGCGAGGCGGCGCCGTGATACGTGCCGTGACACGCGCCGCGACGCGCGCCGTGACTCGGACCGTGACCCGGACCGTGACACGGACCGCGACACGCGCCGCGACCGCGAGCTCCGGCGCGCGCTGGGCGCGCGGTGCGCTCGTCGCGCTCGTGGTCGTCGGCCCCGGCGTCCCGGGCGCCGTCGCGCAGGACGGCGCCGACGAGGCGGAGGTCGTCGCGGACACCGCGCCCGAGCCGACCGTCGACGACTCCCCGGACGACACCTCCGCGGCGGAGGACAAGCGCCTCCTCGTGCACCGCAAGCCCGAGGAGATCCTCTCGACCGCGGCGCCCGACCGGCCGCTCGAGCCGCTGCCGGACCGCGACCGCATCCACGCGTCCATGCAGCAGGGCCTCACCTACCTGCTCTCGTCGCAGAACGAGGACGGGAGCTGGGGGAGCTGGGGGCAGCCGGCGCACGAGTTCTGGAGCAACCCGCACAGCCACCTCGCGTGGATCGCCGCGACGACCGGGCTGTGCATCATGAGCCTGCTCGAGCAGGGCGAGGGCGACCCCGTCGTGCGCGCCGTGGACCGCGGCGTCGACTTCCTGCTGGGCCAGGCGCCGCTCAAGCGGCCGTCCGACTGGGACGTCGACCACACCTGGGGCTGCCTCTACGGGCTCGCCGGCCTCTCGGAGGTGCTGCTCCACCCGCGCTTCGCGGACGACGCGCGCCGCGAGGCGATGGTCGCGAAGTGCGACGAGTACCTGCGCACGCTCGCCGCGGTGCAGTCGCCCGACGGCGGCTGGGGGTACTACGATTTCGACACGCTCGCGCAGCGGCCGAGCTGGAGCACGAGCTTCACGACGGCCGTCGGCGTGCTCGCGATGCTGCGCGCGCGGGAGGCGGGCGTGGAGCTCCCCGACGGCATGCTGCCGGCGGCGGTGCGCGCCGTCGAGCGCTGCAAGCTCCCGAACGGCGCCTACACCTACGACGTCATGGCGATCCCGTCGCCGGGCGGCGCGACGTGGATCAACCAGCTCAAGGGCAGCCTCTCGCGCACGCAGATCTGCAACCTCGCGCTCACGCTCGCGGGGAGCGATCGCGTCGACCACCAGGACCTGCTCGACGGGCTCGACGCCTTCTTCGAGCACCACCGCTTCCTGGACGTGGCGCGCGGCAAGCCCATCCCGCACGAGACCTACTACTACAACTCGGGGTACTTCTACTTCTTCGGCCACTACTACGCGGCCGAGCTGCTCGAGCTGCTCACGCCGGCCGAGCGCGCACGCTACCGGGCCCGCCTCGCGCGCGAGGTCGTGAAGACCCAGGAGCAGGACGGGTCCATGTGGGACTACTACTTCAACACGTACCACAAGCCGTACGGGACGGCGTACGGCGTCATGACGCTGCGGCGCACGCTGCCGCGGGAGACGTCGGGCTTCGACGCGGGGCGGTAGCGCGGCGACGTTGAGTCGCCGGCCGTTCGGCGTGCGTCAGTTGTCGCGCGGGGGCGGCGGGGTCGCGCCGTCGTCCTCGCTGCGCGTCGCGGTCTCGCTGTCCGGGTCGGCGGGGTCGGACGCGCCGCCCTGCCTCACGTCGTCCCAGACCTCCTGCGCCTCGGCCGCCTTCTTCGCGAAGACCTGGACGAGGCTGCGGAAGGTCACGTCCTCGAAGCCCATGGCGCGCGCGGTGGCGTCGACGCTGTAGGCCAGCGCGCCGATGAGCAGGCCGCCGATGAGCGTCACGCCGAGGAAGAAGCCGGCGCCGCGCGCGAGTCCGGCCGTGAAGTTCACGAAGAGCAGGCGGCGCTTGCTGCCGAGGATCTCCATGAGCCCGTGGACCTCGGCGTGGGTGCGGACGCCGAGCCGGTCGTGGAGCTTGTCGAGCCGCTCGGCGAGGGCCTCGATCTCCCACTCGTCGTCGGGGATGTCCTCCGGGATGTCGGCCGCGGCGCGGCGGCGTCGCG
>JAUIEF010000283.1 GCA_030428785.1 bacterium
AGCACCACGCGCCGACGGCGGGGGAGCCCAGCATGCCGAGCAGGAGGACGCTGCCCCCGGCGATCGTCCGTCGCACCAGCACGCGCCGCTCCGGCGTGGGGAACGCCGGAGTCGACGGCTCACGGCCGAGCATCCGACCGACGGACGCGAGCTCGTCGCAGAGGGCGAGCAATTCGTCGAGATCCTGCGATCGTCGCAGGCGCCGACCTCTCAGGCGGAGCCTCCCATGAGAGCAGGCGAGCTCGTCGCGGAAGGCCGGGACGAGCGCGGCGACGGCCTCCGGCGCTCCCCGCCGGGAGAGCGCGCGTCGCACGGGCGCCGGGTCGGCCGTCTCGACCGCGAGTCCCCGGAGCGGGCCGCCCGGGTCGCGCGCGGGAGTCTGCGGGAGCAACGCGTCGAGCCGGGCCAGCAGCGCGCCGCGGCGCGACACGAGCACGTCCAGGTCGGTGTCCATCGTCACGCCGATCGTCATGACGGTGTAGCGGAACAGCAGCCCGTCGTGCTCGAAGTCGACCCGGGTGCGCTGCCCGCTCATCGCCACCGTCCCGCCGCGCGCCGCCAACGCCTCGACGAGCGGCCGGTGCCGCTTCCCGACGCCCGGCAGCGTGCGCGGCAGCCCTGTCATGGCGCGCGCACGACCTCCACGCCCTGCAGCCATGGCGCGCCCAGGGCGCCCGGCCGCTCCACGAATTCCACGAGCCAGTCGCCGCCGCCGCGCACCTCGCGGTAGAGGTCGCGGGAGACGCGGAACCAGCGCGTCTCGTCGTCGATCCACCAGGCGTCGACGCCCACGAGGTGGCGCGTCGACTTGTCGCTCTTCTTGATGCGCGTGCCCGTCACGGGCCGGCTCCGGAACGTCCCCTCGCCGTGGTCGAGGACCGCGTTCGCGACACGCACGCCGCCCACCGCCGCGAGCGGCAGCGACACCAGGGTGCAGAGGGCCACGGGGAGGAGGAGCCGCCCCGGCGCCGTGCGCAGCGACACGAGGTGCGCGAGCCCGAGGAACACGAACGGCAGGGCGAGGACGGCGCCGCCGAGCGTGAGCCAGACGAGCTCGGAGCCGTCGCGCAGCGGGTAGAGCTTCTCGCTCGCGAGGAGCGTCCCGAGCCCGACGACGAGCAGCACGGCCGGGACCGTCCACGCGGCGAGCTTCGCGGTGTCGTGCTTCGGCGCGCGACGGACCTCGCGGCCGCGTGCCGCCGCGTCGACGTGGTGCGCGAGCGTCGCGAGCCGGGCGACGAGGTCGAGCACCTCCTCCTGCGGGACGTCCTTCGGCAGCGCCTGCCGCGGCACGAAGAGCTTGAGCCGTGCGTCGCCGAGCACGAGCGACCGGCCCGTGCCCTCGAGGAGCCCGCGGATCGTGCGTCGCGCCGCGGCGTCGTGGATCACGCGGGCCGTGACCTCCCGGTCGCGGGTCTGCACGCACACGGCCCGGTCGAAGGACGTGTCCCGCGACGGGAGCGGCCAGGAGGGGAGCACGCTCGCGGCCCAGCGGTCGAAGGCGGTCGCCGGGCTCATGCGGAAGCGGCCGGCGTCCTCGCACACGACCGACACGACGAAGCGCTTCGACCCGTCGAGCGGCCGCACGCGGAACGCGACGCCCGCGTGCGTCGCGTGGAGCGCGCCCTTCACGAGGCGTCCGTCGCAGCGCGCGGCGAGCGCGTCGAGCAGCGCCTTGTCGGCCGCGCCGTAGCGCCGCCGCAGGCGGTTCCGGTGCGCGAGCGCGCCGCCGCCGCCGCCCGGCACGAAGCTCATGGTGCGTCCTCCGGGCTGTCGCCGTCCTTGCCCTTCCGCCGACGGACGGCCTCGCGCAGCAGGTACTCGATGTGCGCGTTGAGGCTGCGGAACTCCTGCGCGGACCACCCCTTGAGCTCGGCCATGAGCTCCGGCGAGAGCCGCAGCAGGAAGGGCTTCCGCTGCGGCTTCGCCGGCTTCTTCGGCTTGCCCGCGCCGGGGGTCACGGGTCAGGTGTAGAGGCTGCCTGTGTTGAGCACCGGCTGGGGCGCCTGGCCGCCGCAGAGCACGACGAGCAGGTTGCCGACGAGCGTCGCGCGGCGCTCGTCGTCCAGCTCGACGACGTGCTTCTCCGCCAGCATCGTGAGCGCGTCCTCGACCATGCCGACGGCGCCCTCCACGATCTTCTGGCGCGCCGCGATGATCGCGTCGGCCTGCTGACGCTGGAGCATGGCGCTCGCGATCTCCTGCGCGTAGGCCAGGTGGCTGATGCGCGCGTCGATGACTTCGATGCCCGCGCGGTCGAGCCGCGCCTGGAGCTCCTCGCCGAGCTCGCGCGTCACCTGGTCGGTGTCCGTGCGCAGGGAGACGACGCCGCTCTCGTCGGAGGGGTCGTCGTACGGGTGGCTCTTGGCGAGCTGACGCACGGCCGTCTCGATCTGCACGTCGACGTACTGGAAGTAGTCCTCGACGTCGAACTGCGCCTGCGCGGTGTCCTTGACCTGCCACACGACGACGGCGCCGATCTCGATCGGGTTGCCGGCGAGGTCGTTCACCTTGACCTTCTCGCTCGAGATGTTGTGCGCCTTCAGCGAGACCTTGTGCTTGGCGGTGAACGGGTTGGTCCAGAAGAAGCCCTCGGTACGCACCGTGCCGCGGTAGCGCCCGAAGAGCACGAGCACGCGCGACATGTTCGGGTTCACGAGGAAGAACCCGACGAGCACGAGCACCGTGGCGAAGATCGAGACGATGAGCCCGATGATCCAGGGCACGGGCGGGTCGCGGTCGAAGACCGAGATGCCGAGCCAGAGGTAGACGGGCCAGTACGCGAGGAGCGGGAAGAGCACGATCCAGCCGGACAGTGCGCTGAACGGGGTCTCGCGGGAAGGGCTGCGGGTCGACATGACCGAGGTCTCCGGGGAGGAGGGGGTTGCTATCGAAGTGATATCATATTGATATTCGGCGGGGAGGCCTTTCGGGTGGACCTCCCGCGGTGGGTCGGCGCACCGGTCCGAAGCCGTGAAACGCCGCGAAACCCCGCCTCCGAGCCCGTTCTCGGGCAGGGTGGCGGCTCCGTGGCCGCTCGTCGCGCGGCCGGAGGTCGGGGAGGTCGGGCCGGCGGGGCCGGTGGTCCGCGGGGCCCCGGCGCGCCGGCTCCCGTCAGTCGCCGGCGGGCTCGTCGGCGAGGTCGAGCGCCCAGCGGACCGCGGCGTGGAAGAGCCGCGCGACGACGGTGTCCGCGGCGGGGCGTTCGACGAGCTCCGTCCCGGAGAGCGCCACGACGCCGGGCACCGAAGACACCACGACCCGCCGACCGCGCGCCTCGTGCACCCAGAGCACCGGGACCCGTCCGCCGTCCGGCAGCGTCGCCGCGGCGAGCACCGTGCAGTGCTCGGCGAGGACCGGGCGCGCGACGCCCGCGGCCGACACCACCACGGGGACGTCCGCGTCCGCGGCGAGCGTGGAGCCCGACGCCTCGACGGACGTCACGCCGAGGAGCTCCTCGCGGAGGTCGTCGACCTCCGTCGCGTCGGTGTCCGCGAAGAGCTGCAGCGACGACGAGAGCACGGCGAGCGATCGCCCCGACCCGAGCGCGCGGTCGAGCAGCGCGCGCGTGTCCGCGTCGGGCGCGGCACGGTCGAGCGCGAGCACCGTGAGCGAGGCGTCGCGCAGCAGGTCGGGCAGCGGCGGGAGGCCGGGCAGGGAGGGCGTGCCCGACAGGTCGACGACCCCCGCGACGACACCGGGCTCGGCGCGGGTCTGCCGGTGGTCGCGGTTCGCCTCGGAGGGGAGCGTCCCCTGGAGGTCCGCCGCGTCGTCGCCGTGCGCGTCGTCGGCGACGATCACGACCTTCGTCGGCTCGCCGCGGCCCAGGTCGCGCGGCGTCCTCTGCAGCGTGTACCAGGCCGTCGCGTGGAGCAGCGGCTCGCCGTCCGCGGAGCGCACGCCGTCCGCGACGAGCTCGTGCACGTAGCCCTCGCGGCGTCCGTCCACGGTGAGCCGGACCGATCGCGCGTCCGGCGTGACCGTCGCGTCGACGACCTCCATGGACCAGTCGTCCGTCTCGGGGCTGCCGTAGTCGTTGTGCAGCCGGTAGGTGAAGCGTCGCGCGGACCAGCTCGCGAGGTCTTCGGCGGTCGCCGGGTCGACGGGCCGCGTGAACGTCAGGAGGAAGTCGTCGTCGCGCGCCTCGACGGACAGGATCTCGAAGTCCGCGCCCGAGTCGTCGGCGCGGAATCGGTTCAGCCCGACGATGACGTCTTGTCTCGAGTCGATCCGCGCCTGGCGGCGAGCCGCAGCTGGCGGTTCGTCTTCGCCGACGACATGGGCGCCCTGGCGAGCAGCGTCGACGACGTGCTCGCCCTGGACTTCGACCGGTTGATCCCCTGCCACGGCGCCGTGGTGGAGAGCGATGGGAAGCGCCGCCTGCGCGAGGCGCTTTCGGGCCGCATCCCCTGAGCCGGGCAGGAAAGGAGCTCCTGACCCTCCCTCACCGCCGGCGCCGGTGCAGCGGGCGCGTGCGGTAGATCCGGATCTCGAACCCGATCCTGCGAAGCGCTGCCGCGACGTCGGGCGGCGCCCGGGTGCCGAGGGTGTAGAGGTACCCACGGTTCTCCGGATGCATGCGGAGGAAGTACCGGTACCAGGGAGC
>JAUIEF010000045.1 GCA_030428785.1 bacterium
GGGTGGCGCGGGCGCGCTCGGCCTGTTCCTCGATCTCGTCGATCAGGGCAAAGGCGGTCTCGCCGCCGTCCATCATCTTGCGCGCGACAAGGTCCATCGACTGGATCCCGTTGGTGCCCTCGTAGATCGCCGTCACCCGCACGTCACGGGAATACTGTGCCGCGCCCGTTTCCTCGATATATCCCATGCCGCCATGCACCTGCACGCCGAGATGGGCGACCTCGGCCCCGGAATCGGTGGAGAACGCCTTGGCGATGGGCGTCAGGAACGCGCCCCGCGCCGCCGCGCGCAACGCACGCGTCGCGTCGTCGTCGGGCGCGCCGTCCACGACGATCTCCGCGAGCGGACCCACCCGCGCGTCGATCGCCGTGAGCAGGCTCGCGAGCCCGCCCGGCTGCTCGGCCGCGAGCGGCGCGAGCGCGTCGAGCGCGCGGTCCACCGCGGCGCCGAACCGCCCCGCGTCGTCGAGCGGCGCGAGCCGCGCGAGGTGGTGCAGCGCGACGCTCTGACCGGCGGCGCGCGCGCCGTCCCACAGCGCGCGGGACCGACCGGGCAGGAGCGGGTCGTCCCCCGTCGTCTCGAAGAGGCCGCCGCGGTGGCCGTCCTCGAAGAGGTCGAGGATGCGGTGGGCGAGCCGCAGCGCGAGCGCGAGGAGCTCCGCGTCGCCCGTCGCGTGGTAGGCGTCGAGCACGCCGCGCGCGAGGTACGCGTGGTCCGTGAGGTCCGCCGCGCCGGACGAGGCGCCCTCGAAGCGCTGGTGCGCGAGGACGAGCCGGCCGTCGTCGTCCTCGGAGAGCAGGTGCGCGCGGATCGCCGCCGCGAGGGACGCCGTCTCCTCGCGCAGCGCGTCGTCGTCGAGCAGGCGCGCCGCGGTCGCGAAGCCCGAGAGCGCGAGCCCGTTCCAGGCCGTGAGGCACTTCTCGTCGCGGAAGGCCTGCGGGCGACGCGCGCGCGCCGCGCGCAGCCGCTCGAGGCAGGACGCGACCCACGCGCGGACGCCCTCCGCGGTCGGCGGGCCGCCGTCACGCGTGCCGCCCTCGGCGATCGCCTCCGCGAGCTGTTCCGCCGCCTCGGACTCCGCGAGCCGGTCGAGCGGCACGAGCGGCATGGGCTGGCTGCGCCCGCGCTCGAAGTTCCCGCTCCCGCCGCGCACGTCGAAGAGCTCCGCGAAACGCGCGCCGTCCTCCTCGCCGAGGACCGCGCGCAGCTCCTCCGGCGTCCACGTGCAGACGTCGCCCTCCTCGGGGTGCGCATCCGGCAGCGGGCTTCCGTCCGCGTCGAACGGCTGGCTGTCCGCGTCGCGCGCCGCGTAGTAGAGCCCCTCCGGCGAGCGCATGTCGCGCCGCAGCCAGCCGAGCGTGTCGCGCGCGACGTCCGCGTACCACGCGCGCCCCGTGAGCGCGTACGCCTCCGCGTAGGTCGCCGCGAGCACCGCGTTGTCGTAGAGCATCTTCTCGAAGTGGGGGATGCGCCACTGCGGGTCCGTGCTGTAGCGGTGGAAGCCGCCGGCCACGTGGTCGCGCATCCCGCCCGACGCCATCATGTCGAGCGTGACCCACGCGCGCTCGAGGTCGACGGGGTCGTCCGTGCCCTCGGTGCGCAGCCGCTGCCGGAAGAGGAAGCGCAGGAGCATCGACGGCGGGAAGCGCTGCGGACGCGGGCTCGCGACGCCGCCCCAGGTCGGATCGAGCGAGTCGTGCAGCGCGCGCGCCGCGTCACGCAGGAGCGCCGGACCGTCCCAGGCCGCGGGCTCCGGGAACAGGTCGCGCTGCATGCGCCGGTGGTTGCCGCGCGCCGTGTCGAGGATCGCCGCGCGCTCGTCCTCCCAGCCGTCCGCGATCCACCCGAGCACGTCGAGGAACGCCGGCATCCCGCGCGACGCCTCCTTCGGGTAGTACGTCCCGCCCGCGAAGGGCGCGCCCTCCGGCGTGAGGAAGGCCGTGAGCGGCCACCCGCCGGCGCCCGTCATCTCCTGCACCGCCTCCATGTACCGCGCGTCGACGTCCGGCCGCTGCTCGCGGTCGACCTTCACGCACACGAAGTGCTCGCGCAGGAACGCCGCCGTCTCCTCGTCCTCGAAGGACTCGTGCTCCATGACGTGGCACCAGTGGCACGAGCTGTAGCCGATCGACAGGAGCACCGGCTTGTCCTCGCGCCGCGCGCGCTCGAACGCCTCGTCGCCCCACGGGTACCAGTCGACGGCGTTGTCCGCGTGCTGACGCAGGTACGGGCTCGCCGCGTCCGCGAGTCGCCACCCGCCGGGCCGCTCGGCGGCGCCGTCGTCGGCGTCCTGGGGAACGGGACAGGCGAGGAGCGTGAGCAGCAGCAGCGCGCGGGACATGGGGCGACTGTAACCGCAGCCGCGAGCGCAGCAGCAGTCGCAACCGGATCCGGGACCGCTGCCGTGACGGCGACCGCCGGCCCGACCGCAGCCGTCGCGAAAGCGGTTGCCGGTGCGGATGCGACTGCGGGTGCCGCTGCGATTGCGGCTGCCGACTCCCCCCGCTACCGTGCCCCGTCCCATGCGCGTCTTCGCCCTCTCCGATCCGCACCTCTCGTTCGGCACGCCGGGCAAGACCATGGACCGCTTCGGCCCGCAGTGGGTCGACCACCCGACGACCATGGCGAACGCGTGGGACGCCGCCGTCGCGCCCGACGACCTCGTCCTCGTCCCCGGCGACATCTCCTGGGCGCGCACCCTCGAGCAGGCCGCCCCCGACCTCGCGTGGCTCGCCGAACGCCCGGGCACCAAGGTCCTCCTCGAGGGCAACCACGACTACTGGTGGTCCTCGCGCAACAAGGTCCGCGCCGCGCTCCCCGACGGACTGCTCGCCGTCCACGGCGACGCCGTGCGCGTCGGCGACGTCGCCGTCTGCGGCACGCGCATGTGGGACACGCCCTCGATCAGCTACCACGACCTCATCGTCTGGCAGGGCGAGCCCATCTCCGCCGAGATGACCGAGGACGAGGCCGCCGCCGCGCAACGGATCTGGGACAAGCACGTCGGTCGCATGGAGCGCGCCATCGCCGACCTCGACCGGTCGGCCACGCTCAAGATCGCGCTCACGCACTACCCGCCCGTCGCGCCCGGCTGCCCGCCCAACGAGCTCACGGAGATGTTCGAGCGCGCGGGCGTCCGGCACGTCGTCTTCGGCCACCTCCACAGCCTCGACCCGACCCGTCGCGACGCCGTCGGCGGCGAGGCCCGCGGCGTCCGCTACACCTGCGCCGCCTGCGACTGGATCGACTTCGCGCCCGTGCTCGTCGACGAGGTCTGAAGGCGCGGCCCGCGGACTCCGACGCCAGCCCTCGCGCTGCCGGCACCCGCCGCCGCGGCGTCCCGGCCGGGGGGTGAGCCGGCCGCCTCCTTTCCTTATGATCCGCCGCTTCGCGCCCGGCCCGCGAGGACACCTCGCGCGGCCGCCACGCCGACCGGCCCCATCGTCTAGTCAGGTCTAGGACACCAGGTTTTCATCCTGGCAACACGGGTTCGAATCCCGTTGGGGTCACCACTGGATTGGGCGGGCGTGGGGGGGCACGGCGAGTCGGGGAGCCGGTGGGCGCTTGGGGTCGGTGGATGCGGGCTCCGCCCGGAGACGTGGCGCCGACGATCGGAGGGTCGACGGAGCCGGGCTCCGCCCGACGCACCTTCGGTGCACGGGCGATCGCGACGTCGGGAGGGGGCGTGAGCGTGGGGGAGTCGGTGGGTGCCTGGGGTCGGTGGATGCGGGCTCCGCCCGGTGACGTGGCGCCGACATTTGCAGCGTCGACGGGGCCGGGCTCCGCCCGACGCACCTTCGGTGCACGGGCGATCGCGACGCTGTGGGGGGCGTGAGCGTGGAGGAGTCGGTGGGCGCTCGGGCTCGGGGATGCGGGCTGCGCACGGGCTCTCGCGTCCGGGACCGCGGGCGCCCGACGCCGCGCCCCGCTCTCACTCGTCCGCCGTCGACCGCTCCTCGAGCTCCGCGACACGCGCCGCGAGCGCCGCGTTCTCCGCCCGCAGCTCGCGCAACGCCTCCACGGCGAGCGCCTCGAAGCCGCGGATCGTGAGCATCTTCAGGCCGTCGGGCCGCTCCTCGACCCAGTCGGGAATCACCCGCTCGACCTCCTGCGCGATGAAGCCCGTGCGCGTGCCCGGCAGCTCGCCGATCGCCGCGGCATCGATGTACTCGTAGGTCACGCCGCGCAACGCGAGGAGCGTGTCGAGCGCGCGCTCGAGGTCCGCGACGTCCTTCTTGAGCCGCCGGTCCGACGCCACCGACCACGAGCCGCCGCCGGGCTTGCCCGCCGTGCCGCCGTTGGGCGCGGACGGCGACAGGTGCAGGTCGAAGGTCGGCGCGAGGTCGGAGCCGACGGCGAGCCGGCCGTTCGCGTCGACCTTGAAGCGCGTCGTGCCCGACACGCGGACGCGCAGCGCGTCGGTGCTCCCGTCGGCGTCGACGTGGAGCTGCGCGCCCGGATCGATGTTCGAGCCGACCGCCACCCCGCCGTTCGCATCGACCTTGAGGCGGGTCGTGCCGTCCACGCGGAACCGCACGGCGTCGTTGCCCGCGTCCCCGTCGACGTGGAGGTGGGCGTTGGGCACGCCCGTCCGGATGCCGACGAAGCCCGTGCCGCTCGGCTGGATCGTCAGGTCGCCGCCCTCGCCCTGCAGCGCGAGCGTCGCGGTGGAACCGTTGGAGCGCGCCATGATCTCGTTGCTGTCGAGGGCGACGTTCGGACCCGTCGACGAGCCGAGCTGGAGCATGCCGCCGCCGCTCGCCGAGGCGTCGGACGGGAGCGTCACGTGGAGGCTCGCGTCGGGCGACCCGGTGCCCATGCCGACGCGGCCGCCGTGCTCGAGTCGCAGGAGGCTGTTGTCGCCGGTCGTCTGGATGTCGAGGCCGCTCGTGGCGCCGGCGCCGCTCCCGCCGACGCGGATGCGCGCGACGTCGCCGAGCCAGCCGAGCCTCACGGAGGCGAGGGGCTCGTTCGGGTTGCGGGCGTAGAGCTCGCCGCCGGACGCGCCCGTGCTCTCGATGCCTCCGGCGACCGTGAGTCCGCCGGGAATCGGCTGGTTCGTGCCGATGCCGACGCCGCCCGCAGCGTCCACGAGGAACTGGTCCGGGGCCGTCGAGGCGAACGGCAGGCTGTTCCCCTCGTCCGACCAGACGAACGCGCCGTCGTGGAGCGCCTGGGCACGGTACCCGGCGGCGAGGCTCATCTCTCCCTGCGCCACGTTCTGCTCGCCTCCGGGGATCGTCGCCCCTCGCGCCGTCGCCTCGTTCGACCGGCCACCCCCGATCGAGGTGTACGAGTCGCCGGCCTCGTTGCCCTGCCCGCCCGCGATCGTGCTCGCGATCCCGCCCGCCACGTTGCTGGATCCGCCGGCCACGACGTCGAAGAACGAGAACACCTGGTTGTTGAACCCTCCCCCGACGGTCGCGTGGGACGAGCTCGCTCCCGTGGAGTTCGCCTCGCCGCCGCTGATGGTCGGGCTCCCGCCGGCTGCCGCGACGCCGACCCCGAACACCCCCTGCTTCGCCGTGACGACCGCGTCGGTGAAGGTCACGTCGCCGCCGCTCGTCGAGACGTCGGCGCCCGTGAGCGAGCCGTCGGCGATGTCCGCGGAGTCGACCTCGCCGTCGCCGTCGTTGACGTAGCGGACGTCGAAGAGGTTCGTGAGCTCCGGGGTCGTGGGGCGCGTGTCGGGGCGACCGGCGAGGTCGTCGACGCGCCGACCGTCCGTGAGGTGGTCGCCCGCCGGGCCGAGGACGCCGCCGCCGGGGACGGTGGGCGCGGCCGGCGCGCCCGGCGTGGTGGGCGCGGCCGGCGCGGCGGGGGACGCCGCGCCGCGCGGCGAGAAGCCCACCCGCGGCCGACCCGCCGCGTCCCGCTCGAGCACGAGCCGCTCCCCCGTCGCGAGGCCCAGCAGCTCGGTCGCCGTGAGCAGGTGCTCGACGGCGGCGGCCTCCGCCGACGCGCCCGGCGTCGCGGTCACGTCCGGCGTGAGCGCGTCCCGCGCGAAGCCCGTCGCCGTCGCACGGAACGCGACGTCGCCCGTGACGTTCCGGACGAGCAGGTCGAGGCGCCCGCGCCCGTCGAGGTCGACGCGCTCCGCCGACGTGCCGACGCCGGCGTCCGACAGCCCCCAGTCCGCGGTCACGTCCCGGAAACGCCCCGTCCCGTCCCCGGCGAGCGCGACGTTCGCGCCCGACGAGACGAGGTAGAGGTCCGTGAGCCCGTCGCCGTCGAGATCGTCGGCGAGCACGTCGGCGACGCGCACGGCCGGCAGCGCCTGCGCCACGCGGTCGAAGCGCCCGTCGCCCCGGTTCACCGAGACGGCGAGGCCGTCCGCGTCGAGGTGCAGCGCGTCGGGCACGCCGTCGCCCGTGAGGTCGAGGAAGCGCACGGGCGCCGGATCGCCGGAGGAGAGCGCGCCGAGCAGGAGCAGCATCGCGAGGGGGCCGGACATGGGGGTCTCCCGGTGAGGATGGCGTGGCAGCACGACACCGGCGGACGTCGCCCCGGCGCGCGGTGGAGGAGGCGTGAGGTCGCCCGCTCGGGAGGCCATGCGGGATCGCCGCGCGGCCTTCCGGTCCTTTCCCGCACGATTCCCCCCGCACCCTCCGCGCTCCCCCGTGGTTCGGCGGGCCCTGGTACGATCGGGCCGCGCTCCGGGCGCGCGGAACACTCACGGTGGGGGGGAACCCGCCGGGTCGCCCGGGCCGTCGTCCGTCGGTCCCGTCCGTCGACCCGGAGCCTCCCATGCCCCGACCGCAGCGTTCCGTCCCGGCCCTCGCCGCCCTCGCGCTCGCGACCGCGTCGCTCGTCGCAGCCCCGCTCGCCGCGCAGACGCCCGGCCCCGTGCAGCCGCTCCTGATCGAGGGCGCGCCCCTCGTCGACGGCGGCTCCGTCACCGGGGTGACCTGGGTCGACGTGAACTACTTCGGCGACTGGGGCGCCGCCGTGACCTCCGACCACCCCGCGCACCCCGAGGTGCTCGTCCGCGGCCCGGGGACCGGCCCCGGCGCCGCCTGGCTCGCGGTGGGCAGCACGCTCCAGGGCATGCCCGGCGTCACGATCGCCGGCTTCGACGCGTTCTCCGTGGAGCTGCTCACCGGCACGATCTGGACCGGCCGCCTCGCCGGCGCGACGCCGGACGCCGACGAGGGCCTCTTCTTCGAGAAGAAGGTCTGGCTCCGCGAGGGCCAGCCCATCGGCGACTTCGTCCTGTCGAACATGCCGCCCTTCACGCGCTGGCTCTCCTTCGACGACGTGCAGGCGAGCACCGCCAACGGTGTCGCGATGGTCCGCGGGCGCATCGACGACCCGACCTTCGGCGGGCCCTCCGAGTCGGTGCTCGCGCTCGGCTACATCCTCGGCGCGCCCGGCCTGCTCGGCGCGATGGACCGCGTCGTGTCGCAGGGCGAGCTCGCGCCGACGATCGGGCGCCGCATCGAGTCCGTGCGCTCGGCGCGCGCGGCCGCCGCCATCTCGCCCGACGCGGCGCGGCTCGTGTGGGCCGCCGACCTCGCCGGTGACCCCGCGGACGACGGCGTCGTGTACCGCACCGTGCAGGCCTCCGGCGTGCACCTCGTCCTCGCGCGCGAGGGCGACGACTCGCCGGTGCCCGGCCGCTCGTGGGGGCCGCTCGAGGACATCGCGGTCGACATCGCGTCGACCGGGCAGTGGACGCTGCGCGCCGCGCTCGACGGCAGCGACCCCTCGAACGACGCCGTCCTCGTGAAGAACGGGCAGCTCCTCGCGCGCGAGGGCGACAGCCCGCCCGCCGTGGCGCCGGACGTCGTCGTCGGGCTCGGGCGCGGCCCGGCGCTCGTGGGCGACACGGGCGTCGTCGTCTGGTACGCGCGGCTCGACGGGCCGGGCGGTCCGTCCGAGGCGCTCTTCCTCGACGACCAGGTCCTCGTGCGCACCGGCGTGACGACGATCGCCGGGCGCCGGCTCGTCGACCTGCCCGGCGAGGCCGACGCGATCTCCCTGTCCCCGCTCGACGACGCGATCGTCTTCCGCGGCACGCTCGCCGGCGGCGTCGAGGGCGTCTTCCGCATCGGGCTCGCGCCGTGACGACCCCGCCCTCTGCGACCGGAGCCCGCTCGTGACGCTGCTCGCCCGCACGCTGGCCGGTGTCCTCGCGACGGCCGGCGCCCTCGGCGCGCAATCCCCCGTGCCCGTCGTCCTCGAAGGCGACGCGCTTCCCGACGGCGGCCGCGTCACCGGGATCCGCAGCGTGACCATCGACTACTACGGCATGACGACGGCCGTCGTGACGACGGACCTGGCGGCGTTCCCGGAGATGTTCCTCGTCGAGGACTTCTCCGGCACCTTCGTGCCCGGTCTCGCCGTCGGCTCCCCGGCGCCCGTCGTCGGCGGTGCGACGATCGCGGCCGTCGGGACCATCTCGCCGACGGTCCTCTCGAACGTCGTCTGGACCGCACGCCTCGCCGGCACGCCCGGCGGCGCCGCGGACGACGAGGTCGTCTACTACGGCACCCAGCTCTGGCTGCGGGAGGGGCCGGTCGCCCGGTTCGTCCCGATGACGAACCTGCCGCCCGGCACGCGCTGGCTGTCGTTCGCCGACGCGCGCGCGTCGACGGCCAGCGGGTTCCTCATGCTGCGCGGCCGGATCGACGATCCCGAGATCGGCGCTCGCTCCGAGAGCTTCCTGGGTCTCGGGTGGATCGGCGCGATCCCGTCCCAACTCGTGCAGCTGGACCGCCTCGTTTCGCAGGGGCAGCTCGCTCCCACGCTCGGCCGCCGCATCGCGTCCGTGCGGCCCGGCCCCGCCGCCGCGGCGATCGCGCCGAGCCCCACGCACATCGTGTGGACCGCGGACCTCGCCGGCGACGAGTCGGACGACGGCGTCGTGTTCCGCTACAACCGCGCCACCGACACGCACCAGCTCATCGCCCGTGAGGGCGAGCCGTCGCCCGTCCCGGGCAGGACCTGGGGACCGCTCGAGGACGTCGCCGTCGACGTCGCGTCCGGCGGCACCTGGTTCCTGCGCGCGACGCTCGACGCGAGCGACCCCGCGACGGACGAGGTCCTCGTGCGCAACGGCTTCGTGCTCGTGCGCGAGGGCGACAGCCCGGCCGCCGTCTCCCCGGACGTCATCACCGGCTTCGGCCGCGGCGCCGTGCTCATCGGCGACGACGGCACGGAGGTCTGGAGCGCGCGGCTCGACGGGCCGTCCGGCCCGTCGACGGCGCTGTTCGCCGGCTCGACGCTCGTCGCGCGCACCGGCGTGACGCAGGTCGCCGGCCGGACGCTCGTGGGGATCCGCACGGCGCCCGACTCGCTGAGCCTCTCACCGCTGGGGGACAGTCTCCTGTTCACCGGCACGCTCGCCGGCGGTCTCGAAGGCGCCTTCCGCGTGGACCTCGACCCATGACCCGTACCGCAGCCGTGCTCGTCGCGTTCCTTCTCGCCGTCGCGGCGACCGCGCGCGCGCAGTCGCCGTTCACGCCGCTCGTGCGCACCGGCGACGTCGTCCTCGACGGCGCCGTCGCGACCGCGATCGGCGACGTGCACATGAACGACCTCGGCTGGTGGGTCGTCGAGGTGTCGACCGACGACCCGCACCGTCCGCTCGTCGTGCTCAAGGCGGGCGACCCGTGGAAGGCGGTCGGCGCTCCCGTGGCGGGGTCGCCCGGCACGACCCTCGGCGCGATCGACAGCACCTCGACCGAGCTCTTCGGCGGCGTCGCGTACGTCGCGCGGCTCGACGGCACGCCGGGTGGCGCCGCCGACGACGAAGCCGTGTTCTACGAGGGCTCCGAGTGGCTCCGCGAGGGGCCGGTGCTGAGCTGGCCGACGACGCAGCTCCCGCACGGCACGCGCTGGCGTTCGTTCGCGGACGTGCGCTGCTCGGGCAACCGCGGCGGCGTGCTCGTCCGCGGGCGGCTCGACGACCCGGAGATCGCCGGCACGGACGAGTCCTTCATCTCGGTCGGCGGACTCTGCGGGTCGATCGGCGTGCTGTGCGGCGTGACGCGCCTCGTGTCCGCGGGCCAGCTCGCGCCGAACGTCGGCGCGCGCGTCCAGGAGGTGCGCCTCGAGCCGTGGGCCGCCGCCATCTCGCCGGGCTCGTACTTCGTGGTGTGGTCGGCCGACCTGCACGGACCGGAGAGTGGCGACGGCGTCGTGTACCGCTCGAAGGGCTACCCGTTCACGCACGCGGTCGTCGCGCGCGAGGGCACGCCGTCGCCGGTGGCGGGGCGCGCATGGGGGCCGCTCGACGACGTCGCGGTGGACTGCAACTCCGCCGGGCAGTGGACGCTGCGCGCGACGCTCGACGGCAAGGACCCCGCCGACGACGCGCTCCTCGTGAAGAGCGGTCAGGTCTTCGCGCGCGAGGGCGACAGCCCCGCGGCGGTCGCGCCGGACGTCCTCACGGGCTTCGGCCGCGGGCCGGCGCGCCTCGACGACCAGGGACGCACCGTGTGGTACGCCCAGCTCGACGGGCCGGGCGGTCCGTCGCAGGCGCTCTTCGTCGACGACCAGCTCCTCGCCCGCACGGGCGTCACGCAGGTGGCGGGCCGCACGCTCGTCCGCCTGGGCGACGGCCCCGACGACGTCTCGCTCACGCCGATCAGCGGGCAGCTCCTCTTCACGGGCACGCTCGCGGGCGGGGTGGAGGCGGCGATCCTCGTCGACCTGGACGACCTCGGGCTGTAGGGTTCGGGCCTGCCCATGGCCCATCCCGAGCCGGACCTCGATCGCCTCCCGTCAGCGCCCGTCGACAAGGTCGTCGGGCCGTTGCAGCGGTTCCTGCACGTCGAGGCCGCGAGCGGCGTCGTGCTGCTCGTCGCGACGCTCGCCGCGCTGGGGCTCGCCAACTCGCCGCTCGCCGACGGCTTCCTGAAGTTCTGGAAGACCGAGGTCGGCGTGTCCTTCGGCGACTGGTCCTTCCGCCACTCGCTCAAGCACTGGATCAACGACGGCCTCATGGCCGTGTTCTTCTTCGTGATCGGGCTCGAGGTGAAGCGCGAGATCGTCATGGGCGAGCTCCGCGAGCTGCGCAAGGCGGCGCTGCCGCTCGCGGCGGCCGTCGGCGGGATGGTCGTGCCCGCCGGGCTCTACCTCGCGGTCCAGTCGGGCGAGCCGGCGGCGGCGGGCTGGGGCGTCCCCATGGCGACCGACATCGCGTTCGTCGTCGGCTGCATGGCGCTCATGGGGTCGCGCGTGCCGCGCGGATTGCGCGTGCTCCTGCTCTCGCTCGCGATCGCCGACGACATCGGCGCGATCCTCGTCATCGCGATCGGCTACACGGACCAGCTCGACCTGGGGATGCTCGGGCTCGCCGCGCTCGGGCTCGGCGCGACCTGGGCGCTCGCGAAGCTCGGCGTGCGCAGCATCGGCGTCTACTTCGTCGTCGGCGCGCTCGTGTGGTTCGGCTTCCACGAGTCGGGCGTGCACGCGACGATCGCCGGCGTGCTGCTCGGGCTGCTCACGCCGTCGAAGAGCTGGGTCGACGAGACGTTGTTCGGGCGCATCGTCACGGGCGCGCGGGGTCTGCTCGAGAGCGGCCCGGCGCCCGCCGCGGCCGCGCGGCGCGTCGCGCAGGCCGCCACCGAGAGCGTCTCGCCGCTCGTGCGCCTCGAGACCGCGCTCCACCCGTGGGTCGGCTTCGTCATCATGCCCGTCTTCGCGCTCGCGAACGCCGGCGTGCCCGTGAGCGCCGACGGCTTCGGACACCCCGTCGCGCTCGCCGTCGTGCTCGGGCTCGCGGTGGGCAAGCCCGTGGGCATCCTGCTCGCGAGCGTCGTCGCGGTGAAGCTGCGCCTTGCGAGCCTGCCGGCCGGCGTCGGCTGGGGCGCCGTGCTCGGCGGCGGCTTCCTCGCGGGCATCGGCTTCACGATGGCGCTCTTCATCGCCGGCCTCGCGCTCGGCGGCGACGAGCTCGACCCCGCGAAGATCGGCGTCCTCGAGGGCTCCGCGTTGAGCGGCGTCGCGGGGATGCTCGTGCTGCTCAGGGTGCTGCCGAAGCGGGAGACGCCGAGCGGCTGAGCGTCGCTCCGCCTAGAACGCGGCGTCGAGCAGCACGAGCGGGCGCGCCGAGCCGAGGGTCACCGCGCCGGACGGGTCGCCGGACAGGACCTGCAGGAAGAGGCGGACGCCCTCGACGCCGGGACCCAGCTCGCCGACCTGGAAGGGGACCGTCAGCTGGCCCTCGGCCGGGAGCGTCCCCGCGAGCCTGAGCTGCAGGGTCGGCTGGAAGGACACGAGCTGTTGTCCGACGTCGGACCACCAGGCCGTCGCCGCCGAGGGGTTCCACGTCAGGCCGACGAGGTCTCCGGGAGTCCCGGCGAAGACCGCCTCGCCGACCTGCCCCTCGCGCAGCAGCGTCGGGAGCGTCACGGACGGCTGCGTGCCGGCGAGCGACACGAGCGTTCCGGACGGGCTCACCGAGGAGGGTGCGCCGGCGGCTCCGTCGGAACCGCCGAGCGGGCAGCCCACGTCGGGATCCGACCCGCTCGGTCCGGAACCGCCCACGAGCTGCGTCGCACGCATCCGCACGAGCCCGATGTCGAGGTCCAGGCCGTCGCCGCCGTCGCCGCCGTCGTGGCACCAGGGAGTGGCCGGGTAGATCGCGAGGTTCCCGTTGCCGCCCGTGATCGTGCTCGCCCCGACGAAGCACGTCGCGTCGTCGTCCACGAACATCCCCGGACCGCCCTTGAGGAGGAAGAACGCACCCCCGTCGTTCGCGGACCCGCCGCGGACGGTGCTGTCCACGACGGAGACCTCGCTGTCGAGGACCACGATCCCCGCGCCGTTGACGCCGCCGCGGATGTCGCATGCCGTGAACGCCACGTCGGTGGACTGCGAGACGACGGCCCCCGGGACGCTGCTGAACTGGGGGATGGCGACCGACGTGGCCCCGCGAAGCGTGCAGGTGTCCACGCGCACGGATCCCAGGGCGCCGCTCGCCTCCAGCATCAGGTCCCCGAAGACGGAGGTGTGCAGATCCGAGAGGAGCACGTCGCGACCCGCGCCCAGCGCGGCGAGGTGGATGGTGCCGTCGACGCGGACCGGACCGTCACCGACGACCGACACGTCGAGGTCGGGGATCGTGAAGGCCGCGTAGGTCCCCGACGGGTCGACGAGCACGGTGTCGCCGTCCGCGGCGGCGTCGAGCGCGGACTGGATGTCGGCGAAGAGGCCGGAGGGTCCGACGGTGAGGACGTCGGCCGAGGCCGGTGCGGCGGCGGCCGTCAGGAGCAGGGCCGGCAGGGCGAGGACGAGCGGGCGGGCGAGGCGCATCGGGTTCCTCCTTCTCGGCGGGGTGCGCGTCAGGGTGACGGGGGCACCCGGTTCCCCGGGCGCCAGCATACGCCCATCCGGGGACGGCGTGTCGGGGCGCTCGATCTCCAAGGCCACGCACGGCGCACCGGCTACATCGACGTGCCCTTGAGCCCGTTGGACAGCGTGATCCCGTAGATCACGGAGTCGTCCTGCACGACGAACTGGAACCAGGTCTCCGTCCCGGGGAGCAGGCCCGCGGGCCAGGGGACGGTCACGGACCAGTCGCCCTGCGAGTCGGCCAGGAACGCGAACTGCCCGGAGAACGGCCAGGCGTGCACGGTGCCGCCGACGGCCGGGAAGGGTGTGGGCGCGAAGGAGACCCACGCGAGCAGGAACGCGTACGACGGCGCGCGCTCGAGCTCGACCGTGACCGTCTCGCCCGCGGCCGGCAGGCCGGTGCCGTCGAGTCCGGGGACGCCTTTGTCCCCCGACGTCCCGCCGCCGAGGTCCTCCCAGAGCCCGCTGCACGAGGACCAGCGCGCGAGGAAGCTGTCGCGCAGCGGCGGGAGGCTCTGGAAGCTGCCGCCGACGAACAGCTCCGGACCCTGCCCGAAGTCCACGGGCGCCATGACCTCGACCACGCCCTGGATGCCGTCCTCGAGCAGCGTGTGCGTCGTGCCGTCGAAGCGCGTGAACCGCGTGCCGACCGAGCTGAAGGTGTCCGTCGGGCGTCCGTTCGTGTAGAGCGCCGGGCCGTCCCCGTCGTCGAAGACGGCCATTTCGGTGAGCCGGAAGACGGGCACGGTGAAGCCCGGGTCCGTCCAGCTCGTGCCGTTCCACGCGCCCACCGGATAGATGGTCGATCCCTGCGCGCTCTGGAACCGACCCTTCGCGTAGAGCTTCGGACCCGTGCCCGGGTCGAACACCTCGAGCGCGTAGACGTCGTCGTCGTCGTTCGTCCCGGACGAGCCTCCCGCCAGCGGACTCCACGTGATCCCGTCCCAGCGCGCGACGTTCCGCGCGCTGATGCTCCCGCTGCCGGCGAACACGCCGCCCGCGTAGAGCGCTTCACCCGAGCCGTCGTCGTACACCGCGAGGTCGAAGACCGTCGGCCCGCCGCCCCCGATCGGACCCGATCCTCCCGACAGCCCCTGCCCGAGCGTGATCCAGTTGGTGCCAAAGAGGCGCGCGACGTTGTTGTAGGCGGTCCCGCCGAAGCGACCGGCGGCGTGCAGCAGCGGGCCGCCGACGCCCGGTCCGTCGAACACCGCGAAGGCGTGGATGCGGCCCGCGATCCCGGGGAGCGTCTCCCAGACCGTGCCGTTCCAGCGCCGGACGTCGTTCGAGCCGGCGTAGAGCATGGGGCCGTTCCCGTCGCCGTTGTCGAACACCGTGAGGCAGCCCACCTCGGTCACGGGCCCGCCCGTCCCCACGGCGCTGAAGCTCGTGCCGTCGTAGCGCACGATGTGGGGCGTCTCCAGCCCGGCGACCGTCGAGAACTCGCCGCCGAGATAGAGCGCCGGACCCGAGCCGTCGTCGAACCACGCGGCCGAGAGCACGTCGTCGTCGAAGCCGTCGCCCAGCGACGACCAGGCGGCGCCGTCCCAGTGCGCGATGTGGTACGCGGGATCGCCGCCCGCCGTGCTGAAGTCCCCGCCGGCGTAGAGCCCCGGGGTCCCGCCCGCGTCGAATTGCGCGAGCGCGAAGCAGTCGCCGCCCACGCCGGCGCCCACCGCCGCCCAGGACGTCCCGTCCCACGTCGCGACGCGCGTCGCGGCGACGCCGCCCGCCGTGCTGAAGTCGCCGCCCGCGACGAGTACGGCGCCGGACCCGTCGTCGAAGGTCGTGAGCGCGGTGACCCGCCCGTCCGTCCCGCCGCCGATCGCCGACCAGGTCGAGCCGTCCCACGCGGCCAACCCGGCCACCGGCAGGCCCGACACGGTCGGGAAGTCGCCGCCCACGGCGAGTCGCGGTCCGCTCCCGTCGTCGAACGTCGCGAGCGCGAAGCCGTCGCCGAACTCGAGTGTCCCCGGCGAGGTCCAGCTCGTGCCGTCCCACACCGCGAAGCCGCCGGCGTTCATGCCGCCCGCCATCGTGAACTCGCCGGTGACGTAGAGCTTCGGGCTGCCGTCGATGTCCGAGACGTGCAGCGCGTGGACGCCGGGGTTCAACTCCCCGAGGGCCTCCCACGACGACCCGTCCCAGCGCGCGAGCCCGGTGGAGACGCCGCCCGACAGGGTGAGGTCGCCCCCGGCGTAGAGCGCGGGACCGCCGCCGTCGTCGTAGGCGACCATGTCGTCCACGAAGCCCACCAGTCCCGGCGCGGCGAACGTCCACGAGTTGCCGTCCCACTTGCGGAGTCCGACGAGGGCCGGGCCGGCGAACCAGGGCGCCGCGTAGAGCGCGGTGCCGCTCCCGTCGTCGAACCACTCGATGGCGTGCGTGTTGATCGAGAGCCCGCCGAGGCCGACCCAGCGCGAGCCGTCCCAGGCCACGACGGACCGGGCGCCGGTCCCGCCGGCCTCCCCGCCCGCCACGTACAGCCGTCCGTTGCGGACGCTCAGGTCGAAGACCTCGTCGTCGACGCCGGGGAACTCCCCGAACTGCTCCGGGAGCCAGCCGGGGCCGCAGAACTGGGCGGACGCGTCGCCCGTCGGGAGCAGGAGCACGGCGAGCACGGCGAGCACGGTGGGGCGGAGGATCATGGCGAGGGTCCCTTCTCCGGGGTGGTACCGCAGACGGACGGTGCGCGGCGCGCCCGGCGTCCCGTCGCCCCACGGTAGCGGACGCCCGGAGGACGGCAACGGACGGGGGCATCCCTTCCTGGACCCCGCCCCGCGCGGTGCGGTATCACCGCACCCCATGAACGTCCTCTTCCTCTCCCCCGGCTACCCCGACGAGATGGCCGGCTACGTGCGCGGGCTCGCCCAGGTCGGCGCGCGCATCTTCGCCGTGGGCGACCACCCGAAGGAGTCGCTGCCGGCCGAGACCCGCGCGGCGCTCACGGCCTACGTCCAGGTGCCCGGCATCATGGACGAGGGCGCGGTCATCGACCGCGTGCTCGGCGAGATCGCGCAGCACCGCGTGACGATCGACCGCGTCGAGTCGCTGTGGGAGCCGCTCATGCTCCTCGCGGCGCGGCTGCGCGAGATCCTCGGCGTGCCCGGCATGTCCGTCGAGCAGACGGTGCCGTTCCGCGACAAGGAGGTCATGAAGCAGGTGCTCGACCGCGCCGGCCTGCGCACGCCGCGCCACCGCCGCTGCCGCAGCAAGGACGAGATCTGGGCCGCCGCCGAGCACGCGGGTTTCCCGCTCATCGTCAAGCCCATCGACGGCGCGGGCAGCGCGGACACGCACCGCGTCGACGCACCGGAGGACCTCGACGCCGTCATCGACCAGGTGCGCCACCTGCCGCAGGTGTCGGTGGAGGAGTTCATCGACGGCGAGGAGTTCACCTTCGACACGATCTGCGGCGGCGGCCGCGTGCACCACCACAACATGTGCTGGTACCGCCCGCGCCCGCTCATCGCGCGCCAGCTCGAGTGGATCGACAGCCAGACGATCGCGCTGCGCGACCTCGACGACCCGTTCATCGCCGAGGGTCGCAAGCTGGGCTTCGCCGTGCTCGAGGCGCTCGGCTTCGAGACCGGCTTCACGCACATGGAGTGGTTCCGCAAGCCGGACGGCGAGGCGGTGTTCGGCGAGATCGCCGCGCGGCCGCCGGGCGCGCGCACGAGCGACATCATCAACTACTGCGCCGACTTCGACTGCTACGCCGGCTGGGCCGAGGCCGCGTGCTTCGGCTCGCTGAGCCAGCCGCGCGAGCGCCGCTGGAACGCGGCCATGATCTTCAAGCGTGCGCGCGGGCAGGGGCGCATCCAGTCCGTGCAGGGTCTCGACGGATGGCTGCACCGCTACGGCGAGCACGTCGTGAAGCTCGACCTGCTGCCCGTCGGGGCGAAGCGCCGCAACTGGAAGCAGACGCTCATCAGCGACGGCCACGTCATGCTGCGCCACCCGGACCTCCAGACGACGGTGACGATGTGCAACGACTTCGGCACCGACGTCACGATGTACGCGGGGTGAGCGGGGGCGGCCCCGGCGCGGGAGCGACCCGCCGACGCGCCGCGGGGCACGTCGGTCGATGAGCGGTCCGGCGCGGGGGGCGTCCGTCGAGCGCGAGGTGTGGGGCGAGGTCGACGGGGCGCCCGTCGAGCGCTTCACGCTCGTGAACGCGCGCGGCACGACGCTCCAGGTCACGGAGCAAGGCGCGATCGTCACGTCGCTGTTGCTGCCCGACCGGGACGGCGTGTTCGCCGACGTCGTCCTCGGCTTCGACTCGCTCGAGGGCTACCTCGCGGGGCACCCGTACTTCGGCTGCATCGCGGGGCGCTGCGCGAACCGCATCGCGCACGGGCGCTTCACGCTCGACGGGACCGACTACACCCTCGCGACGAACGACGGCGAGCACCACCTCCACGGCGGCGATCGCGGGTTCGACAAGCACGTGTGGGAGGGCGAGATCGTCGCGCGTCCCGGCGGGGGCAACGGCGGAGCGGCGGGGGATGACGCTCGCGCGGGCGGCGAGGTTCCGCGCGACCTCTCGGTGCGCTTGACCCGCGTCTCGCCCGACGGGGAGGAAGGCTACCCCGGGCGCGTTGCGGCGACCGTCGTCTACACGCTCACCGACGACGACGTCCTGCGCGTCGAGATGTCCGCGACGACCGACGCGCCGACGCTCGTGAACCTCGCGCAGCACACGTACTGGAACCTCGCCGGCGGCGGCACGGTCGAGGACCACGTCCTGCGCCTGCACGCCGGGCGCTACGCGCCGACGGACGACGGCCTCATCCCGCTCGGCCGCTTCGACCCCGTCGCGGGCACTCCCTTCGACTTCCGTGAGCCGACGGCGATCGGCGCGCGCCTCCGCGCCGTCGACCCGGACGGCACGGGGCCGCGTGGCTACGACCTCGACCTCGTCGTCGACGGCGACCCGCACGCGCTCCGCCCCGTCGCCGAGCTCGTCGACCCGTCGAGCGGCCGGCGCCTCGAGCTCCGCGCCGACCAGCCGGGCGTCCAGCTGTACACCGGCAACGTCCTCGACGGCACGCTCGTCGGGAAGGCCGGCGCGGCGTATTCCCAGTACGGCGGCGTGTGCCTCGAGACGCAGCACCACCCGGACGCGATCCACCGGCCGGACTGGCCGAGCCCCGTGCTGCGGCCCGGCGAGACGTACACCCACCGCATGGAGTTCCGGTTCGGGGTGGGGGAGTAGGCCCCGCCGGCCGGCTCCGACGACGGGCCCGGCGACGGGCCCGACGACCCGTCAGCCGTTCGAGGCCGACCGCTCGTGGGGCCACGCCTCCGCCCGGTCCTGGAAGCTGAGGATGCGCGGGTTGAGGATCTCGCCGTCCCGGATCTCGATCGCGCGCCCGATGGACTCGTGGGCCGCCCAGGCCTCCGGGCCCCGCGACACGACGTCGAGGAACGCGACGACGACCACCGACAACTCGTAGCTGGCCGAGCGCCAGAGGTAGCTCGGCGTGTGGTCGACGGCGTAGTAGGTCACGGGCCCGACCTCGAAGGTCGGCTCCTGGAACGAGGTGGGTCGCGCGAAGGGGAAGCCCATGCCGCGGTCGCAGCTCACGTCGACGATGAGCGAGCCCTCGCGGAGCTGGAGCGCCTCGTCGTCCTCGAGGAACATGAGCGGCCGGTCCGTGTCCTGGAGGATGCCGTTCACGATGACGTCCCGCTGCGCGAGGACCTCCAGCAGCGGGCGCACGCGGCCGTCGCCCTCGCGGACGCGCATCGGCGTCGCGTCGTCGTCCGGGACGAGCAGCTGGCCGTACCGGCAGCCCGGCACGCGGTCATGCACCGACCAGGCCGGGCGCTGCGTGTAGATGGTGATGTCGGAGACGCCCATGCCCTTGAGCGCCTGCACCGCGCCGCGGCTCACCGCGCCGAAGCTCAGCACGACCGCCCGCTGCGGCGGCCCGTAGCTGCCGCCGTCGCGACCCGCGAGCCCCATCGCGTGCAGCACGCCGCAGTACCCGGCCATCTCGTTGTTGCGGTAGAAGAGGTGCATGTCCTGGGTGCCGTCGCGACGCCAGGTGTGCATGGCCTCCCACGCGATGAGCGTCTGCCGCCGGTCGACGGCCGCCTGGGTGACGTCCGCCTGCTGCACGCAGTGCGGCCAGCCCCACACGACGCCGCCCTCGGCCACCTGCTCGAGGTCGGCGGCCTGCATCTTCGGCAGCACGACGACGCCGCCGCCCCCCAGCAGCTCGTCGCGCGACCGCACGCCGCCGAAGAGCCGCTCCAGCCGCGCGTCGGGGATCCCGAACGGCGCGCCGTAGCCCTCCTCGAAGGTCATGGTCCGGCGCAGCTCCTCCGGGATGTGCTCGAAGTGCGCGGGGTGGATGGGGACACGCCGCTCGTTCTCGAGCAGCGACGTGCCGACCACGGACAGCTCGAGGCGCGTCATCGACCGGGCTCCGCGACGGGGGTGCGGTCCGCGTCCCGGCCGCCGGCGTGGGTCGTGACGCGCTCCGAGAAGGTCATCCCGGCCGCCTCGACCTCGCGCAGCACGGGCTCGTAGATGGACGGGTGGGTGGGGATCTGGCTGCCCGACAGCGGGATCGCGCCCGCGAGCAGGAGCTTCACCGTGACGGCGGTCGGCAGGCCCACGGTGCGCGCCATGGCGGTGGAGCCGTCGGGCTCCCCGTACTCCACCATCGTGGAGGTGATCGTCTCGGCGGGCCGGTCGTCGTCGGGGTAGTCGACCTCGAGCTCGTGCAGGAGCACCACCATGTCGCGCTGTCCGCGCTCCAGCGGGAGCTTGCGTCCCAGCACGTCGATCAGCATCGCAGCCGCCGTCTCGCCCTCGCAGCCCGTCGGCTCGTCGGAGAGCAGGCCCAGCCACTGCAGGTTCTCCATGATGCGGCCCGTGGGGCTGATCTGCAGGAAGTTCGCGAGGCGCCGGTCGAGCGGCGCCTTCTGCGACGAGAGCGGCAGGTGCATCTCCACGACCTCGGCGTAGGACCGGCGGGCGAGGTCCGGGATGCGCAGCGTCTCGTTGGGCAGTCCGAGCCGCACGATCTGCGCCCACGTCTCGCACCACCCGGGCCAGCGCAGCGTGCCGCGGATCATCGTGTCCGCGTCCTCGAGGCCGAACGCCTGGATGTAGCTCAGCGAGTCGCGGTTGGGGTAGGCCTCGAGCATGCCGACGCCCTCGACCTCCACGGCCCAGGTGTGGTGGAACACGTGGTGGTACGGCACGATCTTGATCTTGCCGTCCTGCATGTACTGCGCGCCGTGCTCCGCGGACATGACGACGTTGCGCGGGTTCCAGCTCACGACGTAGCGCAGCGGGTTCATCGGGCCCTCCGGCGCGGGGATGCCGCTGCCGTACGACCGGAACGAGCGGACGCGCCCGCCCTCGCCGCGGATGCGACGCAGCATCTTCACCGCCGACATGTGGTCGATGCCGGGATCGAGGCCGAGGTCCGTGAGCAGCAGGACGCCCTTGCGCTGCGCGTCGGTGGAGAGGTCGCGCACCGCCTCGTCGTCGTAGCTCACCGAGAGCATGTGACGGCCGTGCGCCACGCAGTCCCAGGCCACGAGGTCCTGGAACACGGGCGAGAGCATGTTCACGACGACGTCGGACTTCTGGATGAGCGTCGAGCGCAGGTTGGCGTCGTTGACGTCGAAGGCCACCGCGGTGCCGCGCGGGTGACCGCCGACGTGGCGGTGCGCGCACTCGACGTCGACGTCGCAGACCGTCACGAACCAGTCGTGCTCGGCGGCCAGGCCGAGCAGGTGGGTGATGAGGTAGGGCGAGCTCTTGCCCGCTCCCAGGACGAGGACTTCCTTCAACGGGAGGCTCCGGGGGGCGCGGTGCGGGGGCCCGGCCGGATCGCCGGGCGCCGTCCACCCCGGCATCGTAGCGTTCGATCCGCTACCCTCGCCTCCCATGGCGACGGCCCCGCGACCCCACGACGCACCCGCCGACGAGGGCTGGGCGCCCTGGCGCAAGCGCCTCCACGACGTGATCTTCGAGGCGGAGACGCCGTCGGGGCGCTTCTTCGACATCGCGCTGCTCGTGGCCATCCTCGCGAGCGTGCTCGTCGCCATGCTCGACAGCGTGCCGTCGATCGCGGCGAGCCACCACGACCTGCTCTACGCGCTCGAGTGGGGCTTCACCGTGCTCTTCACCGTCGAGTACGCGCTGCGCCTGCTCTGCGTGCGCCGCCGGCTCGGCTACGCGCTCAGCTTCTACGGCGTCGTCGACCTGCTCTCGATCGTGCCGACGTATCTCGGCCTGCTCGACCTCGGCTGGCGGCACGGCACGGTCGTGCGCTCGCTGCGCCTGCTGCGCGTCTTCCGCATCTTCAAGCTCGCGCAGTTCCTCTCCGAGGCCACGGCCCTGCGCGCCGCGCTCTCCGCGAGCCGCCCGAAGATCACCGTGTTCTTCGCCACGGTGCTCATCATCATCTGCCTCGTGGGCTCGGCGATGCACCTCGTCGAGGGCCCGGAGAGCGGCTTCGACTCGATCCCCCAGAGCATCTACTGGGCCGTCGTGACCGTGACGACCGTCGGCTACGGCGACATCTCGCCCGTGACGCCGCTGGGCAAGTTCCTCGCCGTGCTCGTCATGCTCGCCGGCTACAGCATCCTCATCATCCCGGGCGGGATCATCTCCGCCGAGTGGGCCTCGCGGCGCGAGAAGCGCGTCACGACGCAGACCTGCCCCGACTGCTCGCGCGAGGGCCACGACGCGGACGCCGTCCACTGCAAGTGGTGCGGCGGGCGGCTCTAGCGGGGACGACCGGCGGCGGCACCGCGGCCGGGCGCGCGGAGGACCGCCGCGTGAAGGCGCTCGTCGCGTGCGCCGCCGCTACTCGACGTGCAGCTGGAGCGCGTTCGTGAACGCCGGCTCGCCGTCGAGCCCGAACACGACCGCCTGCGCGTGGAGGTCGGCGGCCGTGAGCGCCGGGTTGTTCGGGATGCCCGCCGGGAGGTGCAGGTCGCCCAGCGCGTCCGTCGTGCCCGCGACGCGCCAGACGGACGCCGCGACGAGCGCCGTACCGGAGCCCAGCACGACCTGCGTCGGCGCGGCCCCCAGCCCGACGAACACCGGCCGACCCGCGGGACCGCCGACGACCTCCACCGCGAAGTCCGTGTTGCCCGGCGACGGCCACAGCTCGTGGAGCAGTACGGGCGTCTCGCCGGTGTGCGCGGGCGACGGGTCGCCGTAGGGCGCGGCCCACGCGTGGTCGCCGACGATCGTGAGGTCCGGCTCGTCGCCCGAGAGGCCGTTGGGCGTGCCGGCGTACGAGTAGAGCGCCGCGAGCGGCGGTGAGCCGGGCACGCCCCCGCCGGGGCGGAAGCGCACGACGTTCACCGCGGGCGGCGTCCCCGTCGGGAAGAGCGACGGCGCGACGCCGTCCTCCCCGACGACGAGCGCGTCGCCCGTGCCCGGCAGCCACTCGATGTCCGCGGGCCGCTCGACGAACGGACCGATCGGGAACTGGAGCGTGATGTCGAGGCCGCTTTCGCCGTACGGAGAGAAGTAGATGCCGTGCGACTCGCGGTTGAGGACGAACGTGCCCCAGCGCGGGTGCTGCCAGCTCACGTCCACCGCGCCCTCGGCGCCGACGTTCGTCGTGCTCTCGACCTGCGGCGCGCCGCCGGGCGTCTGGCGGCGCAGCCCCGACTTCGTCGCGTACACGATCGAGGCGGGGTGGTCGACGCTGTCGACGGCGATCGCCCGGACGCGCTGCGCGAGCCCGAGCACGAGGTCCGGCGACGCGCCCGCCGCCACCGGCGCGGCGAAGCGGTGCGCGCGGTCGGCACCGGCGCCCTCGAGCACCCACACGTCGCCGGTGCGCCGGTCGACGTCGAGGTCGAGCAGCACCGCGCCCGCGGGGAGCGTCGCGATCGGCTGGAGCGTCGCGCCGCCCGGCGCGAACGCGGCGACGTCCACGCGCAGGAGCTCGTCGCCGTCGACGACCCAGAGCCGGTCGGTCCCGGGCTCCCACTCGATCGACGGGCTCGTGAACGTCGTCGCCAGGAGCGTCACCGCGGGCTGGTGGGAGTGGAACGCGTGGACGCCGGTCGTCGTCGCGACGACGACGTCGCCCTCGGCGAGGACCGACTGGGCGGCGACGGTCGCCGGGACGGCGAGCAGGGTCGCGGCGAGGGCGGCGGCGTGCTGCGCGAGGCGGCGGGTGCGGGACATCGCGGGGGTCCTCGGGAGGCCGGCGAGCGGGGTCCAGTCTACGGCACGTGGGCGCGCCCGGCGGGCGGCGCCGCGGCGGTGCTCGCGTCGAAGGCCCACGACACCGCGCGGCCGCCGTCGTCGGACGGGCCGTCGACAGTCAGAGCGTCGGGCCGGGGCCGGGATCTCACCGCTTCTCCAACCGATACACTCGACGTCCATGGCCCGCGCCCGACGCCCGCTCGACGACTACCGCGGCAAGCGGGACTTCGGGAGGACGCCGGAGCCCGCGGGCGGGGCCGGGCCGTCGTCGGCGGGCGCGACGCGCTTCGTCGTCCACCGCCACGAGGCGCGCAACCTCCACTACGACCTGCGGCTCGAGCACGAGGGCGCGCTGCTGAGCTTCGCCGTGCCGAAGGGCTTCAGCGACCGACCGGCCGACAAGCGGCTCGCCGTCCGGACGGAGGACCACCCGCTCGAGTACCTGACCTTCGCGGGGCGCATCCCCGAGGGCGAGTACGGCGCCGGCGCGATGACCGTCTGGGACGAGGGCACGGTGCGCTGGCTGCCCGACGACGACGCGGCCGCCGCGCTCCGCGAGGGCGAGCTCAAGCTGCTGCTCGACGGCCGGCGCCTGCGCGGCGAGTGGCACCTCGTGCGCACGAAGCCCGACGAGCGGCACTGGCTGCTGTTCAAGAGCAAGGACCGCTACGTCGGTCCGGGGCGCGACGCCGCGCGCCGCGTCGACCTCTCGGCCGCGCCGCGCGCGCCGCTCCCGAAGCGCGTGCGTCGCGCGGAGCCCGCGGAGACCGTCGCGCCCTTCACCGACCCGGAGCGGCTCTACGAGCTGGACCTCGACGGCCGCCGCGTGCTCGTCGAGACGGACCTGCCGCCCGACGGGCCGGCCACGCGCGGTGCGACCGCCGCGCGGATCGGCGGCGGCCCGCGCGGCGCGTCGTCCCGCGAGGCGTCGGCCGCGCGCGGCGCGTCGTCACGCGAGGCGTCGGCCGCGCGCGGCGCGACCGGCGTCCGGTTCCGCGGGCTGCGCGGCGGACGCGCGGCGCTCGCGCCGGTCGTCGACGCGCTCGCCCTCCTCCGCGCGCGCCGGGCGTTGCTCGACGGCGTGCTCGTCGTGCAGGGCCCCGACGACCGGCCGGACCGCGCGCTCCTCGACGAGGTGCTCGCCGGCCGCGCGTCCGGTGACCTGCTCCTCTACCTGTTCGACGTCCTGCACGACGACGGCCTCGACCTGCGCCCGCTCCCGCTGCGCGACCGCAAGGCCGTGCTCCGCGACATGCTGCCGGAGGACCCGGGCCCGCTGCTCTTCCTCGACCACGTCGTCGGCGCGGGCGAGGAGCTCGCGCGCGCGACGGCGGCCGCCGGGCTGCCGGGGCTCGTCGCGAAGCGCGCGGACGCACCGTGGCGCGGCGGCCCGACGGACGACTGGTCCCGCGTGCGCGTGCCGTCCGCCGACGCGACGTCCCGCGGCAGCGTGCGTGAGCGCCTCCGCCTCGACGCGGACGCGCGCCCCGCGCCGCGCGTGAGCAACCCGGACAAGCTGCTCTGGCCCGAGGACGGCGTCACGAAGCAGGACCTCGTCGACTGGTACGCGGGCGTCGCCGACGTGCTGCTCCCGTACCTGGCCGACCGGCCCGTGCACATGGACCGCCGCCCCGACGGCATCCACGGCAAGGCGTTCTACCAGCGGCACGTCACCGAGAGCCTGCCCGACCTGCTCGCGACGGTCGAGATCGCGGGCCGCGACGACCCCGCGCCCAAGCCGCACTTCGTGTGCGGGGACGTCGCGTCGCTGCTCGCGCTCGCGAACCTCGCGAGCATCGACCTCCACCCGTGGCACTCGCGCGTCGGCTCGCTCGAGTCGCCGGACTGGGCGGTGATCGACCTCGACCCCAAGGGCGCGCCCTTCGCGCACGTCGTGCGCCTGGCCAAGGACGTCGGGCGGCTGCTGCGCGGCATCGGCCTGCGCCCGCTGCTCAAGACGTCGGGCAAGACGGGGCTGCACGTCTACGTGCCGCTCGCCGAGGGCTACGGCTACGAGACGGTGCGCATGTTCTGCGAGGCGGTCGCGCGGCTCGTCGCGCGGAGCCGGCCGGAGATCGCCACGGTGGAGCGCAGCCTCGCCGCGCGCGGCGGCCGGGTGTACGTCGACTTCGGGCAGAACCGGCGCGGCGCGACCGTCGTCCCGCCGTACGTGCCGCGACCCGTGCCCGGCGCGACGGTTTCGGCGCCCCTCGCCTGGGACGAGCTGGAGACCGACCTGACGCCCGCCGACTTCACGATCCGCACGATGCCGGACCGCCTCGCCGAGCGCGGCGACCTCTTCGCCCCGCTCCTCACGGACCGGCAGGAGCTCGAGCCTGCGCTCGCGCGCCTCGAGGAGGTGGTCCGTGACGGGTGAGCGGGCGCGGCGGGACGTGAAGCGGAGCAGCCCGGACCGCGCCGCCCGTCGGTCGCGACGCGTCGCCCTGTCGACGGCGGCCCTCCTCGTCCTCGCGGCGACGCTCGTGACTGCGGCTGCGAGTGCGACGCCTGCCACGGCGATGCTCGTGACTGCGGCGCCTGCGAGTGTGGCGCTCGTGACGGCGACGTCCGCGACCGCGGTGCCCCTCGACGGCGAGCCGGTCGCGCCCGCCGTCCCGCTCGTGCGCGGGCCGCGCGTCGTGTTCCTCGGCGACAGCATCACGGCGGGCACGTTCGCCGGGCGGCAGCACGCGTTCCCCGCGTGCGTCGGCGACCGGCTCGCGGCGGCGGGGCACCCGATCCGCGTCGTGAACGCCGGCGTCCACGGCAACACCGCGGAGGCCGCCGTCGCGCGGCTCGCCGGTCTCGCCGCGGCGCCCATCGACCTGCTCGTCGTGGAGCTCGGAGGCAACGACGGTCTGCGCGACCTGCCGCTCGACGCGCTCGAGGAGCAGCTCCGCCTCGTGCTCGCCGCGGCCGCGGCGGAGGGCGTGCCGACGCTGCTGCTCGGCATGCGCATCCCGGAGGTCTTCGGACGCGAGCACGCCGAGGCGTTCGCCGCGATCTACGACCGGCTCGCCGAGGACTTCGACGTCGCGTACGTCCCGTTCTTCATGGAGGACGCCGCGTCGCACTCGGACGGCATGGGGGCCGACGGCATCCACCCGACGCGGCTCGGGCACGAGCTCATGGCGGAGGCGGTCGCGCCCGCGCTGCTCGAGCTCGTCGTCGCGTGGGAGGAGCGGCACGGGCGGGAGCCGCGGCCCGCCGACTGCGTCTTCCTCGACGCGGTGCGGCACCTCGAGCGCGTGCTCGCGCGTCAGCCCGCCGACGACCCGACGGCGCGGGCGCGCGTCGTGCGCGCGTTCGCGGAGACGATGGAGCTGGGCGTCGACGGGCCGTGGATCGACAAGGGCCTGCACTCGGTGCGCGAGACGTGGAGCTTCTCGTCGGACGTCGCGTCGCGCGAGGGGCCGCTGCGGCTCGTCGCGAGAGTCGAGGGCGGCTTCGACGGCGAGCCCGTGGCCGACCCCGTGGCGTTCCCGGACCGGCGGCGCGTGGTCTGCGTGCTCGATGCGGAGCGCGCGGGGACGACGGGCGACGCGCCGTGCGGGGACGGCCGTCCGTTCTCCGTCCTCGTCGGACACGACGACGGCTTCTTCGTCCTCCGCTGGCCGGAGGCGACGTGGTGGGGGCTGCCCTGGCGGCTGCACGAGGAGCCGCGCTGAACGAGCGGCGCGCATCGGTGCGCCGCGGGCCGGGGGCTCGTCGGCGTGGCTCGGGCGGGACGTCGATCCCGCGCTCAGCCGCCCTGCAGTCGCGCGCGCGCCTCGCTCGCGCTCGGAGAGTCCGGCGCGAGGCGCAGGAACGCCTTCCAGTGCCCGACCGCCGCGACGCGGTTGCCCGAGGCGTCGAGGGTCTGCGCGAGGTTGTAGTGCGCGTCCGCGTAGTCCGGCGCGAGCGCGACCGCGCGGCGCAGCGCGGAGACCGCGCCCGGCGTCTCGCCCGCCTCGCCCAGCGCGACCCCCAGGTTGTTCCAGGCCTCGACGTACTCGCCGTCGAGGGACACGGCGCGCCGGTACGCGGCGGCCGCCTCGCCCCAGCGTTCGAGCTCGACGAGGCAGTTGCCCGCGTTGAACGCCGCCTCCTCGGGCGCGTCGCCCGCGGCCTCCGCGCGCGTGTAGGCGTCGAGCGCGGCGCGCAGGTCGCCCGCGTCCTCCGCGGCGACGCCGCGGTCGAACCAGGCGTCGTCGGAGGCCGCGTCCTCCGCTTGCGACGCGGTCTCCGCGACGCGTGCGCCGGTCGCGTCGCCGGTCGAACCGCCGGTTGCATCACCGGTCGCTGCGGAGCCCGTCGAGTCCGCGGCGCCGTCACCGTCGCCGCGCCACGTGTCCTCGGCCGTGTGCTCGGAGCTGTCGCCCGTCGCGTCGTCGTCCCCGACCTCGGGCGCGAGTCCGCCGACCTCGAGCAGCCGCGAACCTGCCTCGGCGTCGTCCGCGCCCGCGTCCGGCGCGCCGGGCGCGTCGAACGCCAGCCGCAGCTGCCCGCCCGGGTCGGCCAGGTGACCGTCCGGCAGACGCACCGCGACGTCGCCGCGCGCGAGCACCTCGAGCTGCGCGAGCCCCGCGCCGTCCTCGTCCCACCAGCCGGCGAGCTGACGCAGGCTCTCGCGCAGCCGCGCCGGGCCCACGCCCTGCTCGAGCAGGTCGACGAGCGCGCGCGCGCCCGTCACCTGCCGGAAGTCGTAGAACGCGAGCCGCTTCTCGACGCGCACCGGACGCAGCAGACCCTGCCGCGTCCACGCGCGCACCCGCGCCCGCGGCACCTCGAGCAGGCGCGCGACCTGGTCGACCGTGTAGAGCCGCTGGAGCTCGTCCCGCCCGCCGCGACCGACCGCCGCGAGGAACGCCTCCTCGGAGAGCACCCGCGGGCCGATCCCCTGCGCCTGCAGCTCGCGAGCGCGCCGGAGGCTCGCGGTGAGACGGCCGTCCTCGCCGAGCGGCGGGCCGCCACGACCCACGAGCAGCCACGTCGTGTCGCCGTCCGGCACGGCCACGAACCGCGCACCCGCGGCCTCGAGCGCCGCCACCGCCTCGGGCCGCGTCATGCACTGCAGCCGACCCGTGATCGCGACCGCGCACCCCGAGAGGGACGGGGGAGACTCGGACACGGGGTGAGCGGAGGCCATCCTCGGAGACTAGTTCGCCGACGGGGGCGTTCTCAAGCTCCTCTGGGGAACAGCACGGGGACGGGCACGTGTTCGTGGACGAGACGTGTCCGTGGACGGGCACGGCCGACGTGAACGGCTCACGTGCACGTGGACGGCCGACGTGTACGGCCCACGTGTACGTGGACGGCCCTCGTGAACGGCCGCCGCGGACGTGCACGGCCCACGTGCACGGCCCCCGTGCACGTGCAAGGCCCTCGTGAACGTGGAGGGCCCTCGTGAACGTGGAGGGCCCGCGTGTCCGGCCGAAGGGGAGCCGCGCGGTGTCCGGTCGGGGCGGACTGGTCGCTCTCGTCGGCGATGTCGGGGCGCTCGCCGTCGGTCGCGCGAGAGGCTCTCGGACACGTCGACGCGGAAGGCTCGGATCCGTGCGCCGTCTCCGCCGGCGTGGATCGTCCGCGCCGGCCGTGCACGTTCACGAGTGCCGCATGCGTTTGCGTGGGCCGTACACGTTCACGTGGGCCGTGCACGTGCGCGTGGGCCCTACACGTGCACGTGGGCCGTGCACGTCCACGTGGGCCGTGCACGTGTTCGGGCACGTCTCGTCCACGTGCACGTCCACGGACACGACGCCCGTGCCCCCGGCACGGGCGTCACCCCGTGACGAGCTGTCGGAAGACCGGGGCGCGGAGATTGCCCCCGTCCGTGACCTCGAGGAAGGACACGATCGCGAAGAGGTCGGGCTCGACCCAGTGCGCCGTGGTCTCCGTGGCGACCACGGGCTGAGCGCGCGGGCGTGATGCGAGGAGCGGCAGCAGGTCGGCGCGCGCGACGGCGGTGAGGCCGCTGCCGACGCGGCCGACGCAGCGCAGGCCCTCGCCGTCCTCGAGGTCGGCGGCGATCACGAGGCTCGCGAGGTCGCCCTGCTCGTCGGTGATGTAACCGATGATCGCGACGTGCAGCCGGTGCTGCGCCTTGATCTTGCACCACGCGTCGCTGCGCACGCCCGGTCGGTAGCGGCTGTCGAGGCGCTTGGCGACGACGCCCTCGATGCCGAGCGCGGTGACCTGCTCGTGGTAGGCGCGGCCCTCGCCGACGAGACCGTCGGAGAAGACGAGGCGCGGCAGGAGTTCGGGCGTCGTCTCGACGGCCCGCGCCACGACCTCGGCGAGGCGCGCGCGGCGGTCGGCGAGCGGCTCGTCGAGTCGCGGGACGTGGTCCTCGTGGAGCAGGTCGAACACGACGTATGTCGCGGGGAGCGTGCGCGCGAGGGTGTCGGCGCGGGCGCGCGTCGCGGCCTGCTCGCGGGAGAGCATGGCGGCGAAGTCCGCGCGGCCGTCGACGAGCACGGCGATCTCGCCGTCGAGCACGAGGCCCGGCGGCAGTGCGGCGAGGACGTCGAGCTCCGGGTAGCGCGGGGCGCAGTCGCGGTCGCGGCGGTTGCGCAGGCGGTGCGTCGGGCCCGTCGCGTCGCGGAACAGGAGCGCGCGCGTGCCGTCCCACTTGATCTCGAAGACGTGCTCGTCCGAGTCGAAGGGCGCCGCGCTCGCGCAGAGCATCGGCGGGACGAAGGACGGCAGTGGGTCGGGCACGGCGGGCGTGGCGTGGTCGGCGGGGGGCGGGGCGGGACCCATCGGGGCGGCCGCGTGTCCGTTCGGGGGCCCGCCGCGTGGCGGGCCGGGTCAGCCGCTCTTCTTGCGGCGCGCGGCGGTCTTGCGCTTGGCGCTCGGGGCGAGCTTCTTCTTCGGCGCGGCCTTCTTCGCGGCCTTGCGCGCGGTCTTCTTCGCGCCGCCGGTCGTCTTCGCGGTCGCGCGCTTGCCGCGCGCGCTCGGCGCGAGCTTCTTCTGCTGCTTCGATGCCGGCGCGGCGTCGCCCGCGGCCCGCGCCTCGGCGACGCTCTTCTTGAGCGCCTCCATGAGGTTGAGGATCTTGGGTTC
>JAUIEF010000284.1 GCA_030428785.1 bacterium
GGGGTGCCCGCGGGGGGCGCGTCGCCGTCGCGGGCGGCGTCGCCGGGCGCTGGCGTCGCGTCGTCCGCGGGGGCCGCGTCGTCCGCCGGCGGCGCGGCGCCCTCGCGAGGCGGTCGTGCTCCCGCGTCGGGCTCGTCGGGCGTCGTCGTCATGCGCGCATCATGCGTCGCGGGCGGTCCGTGCGTCCAAGGGTGCGTGCCGGCGGCCGGGTGCGAGCCGCTAGCCGCGGCCGAAGGCCTCGCGCAGCGCGGCGACGTGCGCGGCGGTCGTCCCGCAGCAGCCGCCCACGACGTCGGCGCCCGCCTCGACCCAGCGCGCGGCCTCGCGGACGTAGGCCTCCGGGTCGTGCCGCTCGCCCTCCTCGAAGACGGTGTTCGCGTACGCGCCGAGCACGGGCGGCCGCTCGGTGAAGGGCTCGAGGCGCTCGAGCAGCGGCGCGACGAAGCGCGGCGCGGTGCAGTTCACGAGGAAGGTGTGCGCGCCCTCCTCGGCGGCGAGGGCGGCGGCGCGCAGGATGTCGTCGCCCGCGAACCACGCGCCCTCGGGGCCCAGCGTGACGCCGGCCCACACGGGGAGCTCGGTGAGCGACGCGGCGCGCACGGCGACGGCCAGCTCGCGCAGCGTGGGCATCGTCTCCACGAGGAGGAGGTCGACCTCCGCGTCGGCGAGGCAGCGGGCGAGCGCGTCGTGCTCGCGGTGCAGCGCGTCGTCGTCCGGGGTGAGGTCGGGGCGGTAGCAGTCCTCGAGCGGCGCGATGCTGCCGGCGATGCGCGGGCCCTCGCCGACGCCCTCGCGACAGAGCTCCACCGCGCGGCGCGCGAGGGCGCGCCAGTCGGCGCCGACGGCGCGCTCCGTCGTGCGGAAGGTCGCGGCGGTGTGCACGTCGGCGCCGGCGCGTGCGTAGCCCGTGTGCACGTCGCGCACGGCGTCGGCGTGGTCGCGCACGGCGACGGCGGTCCAGGCGGGTGCGGGCAGGACGATGCCGAGCCGCTCGAGCTCCGTGCCCATGGGGCCGTCGAGGAGCGTGATGCCCGGCGTCACCGGGGCGCGTCCCGGCCGCGCCCCGGAGCGGCGCCCCGCTCGAACACGACGCGTCCGTCGAACACGGTCATGTCGACCGCGAGCGCGCGCAGCGCGTCGGCGGGCACGGCGAGCGGGTCGCCCGAGAGCACGACGAGGTCCGCGAGCATGCCGGGCGCGAGCGCGCCGAGGCGGTCCTCGTCGAAGGCCGCGTGGGCCGGCCAGGTCGTGAGGTGGCGGAGCGCCTCCTCGCGGGTGAGACGCTGCTCGGCGTGCCAGCCGCCGGGCGGGTGACCGTCGACGTCCGTGCGCGTCACCGCGGCGTGCAGCCCGAGCAGCGGGTCCGGCACCTCGACGGGCGCGTCGCTCCCGCCGGGGATGATCGAGCCCGCCTCGCGCAGCGACCGCCACGCGTAGGCGCCCTCGAGCCGCTCCTCGCCGAGGCGCTCGCCGGCCCACGGCATGTCCGACGTCTGGTGCTGGGCCTGCATGCTCGGGAGGACGCCCAGCGCGGCGAAGCGCGGCACGTCGTCCGGGTGGAGGATCTGCGCGTGCTCGACGCGGAAGCGCGGGTCGGCGGAGGGCGGGAGCCCGGCGAGCGCCTCCTCGTACGCGTCGAGCACGACGCGGTTCGCGCGGTCGCCGATGGCGTGCGTCGCGAGCTGCCAGCCGTCGGCGACGGCGAAGCGCGCGAGCTCGAGGACCTCGTCGCGGTCCGCGAGCTCGAGCCCGCGGTGACCGGGCTCGTCGGTGTAGTCCTCGAGGAGCGCGGCGCCGCGCGAGCCGAGCGCGCCGTCCGCCGAGAGCTTGATCGCGCGCACCTTCACGAGACCCTGACCCGTGAGGTCGTCGGTGGGGAGGTCGTCGCCCGGGTCACGCAGCGCCGGCTCGCCCGCGCGGAGCATGACGTGCAGCCGCAGTGTGAGGTCGTCGCGGCGCGCGAGCGTCTCGAACAACCGTACGGCGTCGAGCGACGTGCCCGCGTCGTGCACGCTCGTGAGCCCGTACGCGTTGAGGAGGCGCACGGCCTCGACGAGCCGCGCGAGCCGCAGGTCGTCGGAGGGCGGCGGGACGAGCCCGTCGAAGAGACGCATCGCGTCGTCGACGAAGACGCCGGTGGGCGCGCACTCCGCGTCGCGCAGGATGCGGCCGCCGGAGGGCGCCGTCGTGTCGCGGTCGACGCCGGCCGCCGCCATGGCCGCGGCGTTCGCGAGGAGCGCGTGCCCGTCGATGCGGTCGAGGAGCACCGGGTGGTCGGGGACGGCGGCGCTCAGGGCGTCGTGGGTGGGGAAGGCCGTGTCGGCCCAGTCGTTCTGGTCCCAGCCGCGGCCGAGGATCCACGCGCCGGCCGGTCGGAGCGCGGCGCGCGCGGCGGTCCGCTCCACGACGGCGGCGAAGCTCGTCGTGCCGACGAGGTCGACGTCCGCGAGCTGCGCGGCGACGCCCTCGAGGTGGATGTGGCTGTCCGCGAAACCGGGGAGCAGCGCGCGGCCCGCGAGGTCGACGCGCCGCGTGTCGGGGCCCGCCCAGGCGTCGGCGTCGCGCGCGTCGCCGGTCCAGGCGATCCGGCCGTCCCGCACGGCGAGGGCGGAGACGGTGCCCGCGTCGGTGAGCGTGTGGACCGGGCCGCCCGTGAAGAGGAGGTCGGCGGGCCGGGGCGCCGGGTCGTCCGTCGCGGCCGGCGACGCGCAGGCCGCGAGCGCGGCGCACGCCGCGCCGAGGAGCCGTCGAACCCACGGTGTGCCGGACCGGGTCATGGCGCGCATCTTGCCACGGGAGCCCGGGGGACGGCGACGGGCGGGGAGCGCCGGGCGCGGCGGTCGCGCGGTGGTCGCGCGGTGGGCGATGTCGCCGAAGCGCGGAAGGCGGCCGGCCCCGGCTCGTCCGAGGGCGGCTCCAGTCACCGCGCCCGCCCGGCCGATGGGGTGGATCGGTCAAACGTTCGTTTGATACGCTTGTTCGAATCGAGCCCCGGAGCGCCCCGTGACCCAGACCGTGCCCACCCGCGACCGTCTCCTGGACGCCGCGGAGCGCCTCTTCGCCGAGCACGGCCTGGACGGCACGAGCCTGCGCCGGATCACGACCGCGGCCGACGCGAACCTGGCCGCGGTGAACTACCACTTCGGGTCGAAGCTCGAGCTCGTGCGGGCCGTCTTCGAGCGGCGCCTCGCGCCCATGAACGGCGAGCGCCTGCGCCTGCTCGACGCGGCGGTCGCCGCCGCGGCGCCCGCGGCCCCCGACCTGCGCGCCGTGCTGCACGCCTTCCTCGCCCCGGCGCTGAGCCTCGGGCGGAAGGACGGGCGCGAGTTCTTCGTGCTCATCGCGCGGGCGCACTCGACGCCGCACGCCGAGGTGCAGTCCGCCATCGTCGAGCAGTTCGGCGACGTCATCGCGCGCTTCGGCGGCGCGCTCCAGGCCGCGCTGCCCGAGGTGCCCCTGCCCGAGCTCTTCTGGCGCGTGCACTTCACGATCGGCGCGCTGTGCCACACGGTCGTGAACACGGACCTCCTGCGCCTCGCGTCGGGCGGTCTCTGCGACGACGCGGACGAGACCGCGGTGCTCGCGCGCCTGCTCGACTTCGCGGTCGCCGGCATGTCGGGAGGCGCGGCGCGATGAGCGGACGACTCGTCCTCGCGCTGCTCGTCGTCGCGACGGCCGCGTGCCGCGGCCCCGGGGAGCGCGCCGAGCGCGAGCTCGACGTGACGCTGCCGGACGCGTGGGGGAGCGCCGCGCCGGACGTCGGGCATCCCGTCGACGTCGACTGGTGGCGCGCGTTCGTGGACGACGACGTGCAGGCGCTCGTCGAGGAGGCGCTCGCATACAACGTCGACCTGCGCGCCGTCGCCGCGCGCCTGCTCGCCGCCGATGCCGCCGCGCGCCTCCAGGGCGCCGCGTCGCTCCCGCTGGCCGAGCTCCAGCTCTCGCGCGACCGCTCGAAGCGCACCTTCATCGGTTTCCCGGTCCCGGGGAGCGGCGGCGAGCCCGCGAGCACGCGCGCGACCGTCTACCAGGCGGGCCTCGCGGTCTCGTGGGAGCTCGACGTGTGGAACCGCCTCGCCGCGCGCGAGCAGGCCGCCGGGCAGGACACGCTCGCCGCCTGGGCCGACCTCGCGGCGGCGCGCATCGCGCTCGTCGCGGAGGTGCTCCAGGCATGGTTCGGCCTCGTCGAGGCGGAGCGCCAGGTGGAGCTCGCGGAGGGCACGGCGCGGAGCTGGGAGGACAGCACGCAGCTCGTGCTCCGTCGCTACGAGCAGGGGCTGCGTCCCGCGCTCGACGTGCGCCTCGTGTCCGTGGACCTCGAGCGCGCGCGCGCCGAGGTCGCGCGCCTCGGACGCCTGCGCGCGGAGGCGGCGCGTCGGCTCGAGCTCGTGCTGGGGCGCCACCCGTCGGGCGAGCTCGCGGTCGCGGGCGACCTGCCCGAGCCCGCCGGCCCCGTGCCCGGCGACCTCCCCGCGACGCTCCTCGCGCGCCGGGCCGAGGGATTCCTGCTCGACGCGTTCCTCGGCGCGCTCGCGCCGGTGGTGCAGATCGTGCCCCTCGATCTCTCGGGCGGCGTGG
>JAUIEF010000285.1 GCA_030428785.1 bacterium
GACATCGGGGGCAAGTCCGGTCGCGAGGCACATCGCGACCACGGACGACAGGTGGAGCTTCATGGAGAGTCCTCGGGCAAGGAAAGATGACGGCGTCGGGCGGACGTCGTCGAGATCATGAAACGGACAGGTCCTCCTCCGTTGCGGAGTGCTCACAGCCTACCCGGCGCTTGGAGATCCCACCGCACTCCACGGACGGGCCGTCCGTGACGGGTGGCGGGAGCACCCAGGTCATGATGCGCCTTGGCGAGGGCAGGTTCGAGTTCCTGTCCGAAGTGGATCGGGCTCGGATCCACCGTCGTCACGCGCACAAAGGGTGCCAATGCAGGGAGCGCGGTACGACGCGCGTCGCGGACAACGGAATCCGTGTTGCGACGCGTTTCCGGAGGTCGCGACGACACGTCTTCGCGCGCGCGACGTCCGCCCGTGACGGGCGGCGGCGGCTTTAAACGTCCGATTCCGCGACACGAACGTCCGGATCCTGGAGGGACGCGCCGGGCTCGGTGCGCGGGATCGTGCACCGGATCCGACGGCGACCGCGCGCTCCGGGGACCGTCAGGCGGAGGCCGCGCCGCCCTCTCCTGAGACGCTGTCGCAATCGCCGAGGCGTGCCGCGAGGAAGGCCTCGAGCGGCTCCCGGTGCTCCTCGCGGTGGTAGCGCTCCATGTCCCGACCCGAGCGCCGGCGGACGATGCCGGTCTCCGTTCGCGCCGAGTAGGTGCCGAACAGGTCCTCGAGGACGTGGTGCACGGCGACGACCTCGCCGCGCCGCCGGTGCCGCAGGATCGGATGGAGGAAGACGTTCGTCGAGGCGCCCTCCGCCGACGGGTGCCGCTGGATCGCGAAGACGTCGCCGTCCCACCGCCCCCACTCGAAGGTCAGGGTGAAGGCGTCCCGCTCGTGCGCCAGCTCGTCCTCGACCCACTTCAGCGGGAGCTCCTCGCGCAGCTCGAGGTGCCCGTCGCGCACGGCGAGGTGGTCGCAGAGGTATCCGAACTGCGTCCAGAGCGCCGAGGTCCGGCAGGCCCGCGCGAGGAGGTGCTCGGCCAGCGCCGCGGGGTCGCGCGGCAGGCGGCGGGACGGCATGGGCACGCCCTCGAGCCGCTCGCGCAGGTGGTGCGACAGCGTGCGCACGTTGTAGCGGAACCCGTCGATGAACGCGGACGACGAGCGCTTGAAGTCGAGGCCCTGCATGAGCGTCCCGGCGAAGTACAGGCCCGGCACGTTCGTCGACTCCCACATGCCCGTGATGGCGGGCAGGCGGCCGTCGAGGATCGTGCGCGGGCGGCACGCCTCGTCGTAGAAGGAGGTGTCGAGCGCGAAGCCCGTGCAGCGCACGACGCGGTCGTACACGAGCTCCTCGACCTCGCCGTCGGCGTGCACGTAGGCCACGGTCACGACGAGGCGGCCGTCGTCCTCGCGCTCGATGCCGCGGAGCTCGCAGTCGAGCGCGCCGGTGAGCGTCTTGAGCTGGTAGAGGTCGAGCAGCCGCGTGTGCTGCGCGCGGAGGTGGCCCGGGTGGCGCGTCTTCCACGCGAGCTGCACGGGCGTCGGGCTCGCGACGTGGATGAGCGCGGCCGTCTCGAGCGCGACGTCCGCGAGCTCGAGCGCCGAGTTGCCCTTGCCGACGAAGAGCACGCGCTGCCCCTCGTAGGCCGCCGGGTCGATCGGCGCGTCCTCGTAGCCCTCCGCGTGCTCGATGCCCGGGATGTCCGGCACGTACGGCCGGCTGAAGCCCGTCGCGACGACGACCGCCCGCGCGCGGTGGAGCGGCCGCCCCGCGACGTGCACGTCGAACCGCCCGTCGTCCGCGCGCGCGACGCGCTCGACGCGCGCGCCCGTCTCGATCGCGAACCCGCCGCGCTCCGCGAAGGCCTCGAGGTACCGCACGAGGTCGTCGGCGTCGGGGTAGAGGTCACGGCTGAACTCGCGGAACGGCTGCCCGTAGTCGTCGGTGAGCAGGGAGTTCCAGTCCCAGCGCAGGAGCACCTCCGGATCGTCGTAGATCGAGTGCACCTTGTTGAACGAGATGAGCGTGCGCGTCCTCGGCAGCGTGCGGAAGAAGGACGCGACCGCGTCGCTCGCCTCGAGCACGAGGTAGCTCAGGCCGCTGCGCTCGAGGAAGTACGCGAGCTGGAGGCCGCCGGGTCCCGCGCCCACCACGAGGACGTCCCGTTCCACGACGGGGTCCGGGTCGGAGGGCATGGAGGGCTCCCGATGCGTGACGGCGGGGACGCCGGGAGGGAGAGGCCCCCGCCGGTCGCGGGATTGTAGCGGGCGGCGCCGCCCGGGTGACGCGCCCGCGCGGCGGGCTCGCGTGACGTGCCGGTGACCGGCGCGGCGGGCGTCCGGATCAGCGGCGCGTGCGGCCGCGCGGCGCGCGCATCGACGGCGACCGGCGCGAGACGCCGTCGGAGTCGACGCCGTCGGTCCCGATGCCGGTCAGGGGCGCAGGAACCACGAGAACTCGTCGACCGTCTCGCCGTCGTGCGCGATCGTCACCGCGAGCCGGAACACGCGCGCGACCTCCTTCCCGGCGCCGCCCGCCGAGAGGTCCTTCACGATGGCGCCCGGCTTGTCGAGCTCGACGGTGGAGAGCTCCACCGACTGCGACCAGTCCGAGAGGTCGTCGTAGGTGCTGCGGTCCGCGAGGATCGGCGGCGAGAAGGTCGCGCCCTGGAGCGAGTCGAGCGCCACGATGTCGACGGCGTTCGTCACGCCGAGCACGCCGCTCGGGTCCGTCGGCAGCAGCCGCGCGAGGATGCGGATCTCGTTCGCGAGCAGGCGCGCCGTCACGGGGTTGCTGTTGAGCACGGCCTTCTGCTGACCGGCGATGAAGAGCGCGTCGATCGTGGACACCGCGTAGGCCATGAGCACGGTGGCCATGAGGACCTCGACGAACGAGAAGCCGCGCTCGCCGCGCTTCGCGCGACGACGGGTCGAGGAGGCGGGGTGCGTGTCGACGGTCGTCATGGTCACTCTCCGCGGAGCGCGAGGTCCGGCAGCTCGCCCGGGACGGCGCCGAACCACGGCTCGGTGATCGCGGCCTGCACCGACACGAGCGCCGAGCCCGCGAGGATGCGTCCGTCCAGCGTCCGGATGGTCGTCGTCACGCGGTTCACGACCTCGTGCGCCTGCGTCTGTGTGATCGTGCGCGGCCCGTCGAAGGAGAGGTCGACCGCGAGGCTCTCGGCGCCGAACGAGAGGTCGCTCGCCCAGCGCGTCGCGACGCCGGAGACCTCCGCGGTCGCGCCGGTGGAGCGCCGCAGGAAGACCGCGCCGCCGCCGTCGTACCGGAGGACGATCGTGTACGGCGTCCCGGGGCGGATCGACGCGCCGAGGGGCGTGAGGTCGAGGGGAACGTCGACGCCGGGCGCCTCCACGGAGAGCGCCGCGCCGAGCGGGTCGTAGAGCAGCTCGCCCGCGAGTTCGCCGATGCCGTCGAAGACCGCGGCCGCGTCGGGCAGGGAGGTCGCGGGGAACGCGAGGCTGCCGAGGGCCGTGCCGTACGGGCGGGCGTCGTCGACGCCGCGCGCCTCGTAGAGCTCGACGGTGAGCGTGCCCGGGTCGGGCGCGCACTCGCCGAGGGAGTCGCCGTGGGCGAGGTGGGCGGAGACGGCGCCCGAGCCGACGCGGATCGTGTGCGCGTTCGACGGGTTGCCGGGGGGGATGTGGCAGATCGTCACCTTGCTGCTGCCGCCGCCCTTGCCGCCGTCGTCGTCGCAATCGTCGTCGGAGCCCTTGCCGCCCTTGCCGCCGTCGGAGCCCTTCCCGCCCTTGCCGCCGTCGGATCCCTTGCCGCCCTTGCCGCCGTCGTCCTCGCAGTCGTCGTCGCCGCCCTTGCTGCCGAAGCCGAGGAAGCCCGAGCCGCCCTTGCCGCCCTTGCCGCCCTTGCTCCCGCCGCCGAACAGGTCGTCGAGGCCGTCGATCACATCGTCCGTCACGTCGTCGACGACGTCGCCGAGATCGTCGAGCGCGAGCGGCGGCGCGGGCAGCGACGGCAGGAAGGTCACCGGGATGACGAGACGCTCGAGGCCCGCGCCGCGCACGACCTCCTGCACGCCCTCGACCGAGGAGAGCTCCTGCGGCGCGGACGAACCCACGGTGAACGCGAGCGCGATCTCGTCGCCGTCCATGAGCACGCCGGGCACGCCGAGCGGCGAGTAGTACGGCGGGTCCTCCTCGGTGAAGCCGACGCCGCCGACGATCGGCAGCGACAGTCCGGGAGCGCCGTCCACGGTGCGGTCCCACAGGTCGCCGGTGGACACGACGGGATCCGTGTCGCGCAGCCGCGTCATCGTGCCGACGCCGAACTCCACCTCGTCGACGCCGGCCAGCAACGCGACGACCTCGCCGTCGGCCCGGCCCATCCAGAAGGTGTCGTCCTCCACCCAGTACGACGTCTTGTCGCCGAGCGCGTCGAAGACCTCGAGCCGCCCGTCGGACGGCTGCTCGACGATCCAGCCCTCCTGCACGTCGAGCGCGACCGTCATGAGCGCCTCCTCGAGCGTGCGGTCGATCTCCTCGACGATCTCGTCGACCAGCGAGCCGAAC
>JAUIEF010000286.1 GCA_030428785.1 bacterium
GACGCCGAGCTCGCGGCCGACGCGGAGGCCGAGGCGCGGCGCGCCGCCGAGCGGGCGGCCGAAGCCGAGGCGGACGCACGACGTGCGGCCGAGGACTCGGCGATCGCCGCCCGGCGATCCGCGGAGGAGGCGCACGAGAACGCGCTCCTCGCGGAGGCGGAGAGGCAGCGCGCCGAGACGGAGCTCGCCCGCGCGGTCGAGGTCCAGCGCCTCGTGACGGACATGCTCGGCGGCGTCGACCCGGACGTCGCGCGCACCGCCGACACGACGCTGCTCGTCGGCATCCTGGAGACGACCGCGGAGCGACTGCGCGACGACGGGATCGCCGACGAGCGCGTCGCCGCGGAGCTGCACCTCGTGGTCGGCGGCGTCTACCTCGCGCTCGGGCTGCACGACGACGCGGAGCGGCACCTTCCCGTCGCGCGGGAGATCCGCGGGCGCCTGCTCGGCGACGACCACCACGAGACGATCCGCGCGACGAACGAGCTGGCGGCCCTGCGGCGCGCGCAGGGCCGCTTCGACGAGGCCGCCGCGCTCGCGCTGGCGGCGCTGGACGCGGCGACGCCGGCCGGCGGCGAGGACGACGAGACGACGCTCGCGCTCGTCGTGAGCCTCGCGAACACGCGGATCCTGCAGGGCCGACCGGCGGAGGCCGAGCCGCTCATGAGGCGCGCGCTGGAGGGGCACCGACGCCTCAGCGGCGAGGACGCGCCCGAGACGGTCACCTGTCAGGTCAACCTCGGCGCGCTGTACGGGGAGATGGGCCGCTACGCCGACGCCGAGGTCCTCCTGGTCGACGCCCTGGCGCGGTACCGCGAGCTCCTCGGCGACGACCACCCGGACACGCTCGTCACCGCGCACGAGCTCGGCGCGCTCTACCTCGTCCTCGGCCGATACGCGGAGTCGGAGGCGCTCCTCCGCGAGACGCTCGGACACCGTGAGCGCGTGCTGGGCGAGGATCATCCGCAGACGCTCATGACCCTGGGCCAGGTCACGGGGATCCTCCAGGCGCAGCGGCGGCTCGACGAGGCGGTCGAGCTCACGCTGCGCCTGCTCGACGCGCAGGAGCGCGTGCTGGGCGAGGACCACCTCGCCACGCTCGCGACGCTCGACAACCTCGGCGCGTTCTATCGCGACCTGGGGCGGGTGGACGACGCGGAGGCCGTGGGGCTCGACGCCGTCGATCGGCTCGTGCGCGCCGTCGGCGAGGAGCACCCGAGCACGCTCAACGCCATGAACAACATGGGCATGCTCTACGGGGCACTGGGTCGCGCGGAGGAGGCCGAACCGTTCTGGTCGCGGACGCTGGAGATCCGCCGTCGGGTCCTGGGCGAACGGCACCCGGAGACCCTCGGCTCGATGAACAACATGGCGCTGCTGTACACGCAGCAGGGACGGCTCGAGGACGCGGAACCGCTGTACCTCGCCATGCTCGCGCCCGCGCAGGAGCAGCTCGGTCGGGAGCACCCGAACGTGCTCGCCACCGTGCTGAACATCGGGGCGCTCTACCTGGCGATGGACCGGCTCGACGAGGCGGCCGAGCACCTCGAGGAGGCCTACCCGGCCATGCAGCGCGTGCTGGGACCGGACCACCCGTGGACCGACAAGGCGCGCACCACCCTCGCCGAGACCTACCGCCGCCTGGGCCGCGAAGCCGACGCGCTGCAGCTCGAGCGCGAGTGACTCGATCCGGTGCGACGCGCGCGGCGGTTCACGACGCCTCCGCCGACGTCGGTTCGAGCAGCGCCTCCTCGAGCAGCGCGTCGACCTTGCCGGCGAGCGACCACGCGCCGGGCAGCTTGAGCGCGGCCGCGGCGAGCGTGAGCGCGGTGCCGACCACGGCGAGCAGCCCGGCCGTCGCGCGCTGACCGCTCGAGCGGTCGAGGAGCCAGACGAGGATCACGCCCAGGTGCACGAGGTAGAGCAGGCGGCCGAGGGTCGCGGCGCGCGCGCCCTTCGGGGCGTCCGTGGCGCCGGAGACGGCGTCGACGAAGACGCCGCGCACGCGCTCGAGTGAGAAGCGCGTCCCGGGCGCGAAGATCCCGCCCTCGCCGGCGCTCACGAGGACGGACTGCGCGCCGCGCAGCGTCTCGCGGTGCGGGGCGAGGGTCTCGAGGCTGCCGCGGAGGGCGTGGAGCGCGCGGGTCCGCCAGCGGCCCTTCGGCGGTGTCGTGCGGCGGGCGAAGTCGGCGGAGAGGCGCTCGTAGAGGGCGAGCACCACGGCGCCCTTGGACGGGAAGTAGCGGTAGAGCAGCGCGTGGCTGACGCCGGCGCGGGCGGCGATCGCCCGCAGGGTCGTGCCCCCGTAGCCTTCGCTCGCCATGAGCTCGAGGGCGGCGTCCTGGAGGCGGGCACGGGTCTCCTCGCCCTGCGCCGTGGGGCCCGGGGGGCGTCCGCGGCGGCGGCCGCCTCGACCGGGCGCTCCCCCCGCGACCCGCGCGCCCCCGGGCCGGGCGCTCGCCGTGAGGGCTCCCGGGCGACCTTGCACTTTTTTGATGACCATGGTCATCTAAAAGCATGGCACACGACGCGGCGTCCCTCAAGGTGGTCCTGCCCGGCGGATCCGGGCATCTCGGTCGGTTGCTCACGGCGCACCTCGTCGGCGCGGGTCACGAGGTCGTCGTGCTGGGTCGGGGCGACCCGCCGGCGCCGCGGTCGGGGGCGCGCGCCGTCCGATGGGACGGCCGTGACCCGGGGCCCTGGTGCGCGGAGCTCGACGGCGCGGACGCGGTGATCAACCTCGCGGGGCGCAGCGTCGACTGCCGCTACGACAAGGCGAACCTCGAGCGGATGCTCAGCTCGCGCGTCGACTCGACGCGGGCCGTGGGCCGGGCGATCGAGGCGGCGGCGGACCCGCCCGCCGTGTGGCTCCAGATGAGCACGGCGACGATCTACGCGCACACCGTCCACGGCCCGGCGCACGACGAGCGGGACGGCGTGATCGGCGGGCGCGAGCCGGACGTGCCGTCCTACTGGCGGTACAGCATCCACATCGCGGAGGCCTGGGAGCGCGAGCTCGCGGACGCCCGGACGCCGCGCACGCGGAAGGTCGCGATGCGCTCGGCGATGGTCATGAGCGCGACGCCGGGCGGGCCGTTCGCGGCGCTGCGTCGCCTCGTGCGGTGCGGGCTGGGCGGGCCCGTCGCGGGCGGCGCGATGTCCATGTCGTGGATCCACGGCCGCGACTTCGTGCGCGCGGTGGAGCACCTGCTCGGCGACGACACGCTGAGCGGCCCGGTGAACCTCGCCGCGCCGCACCCGCTCCCCCAGCGCGAGTTCACGGCCGCGCTGCGCCGCGCGCTGCGCGTGCCGATCGGTCTCCCCGCCACCCGCGCGATGATCGAGCTCGGCGCCGTCCTGCTGCGCACGGACCCGGAGCTCATCCTCAAGAGCCGCAAGGTCGTCCCCGGCAAGCTCCTCGACGCCGGCTTCACCCATCACTTCCCGACCTGGCCCGAAGCCGCGCGAGACCTGGCCCGGCCCCACACCCGCGAGCCGGACATCGAACCCGTCACGGCGTGAACACGCCCGCCGCACGAGCGGACGAGACGTGTCGACCCTGGACCGAGCCCCCGCCCACCGCCGACCCCACCACCCGTGGTCAGACACCCCCGCGCGGGCCCTGGGCGGTCTGGAGTGGTGCGGGGTGTGGTCGTGCGTGGTCAGGCCGAGGCGGAGGACCGGAGGCGATGCCATGCATCGCCGAGGATCCGACAACGAAGGCATGGCCGCGCACGGCCGCGCCCCGCGCCGCTCCAGGCCGCCCAGGGTCCGCGCCTAAGCCTTGGCGGCTCTCCGAGTGAAGAACCGCTGCTTCAGGATGCGCATGAACGAGTCGAACTTGCTGTCCTCGCGCTCGCTGAAGAAGTTGCTGACGATGCGCACCCAGCGCTTGGGGTTGAGGACGATGGCGCGCAGGTAGAACGCGAAGACGACGCGGTACTTCCAGTAGGTGAGCGTCCGCGCGGACATGCCGTAGCAGAAGTTGCGTTCCTTGGTCATCCAGCGGTCGTGGACGAAGAGCGGGGCGAGGATGGTGTCCTGCGTCATGGAGACGCGGCCGTCGTCCTCGAGCTGCTTCCAGAGCGGGGTGCCGGGGATCGGGAAGAAGAACCCGACGGCCACGTCGTCGACGCCGGCGCGCGCGAGCTTCTTGACGAGCTTGACGGTCTCCTTCATGTCGAAGGGCTCGTCCTCGGGGAAGCCGAGGATGAAGAAGGAGGTCACGTTGAGGCCCTGCCCGATGGCCGCGTTCACCGCGCCCATGAGGCTCTCCTCGGTCATCTGCTTCTTGACGCGCTCGCGGACGCGCTCGCTGCCGCTCTCGGGCGCGAAGTTGAGGGACCAGCCGCCGCTCTTCTTGAGGAGCTCGGCGACCTCGTCGTCGACGACCTCGCAGCGCGTGCCGAGCGGCAGTTGCCAGGAGATGTCCATGCCGCGGTCGAGGATCTCGTGGCAGAAGTCGATGATCCACTGCCGCTTGAGGATGGCGGTGAGGTCGTGGAACGGGAAGTTGCGCGCGCCGTA
>JAUIEF010000046.1 GCA_030428785.1 bacterium
ACCGCGCAGGCCGCGCTCGACTCCTGCGGCGCCGGCGGCACCCAGGGCACCGGCTACACCGTCTACAGCCAGTCGTTCCTGATCGTGATGGTGCCGCACGCGATCGTCACCGTGTCGCTGGCGACGGCGATCCTGCCGCGGCTGTCGTCCAGCGCGCGCAGGTGGTTCACCTTCTCACCGCAACTGTTGCAGTAGTTGGCGCGCAGGTGGTTCTTCTCGCGGCACCGCGGGCAGCGTCCGGTCACCTTGCGGCTCGGCATGGCGACGAACGGACCCTTGGGTCCCTCGATGACCTTCACGTCGCGGACGACGAAGGCGTCGTCCAACGTGACGGTGCAGAAAGCCAACAGCCGCTCCTGGGCGTTGTCGGCGAGCTTCACTCGGATCTCGGTGATCTCCACAGCCGCTCTCCGTGGTCCTGCCTGGAGTCCCAAACCGCAACCGGGATGGATGATCCATCCTGGATTCGCGGATCGTTAGCGCTTTCTCGAACGATGTCGGACAAAACGCATCGACGCGTGTCGACATGCGGAGCGGGGGGAGGGCGGCTGCGAACCGTACAGGAACAACGTCGATCCACTTCCCGACAAGTGGATGTCGGGTGCGCTCAGCAGATCGACCAATTCCGATCGCACGCGACGCGCCGGGTCCTCGAGGTCGTTGCGGTAGAGCGCGTCGAGGCGCGCGACGTCGGCGCCGGCGAGTCGATCGGCCCACGCGGAGATCCGCGCGGGGAGGTCGCGCGCGTGCTGCGCGGGCAGGGCGGGCGCGTCGAGCGCGCCGTACACCGCGGGCGTCGGCACGGGGAAGCCGGGGAACGCGAGGAGCAGGTCGAAGGGCTCCGGCTCGGCGATCGGGACGACGTGCTCGCCTCGCCCCGTGCAGAGCGCGGTGCCGCCGACGAGGAAGAACGGGACGTCGCTGCCGAGCGCCGCGGCGAGCGGCTGCAGGTCGGGGCCCGGGCCGTCGACGCCCGCCGCCGTGCGCAGCCGGTCGAGGGCGAGGAGCACGGTCGCGGCGTCGCTCGAGCCGCCGCCGAGCCCCGCGCCGGCCGGGATGCGCTTGCGGAGCACGAGGTCGACGCCCGTCCTGTCGACGAGGTCGGCGGCCGTGAGCCAGGCGACCGCCGCGCGCACGACGAGGTTGTCGGCGTCGGCGGGGACCACGGACGCGTCGCCGGAGGGGGAGGCGTCGCCCGCGGGCGGGTCGTCACCGGACGGCGCGTCGCGCTCCAGCGTGAAGGCGACGTCCGGCGCGCCGGGCGGCACCGACGCGCGTCGCGGGCGCATCGAGACCTCGACGCGGTCGGCGAGGTCGATCGTCTGGAGCACGGTGACGAGCTCGTGGAACCCGTCGGGGCGGCGGCCGGCCACCTCGAGGTAGAGGTTGATCTTCGCCGGGGCCTCGAGGACGAGGCGCGTGTCGTCCGGCGGGGAGCTCACCCCGGGCCCGCGCTCAGCCCGACGGCTGGTTGTCGGGGTCGAGCAGCACGACCGTCGGCCGGTGGCCGCGCGCCACCTCGTCCTCGACCATGCAGTACGAGATGACGAGCAGGCTGTCGCCCGGCTCGACCATGCGCGCCGCGCCGCCGTTCGCGCCCATGACCCCGGAGCCGGCCTCGCCCTCGATGACGTAGGTCTCGAAGCGCGCGCCGTTGTTCAGGTTGACCACCTGGACCTTCTCGCCCGGGAGCAGGTCGGCCATCTCCATCAGGTTGCGGTCCACCTCGAGGCTGCCGCGGTACGCCAGGTTGGCGTGCGTGACGGTCGCGCCGTGGAGCTTGGACTTCATCATGAAGCGCAGCATGGATCGTGTGCCGGAGCGGTCTTTTCAGGGGCCGGGCGAAAAGGGTCCCAGCTTAGCACCCAGCGCGTGGTTGTCGAGCAGCCGGGTGGGCCCCACGGGGGCGGCCACGACGGCCACGTCGCCGGGGTGCGCGAGCTCCGGACGGGAGAAGTCGTCGGGGCTCACGACGGCCGCGTAGTCGGCGGGACGGCGGAGGCGGTCGAGGAGGATCCGCTGCATCGCGGCCTCGAGCGCGGCGCGCGAGCGCTCGCCCGCGGCGAAGAGCCGCTGCGCCTCGCCGAGGGCGGTCACGAGGGCCAGGCCCTCCGCGCGCTCGGCCGGCGAGAGGTAGGCGTTGCGGCTCGACATGGCGAGGCCGTCCGGGTCGCGGCGCGTCGGGCACACGACGACCTCCACCGGCATGTCGAGGTCCTCGACCATGCGCCGCACGACGACGGTCTGCTGGAAGTCCTTGTGTCCGAAGTACGCGCGCGTCGGCGTGCAGATGTTGAACAGCTTGCACACGACCGTGAGCACGCCCGCGAAGTGACCGGGGCGCGCGGCGCCCTCGAGCTCGGTGCAGAGCGCGCCCTGGTCGAGGCGCGTCACGTGGCCCGGCGGGTACATCTCGTCGGCGGGCAGGAAGAGCACGAGGTCGGCGCCGGCGCCCTCGAGGAGCGCCGCGTCGCCCGCCTCGTCGCGCGGGTAGCGCTCGTAGTCCTCGTGCGGCCCGAACTGGAGCGGGTTCACGAAGACGGTCACGGCGACGGCGTCGTTCTCCTCGCGCGCGCGACGCACGAGCGTGAGGTGCCCCTCGTGGAGCGCGCCCATGGTCGGGACGAGCCCGAGCGTGCCGGACGCGCGTCGCGACGCGCAGGCGGCGCGCGCCGCGTCGAGCGAGCGGTGGACCTCCACCTCAGCCCTCCCCGTGTACCGCCGCGACCCGCAGCGCGTCGAGCAGCTCGGCGACGGTGCGTCCGAGGCGCGGGTGCCGCATGTCCGGCGCGACCTCGGCGGCCGGCGCGAGCACGAATGCGCGGAGGTGCGCGCGCGGGTGGGGGACGACGACGTCGGGCCGCTCGACGACCGCGGTCCCGTGCAGCACGAGGTCGAGGTCGAGCGTGCGCGGTCCGTTGGGCACGTCGCGCGTGCGGCCGGCCGCCTCCTCGATGTCGTGCAGCGCGTGCAGCAGCGCCACCGGGTCGAGGTCCGTCTCGAGCAGGCACGCCCCGTTGAGGAACGCGCCGCTGCCGGGCGGCGCGTCGACGGGCGCGGTCTCGTGGAGCGTCGACGTCGCGACGACGCGTGTGCCGGGCACCGCGTCGAGCGCGCGGAGCGCCTCGCGGATCCAGCGCTCGCGCGGCGGCAGGTTCGAGCCGAGGGCGACGAGCGCGCGCGTCATCGCTCCGGGATCCTCCCGTTGCCGGTCGTCACGTCGCGCCGGCCGGCGCCGCCGCCGGGCGTGTCGTCGTCCTCGTCATCGTCGTCCGCGTCGTCGTCGACGGCCCAGGCCTCGGGCAGCACGTCCGCGAGCGTGCGCCCGGTCACGCGCGCCCGGACCGCGAGCGCGAGGCCGCCGAGCACGTAGACGATGGCCACGAGGAACAGCGACCAGTCGTGGAACAGCAGCACGATCGCGATGATGAGCACGAGCTTCACGAAGGTGCTGCGCCGCGTGCGCGAGCCGACGTAGCGCTGCACGAGGTGCACGTACGGCACGGTCGACACCATGAGCATGCCGAGGAGCGCCGCGAGGAACGGCAGCCCGCGCATGATGACGATCGCGAGCGAGTCGGCGGTGTCCGCCGGCAGCCCGACGTCGTGGCGGCCGGAGAAGATGAACAGGCACGCCGTGACGATGAGGCCCGCCGCGGCCGGCGAGGGCAGGCCCTGGAAGAGGTGGTGGCTCTCCTCGTCGGTGCCCGTGTTCGCGGTGAAGCGCGCGAGCCGCATGGCCGCGCAGATGAGGTAGAGCGCCGTGAGCGCGGTGATGACCTTGGGCACGAACGGCTGGTCGAGGCCCGTCTTGCCGTGCTCGTACACGGCCTTCGCGATGAGCGCGGGCGCGGCGCCGAAGGTCACGACGTCCGACAGCGAGTCGAGCAGGCCGCCCTGCGCGGACGCCTGGCCGGTGAGCCGCGCGACGCGCCCGTCGAGCGCGTCGAAGACCATGCCGAAGAGGATGAACCAGCTCGCCTCGACGATCTTGTCGGCGAACTCGGGGTCGAGCGGCCCCATGCCCGAGCTGCCCGTCGTCGCGTCGACGACCTTCGCCATCGCGACGAAGCCGCACACGAGGTTGCCCAGCGTGAGCGCCGCGGGCAGGACCGGGACGATGGACCGCGGGCGCCGCACCGTCAGCTCCCTCCGGCTCCCGGCCCGAGGCGCGCGAGCAGCGTCTCGCCGCCCTTGACCTTGTCGCCGACGCGCACGAGCACCTCGGCGAGCTCCGATGTCCGCACGACGAGCTCCGTGCGCGAGCCGAAGCGGATCATGCCGTAGCGCTCGCCGCGCGCGTAGGTGTCACCGACGGCGGCCGGGCAGATGATGCGTCGCGCGATGAGGCCCGTGATCTGGCGCACGGCGAGCCGCCGGCCGTCGGGCCGGTCGAGCACGATCGTCGCCGCGCGGTTCTCCTCGATCGCGCGCGGGTCGCGGGCGTCGTGGAACGCGCCGTCGCGCTCGGAGGTCGCCGAGACGCGCCCCGCGCAGGGCACGCGGTTCACGTGCACGTCGAACACCGAGAGGAAGATGCCGATGCGCGTCGAGCCCGGCCCGAGGTCCGCGTCGTCGAGCTCGACGATGTCGGAGACGAGGCCGTCGGCGGGGGACACGAGGTCGTCCTCGCCGCCGGCCGCGCTCCGCTCGGGGTCGCGGAAGAACGAGAGCACGAAGAGCAGGAGCGGCACGGGGGCGACCCACCAGGCGCCGGGCGCCGCGACCGCGAGCCAGGCGGCGAGGCCGGCGAGCGGCAGGCTGAAGAGGAGCAGGGTCCCCGTGGCGTAGGTGGTGAACGGCCAGCGCATGACCGGACACGGTACAGCCCGGGGGCGACGGACGGCGAGAGGCGGCCGGGCGACGGTGCGGCAACGGGTCGTGCGGCGCCCTCGGCGGGCCGGGATCGGCTCCCGGGGATGGGTGGGGGGAGGCGGGGGCGCCGGTCTCCGGGCCGGGCTCGTCCGCGATGGGGCACAAGTTCCACGCCCCGATGGGCGAAAGACGGCTGCGTGAGTTCTCTCCGGAGGAAAACCATGCGCCGCTTCGTCGCCACCGTCACCCTGCTCGCGCTCGCCGCCTGCTCCACGCCCCCCCACGTGGTCAAGGTCAACGACTTCGCCGACCGCGAGGGTCGCGTCCTGCAGGGCGAGATCTCCTACCTCGAGGTCGACGGCGCGTCCGTCCGCCACGGCGCCATGCGCTCCTGGTATCCCTCCGGCCAGCTCAAGGCGATCGTGAACTACGACGCCGACCGCCCCGACGGTCGCTGGCTGCAGTGGCACAAGAACGGCGAGCTCGCCGCCGAGGGCATCTACGAGGACGGCGTGCGCGACGAGCGCTGGACCGAGTGGCACGCCACCGGCGAGAAGAAGGCCGAGTGCCACTACCTCAACGGCCGCCTGCACGGCCCGTTCGCGCTCTGGAGCCAGGCCGGCCAGCAGCTCCTCATGGCCGACTACGAGCGCGACGAGCCCACGGGCTGGTGGATCGCCTGGTGGCCGAACGGCGCCAAGCGGCTCGACGGCAAGTTCCGCCGCGGCAAGCCCCACGGCCGCTGGACCGCCTACCACCCGAACGGCCGCAAGGCCGGCGAGGGCAGCTACAGCGACGGCATGCGCAGCGGCCTCTGGGTGCTCTGGGAGCCGGACGGCACGATCCTCGCCAAGGGCCGCTTCCGCGACGACCGGCCCATGGGCTTCATGGAGGTCGCCAAGTCCGTGGACGACGCCCGCAGCCCGGACGACCTCTTCCGCTTCGAGTTCCAGATCCAGGAGCGCTGAGGCGCGCAGCACCGCGACCCTCCGCGCCGGCGCCCGCCGGAGCGGATCCCGAGGGCGGCCGGCCGCGAGGCCCGCCGCCCTCGTCGCGTTCCGGGAGGAATCGGCGGGTGTCGATCCGGGACGCTCCCGGGCCGCTCAGCATGCGATCCGGGAAATCCGGATTCCCGCGTGCGGCCGGAGCCGGTCCGCCCCTTGCGCGCGATCTGCCCGACCCGGCAGGTCCCGCCGTCCGGACGGACGGGGGGCCGTCGGCCCCCGGACAGGGGCCTCGATGGCGGGGCCGTCCGGGGGCGGGGGGGTGGGATCCCCCCCGGGTCGGGACCTCCGGCGACCGGGGCGACGCGCTCGACCGCGTCGCGCCGCCGGAGGCCGGTCGGGGGAGCGGCGTCGTCCGTCGGGACGGCCCGCTCGGCGGGGCGCGCGGGCGGGCTCCGGCCCCCCCGGGAAGAGGCGCCCCGTCGAGCCGGCCGCCCCGTCGGCGCGCGGGACTCGATGCCCGCCCGACGACGCCTTAGGATGACCCGCCTCTCCGCTCCGGAGACGGGTCCCCGGAGCGCACCGATCGCCCCACGCCCGTCGCCCCGCGGCGCGCGCTCCCCGAGGCCAGCCATGACCGCCATCGTCCACGTCCACGCCCGCGAGATCCTCGACTCCCGCGGCAACCCCACGGTGGAGGCCGAGGTCATCCTCGAGTCCGGCGCGATGGGCCGCATGGCCGTGCCGTCCGGCGCGTCGACGGGCACGCACGAGGCGGTCGAGCTGCGCGACGGCGACGCGACGCGCTTCCTCGGGAAGGGCGTCACGCAGGCCGTCGCGAACGTGAACGGCGAGATCGGCTCCGCGGTCACCGGCCTCGACGCGACGGACCAGGAGCTCGTCGACCGCACGATGATCGAGATGGACGGGACGCCCAACAAGGCGCGCCTCGGCGCGAACGCGATGCTCGCCGTGAGCGGCGCCGTCGCGCGCGCGGCGGCGGAGGGACACGGCCTCCCGCTGTGGCGCTACCTCGGCGGCACGGCGGCGCGCACCTTGCCCGTCCCGATGATGAACATCCTCAACGGCGGCGCGCACGCCGACAACAACGTGGACTTCCAGGAGTTCATGATCGTGCCGCGCGGCGCGGAGACGTTCTCCGAGGGCCTGCGCTGCGGCGCGGAGGTGTTCCACGCGCTCAAGAAGGTGCTCGGCAAGCGCGGCCTCAACACGGCCGTCGGCGACGAGGGCGGCTTCGCGCCGGACCTGGCGAGCAACGAGGAGGCGGTGACCGTCATCCTCGAGGCGATCGACGCCGCGGGCTACGAGGCCGGCAAGGACGTCGCGCTCGCGCTCGACGTCGCGGCCACCGAGTTCTTCGAGGGCGGCAAGTACGTGCTCGCCGGCGAGGGCGGCCGCAAGTGCTCGGTGGACGACATGGTCGGCATGTACCAGGAGTGGAGCGAGAAGTACCCGATCGTCAGCATCGAGGACGGCCTCGCCGAGGACGACTGGGACGGCTGGGCGAAGCTCACCGCGGCGCTCGGCGCCCGGGTGCAGCTCGTCGGGGACGACCTCTTCGTCACGAACCCCGCGCGCCTCGCCGACGGCATCGGGAAGGGCGTCGCGAACAGCGTGCTCGTGAAGATCAACCAGATCGGGACGCTCAGCGAGACCTTCGAGTGCGTCCAGCTCGCGACCCGCAACCGCTACACGTCGGTCATCTCGCATCGGTCCGGCGAGACCGAGGACAGCATCATCGCGGACATCGCGGTGGCGCTGAACGCCGGCCAGATCAAGACCGGCTCCCTGTCCCGCAGCGACCGCATCGCCAAGTACAACCAGCTGCTCCGCATCGAGGAGGAGCTGGGCGAGGCGGCACGCTACGGTCTGGCTTGATGCTTGTGACGTCCGGGAATTCCCTCCCGAGGACGACGCCCCGTGACTAATGTCGGCGCCATGCATCGCTTCGCCGGGCTCCTCCGTCGGCACGGGCTGACGCTGCTGCTCACGTCCGCGATGGTCGCGCTCTACATGGGGCAGACCATCCCGGCGTTGAAGGAGCGGGCCGCGCTGCGCGACCGTCGCGTCGCCGCCGAGATCGAGCTCGCGGACAAGAAGCGGCAGCTCGCGGAGGGCCTGCTCTGGCTGCGAGGCGCGGCCGAGGACCCGTTCGTGCGCGAGCGCTTCCGCGATGCGTACACGCGCTCCCCCGACGTGACGGGGCCGCGGGTCGTCGTCGCCCTGCCCGAGTCGGGCGAGGCCGGGTCGGGGAGCGCCGAGCAGGACCCCTGACGTGCGGCGCTCGACGCGCACCCGCGCGTGGGCCGCGCTCGCGGCCGCGCTCCTGACGACGTCCCTCGCGCCGCGCGCCGATGCGCAGTTCGTCGCGCCGGAGGGCAGCGCGTTCCACAACGGCTCGACGCTGCCGCTCGACGCGGACCCGTCCGCGAGCGCGCTGCTGCGCCGTCTCGAGCAGGCCGTGTCGACGGGCGACGGCGACGAGATCGCGACCGTGGTCGCCGGGCTGCGCGCGCGTCGCACGGCGGACCTCGTGCCCTTCGGACCGCGCACGCACGTGCCGGTGCTCGACCGCGCGCTGCGGCTCGTCGTGGAGCGCGCGAGCCCGGCCGTCCGCGAGCGCGTCGAGGCCGACGCGCGCGTGCTCGTCGCGGAGGCCGCGCGCTTCCGCGACCTCGACGCCCTGCTCTCGCTCGCGACGCGTGAGCGCGCGCTCGACGCCTCCCGCGACGCGCAGCTCGCCGCGGCGCGCCTCCTGTTCGAGGAGGGGCGCTGGTGGGAGTGCGCCCGCCTCGCGCGCCGCGCGGGCGACCGCCCCGGCGCCGCCGAGCTCGCGGCCGCCGCGGAGGCGCGCCTGCCCGTCGACGAGGACCTTCGCCACGCCGGGCCGTGGCGCTGGTCGTTCGCGTTCCAGCTGCCCATGGACCTCGACGAGGTGGGCCTGCCGCTCGTGCTCGACGGCCGGCTCGGCGAGACGCTCGTGCTCGACGCGCGCGCGCTGCACGGGCTCGACCTGCCCGGCTCGCGCGCGACGCTCGAGACGACCTTCGGGACGTTCCCGTGGCGCGCGCACCTCCTCGAGCCCGACGAGTTCCGGATGCCGCCGGCGCCCCGGAACCTCACGGCCGCGCGCCGCGGCTCGCGCGTCGTGCTGCCGTACAACCTGCCCGACGACCCGATCGACCCGCGGCGACGCTCGCCGCCGACGGTGCGCGAGGCGCGGCTCGCCGCGGTCGAGCTCGTCGGGGAGCAGCCCGTCGTCGCGTGGCAGGTCCGCGGGCCGCCGTCGCGCGAGAGCGCCGCGTTCGGCCCGCCGCGCATCGTCGGCGACCGCGTCTTCGTGCAGCGCTTCCAGGTCGGGCTCGACACGCTCGTCTCGCTGCTCGCGTACCGGCTCTCCGACGGTGCGCTGCTCTTCGACACGCCGCTCGTGCGCGGCGCGTCCATCCCGCGCTTCGCGTCGCGGCTCGCGGAGGTCGACGTCGACGACTTCGACAAGCGCGCGCGCGGCGGCGTCGTCGCCGAGCGGGACGGCACGGTCTGGACGTGCACGGAGTTCGGCGTCGTGGCCGCCGTCGACGGGGTGACCGGCGCGCTCCTCGCGACGTTCCGCTACGACCGCCTGTTCTCGCTCGACCGCGGCGACTACGACCGCGCGATGCTCTTCGACACGGGCGGCTGGCGCGACGAGCCCGTGCGGCTCGTGGGCGGGCGGGTCGTCGTCGCGCCCTCGGACTCGCGCTTCCTCTACATGCTCGCGACGGAGCCGGGGCCGGGGGGGCACCTGATCCGCGAGGACCCGGTCGAGCGCCTCGACCGCCTCGACGTGGCCGCCGTCCTCCCGCCGCCCGCCGACGACCCGGACGGCGCGCCGCAGGTCGTCGCGACGCGGCGCCGCGACAACCGCGCGTCCCTCGTGCGCCTCTCCGGCGACGGCCGCGTCCTCGGCACGAGCCCCTCGCTGCCGCCCACCGAGCAGTGGACCGGGCGGCCGCTGCACCTCGGCGACCGGGTCGTCGCGCCCTCCACGGCCGGTCTGCGGGTCTTCGACCTCCGGGCGCTCGACCGCCCGTCGACGCTGCTCCCGCAGCCTCCGGGGCTGCCGCCCGTCCGGGCCGTGCACGCCACGGCGGCCGGGCTCGTCGGCCTCTGCCCGACCCCCGACCCGGGCTGGTTCACCGACGCCGTCGTGCACTTCGTGTACTGGCGCGGCGAGCCCTGACCCGGGGGCGCCGCCGGGTCGACGCCGCCGCCCGCCGACGACGCGGACGCGCGGGACGCCCGGCGCGTCGCCGGGTCGGTCGGCGATCGGCGGTCGGCCCGGCACCTGACCGTCCCCGCGCCCGGTCGCGCCGGCATCCGCGACGTGTCCGTCGGCGAACACCGACCCGAATGTCGGAACCATGTCGGGGGTCGCCGTCCCACACGCGGCGCTCCGACCCGTGTGTACCCTGGATCCCGGCACGCCGGCGCCCGGTCGGGCACGCGATCGCATCCCGCCGGGGCGCCACCTATATTCAGCCCCACGCCGATCGGCGCGACCCCGATGCCCGGGGCGGCGGACCGGCGGCCCGAGTCACCGCGCGGCAGAGCCCCCGGAGCGACCCCGCGCCCGCCGGCCCACCCCGGCCCCTCCCGAAGAGCCCACGCATGAACGAGACGAACGACGTCCAGGCCGCCGAGCAGCTCAAGCAGGCCTACGACCGCATCCGCGCCGAGCTGGCCAAGGTCATCGTCGGGCAGGACGCGGTCATCGACCAGCTCATCGTGGCGCTCTTCGCGCGCGGCCACTGCCTGCTCACGGGCGTCCCCGGGCTCGCGAAGACGCTCATGATCTCGTCGCTCGCGCGCACGCTGCACCTCGGGTTCAACCGCATCCAGTTCACGCCGGACCTCATGCCCACGGACATCACGGGCACCGAGATCATCCAGGAGAACAAGGCGACCGGCAGCCGCGAGATGATGTTCATCGAGGGGCCGGTCTTCACGAACGTGCTCCTCGCGGACGAGATCAACCGCACGCCGCCGCGCACCCAGGCGGCGCTGCTCGAGGCCATGCAGGACCGGCAGGTCACGACCGCCGGCCAGCGCCGCCCGCTGCCCGAGCCGTTCTTCGTGCTCGCGACGCAGAACCCCATCGAGCAGGAGGGCACCTACCCGCTGCCCGAGGCGCAGCTCGACCGGTTCATGCTCAACGTCGTCGTGGACTACCCGACCCAGGAGGACGAGGTCGAGATCCTGCGGCGCACGACCGAGAAGCCCGTGACGGACCTGCCGGCGATCATGAGCGGCGAGGAGATCCTGCGGCTCCAGGACCTCGTGCGGCGCGTGCCCATCGCGGACGACATGCTCCAGTACGCGGCGAACCTCGTGCGCAGCACGCGCCCCGACCAGCCGGACGCGCCGGCCTTCGTGCGCGACAACCTCACGTGGGGCGCCGGCCCGCGCGCCGGTCAGTTCCTCGTGCTCGGCGCGAAGACGCGCGCGGTCATCCGCGGTCGCTTCCACGTGTCCATGGAGGACATCCAGCGCGTCGCGCGCCCGGTGCTCCGCCACCGCATCCTCACGAACTACTCGGCGCAGGCCGAGGGCATCTCGCCGGACGACATCATCGACCGCCTCCTGCAGGCGGTGCCGCTCCACCCGAACCAGAGCCTCCACGATGGCGGAGTCCCCGAGGTTGTCTCCTCGAACGAGGGCTGACACCGCGCGCGGCGGGGACCCCAGGAGAGCGCGACGCCGCCTCGACCCGAAGGTCGCGGACCGGCTCGCGCGCCTGAACCTCGCGGTGAACCGCGCGGTCGAGGGCTTCCTCGGCGGACGCCACCGCAGCCCGCACACGGGCGTGTCGGTGGAGTTCGTCGAGCGCCGCCCGTACGTGCAGGGCGACGACCTGCGCCACCTCGACTGGCGCGCGTACGCCCGCAGCGACCGCCTGAGCATCAAGCGGTACGAGGAGGAGACGAACCTCGAGGCGACCTTCGTCGTCGACGCGTCGAACTCGATGGGCTACCCGCCGGACGGCGAGCTCACCAAGTACGACTACGCGTGCCAGGCGGCGATGGCGCTGGCGCACGTCGTGCTGCGCGAGCGCGACGGCGCGGCGCTCGCGCTCTTCGACCACACGCTCGGACGCATGCTCGCGCCGTCGACCTCGCCCGGGCACCTGCACGTCATGGGGGAGGCGCTCGTCGAGCGCGACCCCGAGGGCACCACGGACCTCGCGAGCGTGCTCGGTCTGCTCACGGAGCGCGTGCGGCGGCCGGGCATCGTCGTCGTGTTCAGCGACCTGTTCGGCGACGTGTCGTCGCTCGACCAGGGGCTCGGCTTCCTGCGCACGCGCAACCACGACGTCATCGTCATGCACGTCATGCACGGTGACGAGCTCGAGTTCCCGTTCGACCGGCTCACGCGCTTCGAGGGCATGGAGGACGACGCGCGTCTGCTCGTCGACGCGCCCGCGCTGCGCGAGAGCTACAAGGCGGTCGTCACGGAGTGGCGCAACGACGTGCGCCGCGTCTGCCACCGCCGCGGCGTCGACTACAAGCTGCTCGACACGAGCAAGCCGCTCGAGCTCGCGTTGTCCTCCTACCTCGGCACGCGCCTCGCGCGGCTCGGGAGGGCGCGGTGAACCTGGGCTGGGGCTCGCCGTTCATGCTGTGGGGGGCCCTCGCGGTCTCCGTCCCCGTCCTCATCCACCTGCTGAACCGCCGCCGCTACGTCGTGCGGCCGTTCGCGGCGATGACGTTCCTCCAGCAGGCCTTCGCGCGGCGCCGCAAGCGGCTGCGCATGGAGAACCTGCTGCTGCTCCTGCTGCGCTGCCTCGTCGTGCTGCTCGCGGCGCTCGCGATGGCGCTGCCGTTCGTGCCGCCGGACAGCTTCCTCTCGCTGGTCACCGCGGGGCGGCGCGACGTCGTGCTCGTCGTGGACCGGTCGGGGAGCATGGGGCGGCTCGTGGCGCCGGGCACGACGCTCGACGACCGGGTGCTCGAGCGCGTGCGCGCCCAGATCGCCGGGCTCGCCGGCGAGCGCGGCGACACGGTCACGCTCATCACGCCGGGCGGCGGCGACCTGCTGCCGGCGCCCATCGGCGCGAGCCCCGAGGCGGCGCTCGGCATCCTCGACGCCGGGCTCCCGCCGCCGGGCGGCGTCGCCGACATGGTCGCGGCGGTGCGGCTCGTCGAGGACCGCGTGCGCGCCGTGCACCGCGGGCGTCTCGACATCGAGGTCTTCACGGACCTCCAGGAGTCGAGCTGGGGCGAGAACCTCGGTCCGCTCTTCGCGGCCGTCTTCGAGGACGGCGGCGGCTCGCTGCGCATCGTCGACGTCGTGGGCGAGGCGGGCGCGATGGGCAACGTCGGCGTCGAGTCGCTCGAGGCGGAGGAGCCGCTGCTCATCCGCGGCGACGTCGTGACCTTCACCGCCGTGCTGCGCAACCACGGCGAGGTCGCGGTGCGCGACGGCGAGGCGACGTTCCGGCTGGACGGCCCGGGCCCCGACGAACCGGTCGTGCGCAAGCTCACGGGCCTCGAGATCCCGCCGCGCGGCACGGAGGACGTCACGCTGCGGCTGCGGCTGGACGACGCCGGCCCGCACCACCTCGAGGTGCGGCTGCGCGGGGACGCGCTGCCCTTCGACGACGCGCGCACGCTGGCCTTCGAGGTGCGCGACGGCATCGACGTGCTGCTCGTGGACGGGCGCGCGGGCGGCGACCCGCTCGACGGCGCGGCGGCGTACCTCCAGCTCGCGCTCGACCCGGGCGTCGAGGGCGACGACCTCCAGCTCCGCCGCTTCCGTACCAGCGTCGTGGACGTGCGCGCGTTCGAGGAGGCCGGTCGCGACCTCTACAAGCACGACGCGATCGTGCTCGCCGACGTGGACGTCGTCGGCGCGCGGACCGCCGAGGTGCTCGAGGAGGTCGTGCGCTCCGGGACGCCGCTGCTCGTGTTCACCGGCGACCGCGTCGACCCCGCGATGGCCAACGAGCGCCTCGCCGGACTGCTGCCCATGCGCGTCGGGCCGCCGCTGGGCGACCCGTCCGGCGCGGGCGACCAGGACTACGTGACGCTCGTGCTCGACGACCCGCCGGCGCCGGAGCTCGCGCTCTTCGCGGACCCGCGGCTCGCGGTGCTGCTCCAGGTGCCCGTGCTCGCGTGGAACCGGCTCGAGCCCTGGACGACGGAGACCGTGACGACGGACGAGGCGCCGGCAGAGACGCCCGACGCGCCGCCCGACGGGGGCGACGCCGCGCCGGACGACGACGCGCCCGCCGACCCCACCGGCGGCGACACGGACGCCGAGGTGCTCGCCTGGTTCGTCGACGCGCTCGGCGGCCGCACGCCCGCCATCGTCCAGGCGACGCGCGGGCTGGGCCGCGTCGTGCTCGTTGCGACGAGCGCCGACGACTCGTGGTCGCTGCTGCCGCGCCACCCCGCGACCTGGCTGCCGCTCGTGCACGAGCTCATGAGCGCGCTCACGCGCCTCGACCCGGCGCTCGTGAACATGCCCGTCGGTCAGTCGCCGACGCTCGTCGTCGACGGGCAGCCCGAGTCGCTGCGCCTCGTCGGCCCGGGCGGCGGCATGGAGGACATCGGCCGGCCGGAGGTCGAGCTCCGCGGACGCCGCAGCCTGCTCACGCTCGACGCGACGCCGCTGCGCGAGGCCGGCGCGTGGGGCCTCGAGATCGACTTCACGGACCCGACGCGTCCGCGCCGCACGCTCGCGCTCGCCGCGGCGCCCGAGGCGGCCGAGGGCGACCTCCGCCGGCTCGACGGCGCGAGCCTCGACCGGGTGCTCGACGGCGTCGACTACGCGCTCGGCGAGCAGGTCGAGGAGGCCGACGCGCCCGAGGAGGCGTCCGGCGGCGACGGCAGCCTGTTCCGCGCGCTGCTCTGGTCGCTGCTCGTGTGCGCGGTGCTCGAGACGGCGCTCGCGCGCAGCATGGGAGGAACGCGATGACCCCGCAACGCGCGTCCGACATCGTCGAGACCACGCGGGTCGAGTTCCTCGCCCTGCCGCCGGTGTGGGTCATCGTGCTCGTCATCCTGCCGGCGCTCGTCCTGTACTGCCGCTGGGCGTACCGGCGCGAGCCGCGCACGGGGAGCGCGTGGTGGGTGCCGGCGGCGCTGCGCGGCCTCGTGCTGCTCCTGCTCGCGGCCTTCCTCGCGCACCCGGTGCGCAGCACGCAGCGCGTGCGCGTCGAGAAGCCCGTGGCCGCCGTGCTCGTCGACGACTCTGCGAGCATGCGCGAGCGCGACATGGGCGGCACGGCGCGCGACGTCGGGCTGCTCTCGGACAGCGAGCGCCACGAGGTCGTGAAGGGCGTGCTCCGGCAGCCGCTCGCCGACCTCGAGACCGACTACGAGGTCCTGCTCTACGCGTTCGGCAACTCGCTGCGCGCGGTGGGCTCGCTGGACGACCTCGCCGCCGCGGACAGCGAGACGCGCATCGGCGACGCCGTCGCGGCGCTCGCCGCGGAGACGCGCGGCCGCGTCCTCTCGCAGGTGGTCCTCGTGACGGACGGCCGCGTGAACGCCGGGCGCGACGTCATGGCCGCGCTCACGTCGCTCACCGGACGCCGCGTGCCCATCAGCACCGTCGGCGTGGGCGACCCGGAGATCCCGCGCGACGTGCGCATCAGCAACATCACGTCGCCGGAGGTCGCGCTCGCGGGCGACACGGTGACGCTCGAGGTGTCGGTCGCGGCGCGCGGCTACCCGGGGCGGCGCTCGTCCGTGACCGTCACGGACGCGGACTCCGGCCTGGACCTCGCGGCGGAGTCCTTCGACCTCGCGGACGCCGAGGGCGCGACCGAGCAGCTCGTGCGCGTGAGCTTCGTGCCCGCGCAGGAGGGCGACCTCGACCTGCGCGTCGCCGTCGCCGGCTTCGACGACGAGCACGACCCGTCCAACAACGTCGAGCGCCGCCTGCTGCGCGTCGAGCCGGGACGCATCAAGGTGCTCTACATCGACGGCTACCCGCGTTACGAGTACCGCTTCCTCAAGGACTCGCTGCTGCGCGTCACGAACATGGACGTGCAGTGCTTCCTCGTCTCGGCGGGGCCGGACTTCATCCAGGAGTCGAGCGACGGCGTCGGGTCGCTGGCGAAGATCCCGACGACGCTCGACTACCTGCTCGAGAACTACCACGTCATCATCCTGGGCGACGTGCACCCGCAGGACCTCGGCGCGGATCTCGCCGAGACGGACGCGATCCTCCAGAACATCCGCGCGTTCGTGGAGGCGGGCGGCGGCTTCCTCATGCAGGCCGGCACGCGCTACAGCCCGCAGGAGTACGTGGGCACGCCCATCGAGGACATCCTGCCCGTGCTCGTCGGCGACACGGCGGCCGAGAAGCAGGCCGTGCACGACCCGGGCGCGCCCTTCCGCCCCGTGCTCGAGCGCCCGCGCGACCCGCACGAGATCGTGAGCCTCGTGCCGGACATCGAGGAGAACCTCGAGCTCTGGCAGGGCGAGGGCGGGCTCGCGCCGCTCACCTGGTACTTCCCCGTGGCGAAGGCGCGCGCGACGGCCGAGGTGCTGCTGAGCCACCCGCGCAGCCGCAACGCGCACGGCCCGCACGTGCTGCTCGCGACGATGTACTCCCCGCAGGGCCGCACGGCGTTCCTCTCGACGGACGAGACCTGGCGCTGGCGCTTCCTGCACCTCGAGACCTATCGCGAGCCGTTCTGGCGCGGCCTCGTCCGCTACCTCGCGCTCAACCGCCTGCGCCGCAACGACTACCGATTCGACCTCTCCACGGACCGCACGGCGTACGCGCTCGGCGAGCGCATCGGCATCACGGCGCGCGTCCGCGACGAGGACTTCGAGCCGCTCACCGAGGAGCTCTTCCCGGTGCAGGTCGTGGCGCCGGACGGCACGCGCGAGACCGTCGAGCTGCCCCGCGAGGTCGACGGCGTGTTCAAGGGCTCCCTGCCCGCGACCGAGAAGGGTCCGTACCGGCTGTGGCTGGAGGACCCGGAGGACGCGGCCGCCGAGCCGCGCTCGCCGCGCATCGTCACCGTGACCGTGCCCTCCACCGAGACGGACGACCCCGTGCTCGACGAGAAGCTGCTCGAGCGCGTCGCGGCGCGGACGGGCGGGCGCTACCGGTTGCTGTCGGAGTCGCCCGGCCTCTTCGCCGCGCTCGACGACCCCAAGCAGGAGCGGCCTCTCGACGAGCCCGAGCGCGAGGAGATGTGGGCCGGCTTCCCGCAGCTCGGCGCGCTCGTCGCGCTGCTCGCCGCCGAGTGGATCCTCCGCAAGCGCCGCAACCTCGTCTGACCGCCGCCGCCGCTCCCGTCCCACGCACCGAGACCCGCAGCCCCGCCCGACAACCGCCTCCGACCCTCCCGCGCACCGCACCCCCGTGACCTCCACCCTCCGACTCCTCGCGCCCCTCGCGCTGCTCGCCGCGTCCGCGGTCGCGCAGACCGAGGCGCCCGACCGCTTCGAGGGCTGGAGCCGCATGCGCGACCCGGGCTACCGCTTCGACCCGGACCAGCGGCGCATCCAGGGGTTCAGCGTGCGCGCGACGACGTCGGCGCGCTCGGCGCTCGAGGACGTCGACGCCGCGTGGGAGGCGGGCGACGTCGAGGCGGCGGCGCGCATCCTCCTGCGGCTCGCGACGGGCGCGGGGGGCGAGGTCGTGCCCATCGCGACGACGCCCGACGGCGAGCGCTGGATGGGCGCGGCCGAGTGGGCGCTCTACCAGCTGCGCACGCGCGTGCCGGCGGAGGTCGTCGAGGACCTCGTGCTCGCGGAGGACCGCGAGGCCGTCGAGCTCGCGACGGCCTGGCGCGACCTCGACCGGCTGCAGTCGCTCGCGTGGCGGCTTGAGGCGGCGGAGTCGGGGCGCGACGCGGCGGCGGCGCTCGCGCGCCTCGAGCTCGAGCGCGGCGCGTGGGAGGGGGCGGGCGCCGCGGCGCGTCGGGCGAGCAGCCTGGGCGCCGGCGCGTCCATGACCGAGCTCGCCGAGCGCCTGCCGACGACCCCCGACGAGCGCGACGGCCCCGGCGCGTTCCCGCCCGACCTCGAGCGCGACTGGGCGCGGTCGCTCACGGTGAGCGTCCTCGGCGACCCGTTCCACAAGGTCGACAACCCGTTCACCATCTACATCGGCGGGGACGAGGCGCGCTACGCGCCCGTCCAGCCCGTCGTCTCGGAGAACGTCGTCTACGTGAGCGACTCGATCTCCGTGTCGGCGATGGACCTCGTGAGCGGGCGCACGCTGTGGCACCACGCCGGGCCGCTCGAGCGCGTGACGCTCGACGGCACGGAGCACCGGTGGTTCGACTTCCCGGTGTACGCGCGCTCGCGGCGGCAGCGCGCGATCAGCCCGTACCAGTGCGCGCGGCCGGTCCTCACGGGGCACCGTGTGCTCGCGACCGTGCAGGCCACGGAGCCCTGGCACGAGCTCGACGAGTTCGAGGGCTACCCCATCAACCACCCGCTGCCGTGGCGCCGCCTGCGCGCGTTCCACCGCGACACGGGCGAGGTGCTCTGGACCCAGGAACGCGACGACCTCCCGGAGCGCGCGTTCGTGAACCGCTTCGACGTCGCCGGTCCGCCGGCGGTGGGGGGCGGCGTCGCGTACGTGTCCGGCTCGGTCACGGAGGGCGCGATCAACGCGTACCTCGCCGCCTTCGACGTCGAGACGGGCGACCTCGTGTGGCGCACGCTGCTCTGCTCGGGGCAGGCCGAGCTCACGATGTTCAACCGGCCGTTCCAGGAGCACGTCGTCTCGCCGCCGCTGCTGCACGAGGGCTCGCTCTACGTCTCGACGAACCTCGGCGTCGTGGGCTGCGTCGACGCGTGGTCCGGACGGGTGCGCTGGCTCGCGTCCTACGAGTCGATCCCCCGCGAGGGCGCGCGCACCGTGCGTCCGGACCGCGTCGCGCGCCCGGTGTTCTGGCTGAACCAGGAGCCGTTCGTCGAGGGCGGGACGCTCATGGTCGCGCCGCTCGACAGCCGCTACCTGCTGGCGCTCGACCCGGCCACCGGGCGGCTGTCGTGGCGGCTCGACGCGTACAACCTCTACCGGCGCTCGCCGATCCGTCACCAGGCCCTGCCGCGCGGCGACGGCGACGTGCTCGTCGTCACCGACTCCGGTTTCGAGTGCTACGAGGCGCGCACGGGGCGCGTCGTGTTCCCGCACCGCCTCCTCGAGACGAGCCCGTTCGTCGACAGCCGGGACGGGGTCACGGGCGCCGTGACGCGCAGCGGCGACACGCTGCTCGTGCCGTGCGCCGGACAGCTCGTGCTCGCCGACGTCGCGGACGGCTCCGTCACGGGCGTCATGGAGTGGGAGTCGACCGCGTTCGGGCGCAAGGTGCAGCGGGTCGTGCACGCGGGCGACGCCTTCGTGATGAACGACGGCAGCGACGTGTTCGCGGCGCAGGACGTCGACGCGCTCCTCGCGGCCGCGGACGAGGCCTCCACCGCGGAGCAGCGGCTCGTGCTCGCGGAGCAGGCGCTGGCCGACCACCGCTATGACGAGGCGCAGGACCGCTTCACGGAGCTGCTCGGCACGCCGCGCGACGCGCTCGGCGGGCTGCGGCGCGAGGCCCTCGAGGCGCGCGCCTCCTCGGGGCGGCTCGAGGCGACCGTGCGGCGCGCGCGCTTCCGCGACTCCGCGGAGGACTGGACGCGCGTGCTCGAGGTCGCCACCTCGACCGACCAGCTCTTCACGTGGGCGCCCGAGGCGCTCGCGGCGATCGAGGCGGGCGGCGACCTCGCGGACGTCTCCCGCTGGCTCGGCGAGCTCGCGCGTCGCGCGCCGGGGCGGCAGCTCGACTTCGGCCCGGACGGGCCGCAGGACGTCGCGCTGCTCGACATCCGCTACCGCCTGCCGTTCGAGAGTCCGGCCGAGCAGCTCCGACTGCTGCACGAGCTGCTGCACTCCGTGGCGGACGCGCGCTGGGGCGGGCTTCCCGCGCACGAGGAGGCGCGCCGCCGCATCGACGCGCTCGTCGACGCGCACGGGCGCGAGCTCTACGCGCCCTTCGAGGCCGCGGCGCGCGCCGACCTCGAGCGCGGCATGCCGCTGGAGGTCGTCGAGGTGCGCTACCCGAACGCGGCCGTCGTCGCGGAGGAGCGCGCGCTCGAGCTCGACCGGCTGCTCGAGCTGGGGCGCGCGCGCGAGGCGTTCGAGGCGGCGGCGTACCTCACGGGCGGGCCCGAACGGCTCGCGCTCCGGGAGCGCGCGGCGCGCGCGCTCGGCGAGACGCGCTACGCCGACCTGCTCTCCGGCGCCGAGCCGCTGCCCGTCGGCATGCCGCCGCTGCCGCGCCTGCCGGCGAAGGGCGACGGCACGTTCCGCATCCCGATCCACGACCGCAACGACGTCGTCTTCCGGCAGGTCGCGGGGCACCCGGACCCCGAGTACGCCGGCTGCGCGCTCGGCATCGTCGACGGCGAGGGCCAGTTCTTCCTGCTCGACACCCGCACCGGCGAGCCGCGCTGGTCGGGCCGCTCGCTGCCGGGCCGCAACACGCGCATCCGCAACGGCGTCGACGTGCACCTCGAGGGCGACCTCTACGTGCTGCGCGCGGACCAGACCGTGCAGGTCGGGCGCCTCGAGGACGGGCACGCGCTCTGGTCGACGACCATCCCGGCCTTCTTCCAGATGACGACGGCGGGCGGCCTCGTGTTCACGCTGCGCGAGCTCACGGACGACGTGCTGCGCGTCGACGCGTTCGGGCTGCGGACCGGGGCGCACGCGTACAGCATCGACCTGCCGGAGGCGCAGGGCGCGTCCGACCTGCGCATGGTCGGGCCGTACCTCATGGTCTCGACGCGCAGCTACGGGCTCGACGGCCGCAACCGCACGCACCGCCTCGTCGTGCTCGACGTGGCGCGGGGCGAGGTCGCGTCGTCGACGGCGGTCGACGCGGACCTCGTCGTCGTCAACGTGCTGCCCGAGCCGCCGACCGTGTTCCTCTCGGCGCGCCGCTCGAGCTCGGAGTCGCGCCTCGTCGCGTGGAGCCCGGCGTCGGCCTCCGTGCTGTGGGAGGCGTCCGTCCCGGACGGGCAGATCACGCGCCGCGAGCTCTTCCCGACCGCGCCCGGCCGCATGGCCTTCTGCGAGTCGACGCAGCTCGAGGACACGGTGGGGCACGCCGACATCGTGCACCCCGTCGACGCGCTCGCCGGGCCGCTCGACCCGCCGGCGGGCGTGCCGCTCTACACGGTGGTCGACGGCCGCGGCGGCGCGCCCGCCCCGACCGTCGTCATGCGCGACCCGCTCACGAAGCAGCGCGTGGCCGTGCTCGACGGCGCGACGCTCGACGTGCGCTACGAGCTCGAGTTCGACACGCCGCTCATGGGCTTCACGCAGGCGTTCCAGGGCGAGGACGGCTACGTCATCGTCTCGGAGACGTCGTACCAGCCCAGCTTCGTGACGTCCGTGTGGATCGTCCGTGGTGAGGACGGCCGGGAGAGCTACAGTGTGCAGCTCGACGAGCCCAGCCAGCGGGACTCGGCGGACGTGCTGCTCGTGGACGGCGCCGTGCTGCTGGCCATCCGGGGCACGGTGCACGTGATCCGGGACGGGACGCAGAAGTGAACACCGTGCGGACGGGACGCGGCGGGCGCCGCGGACGGACGTGCGGGGCCTCGCGCGAGGGCGACGACATGGGACGGCAGCCGGCAGCCCGCAGGTCGACGGGGACGTGGGTCCTCGCGGTGCTCCTCCCGCTGCTCGCGGCGCCCGTCGGCCGCGCCGCCGACGACGTCGTCGTGCAGCGCGACATCACGGTCGAGTCCGTCGAGGCGGTCGACGCGGCCCTCGCCTGGCTCGCGCGCAACCAGGACCCGGAGACGGGCGCCTGGATCGCGGACGTCGGCTACAAGCTCAACCAGAGCTACGAGGTCACGGCGCGTCGCCAGCCGCACGTCGGCGTGACGTCCCTCGCGGCGCTCGCGTTCCTCTCGGCGGGGCACCTGCCGGGCCGCGGCGAGTACGGCGACGTCATCGGGCGCGCCACGGATTTCATCGTGGGCTGCATGAGCGAGGCGGGCTTCATCACGCGGCACGGCTCGCGCATGTACAGCCACGCGTTCGCGACGCTCTACCTGGCGGAGGTCTACGGCATGACCGACCGCCACGACCTCCGCGACCGGCTGCAGCGCGCGGTGGACTTCATCGTCGACTGCCAGAACGAGTACGGCTCGTGGCGCTACGTGCCGCACGCCGCCGAGTCGGACATGTCCATCACGGTGTGCCAGCTCAACGCGCTGCGCGCCGCGCGCAACGTGGGAATCCGCGTGCCGAAGAGCACCATCGACCGCGCGGCCGAGTACATCGCGGACAGCTACGTCTCGCGCGACGAGGACCGCTACAGCATCCGTCGCTACTACCGGCTCGGCCGCGGCTCGTTCAAGTACCAGGCGGCGGACCACACGCGCTCGTCGTTCGCGCTCACGGCCGCCGGGCTCGCCGCGCTGCACAACGCGGGCGTCAACGGGCTCACGCTCCAGGACGAGGGCGGCGACGAGATCGACCTGCGCGCGAGCATCGGCTTCCTGCGCGACGCCTACGAGAACGTCTCGGAGGGCACCCGCTACCAGTTCCACTACTTCTACTGGTACGGGCACTACTACGCGACGCAGGCGCTCTACGTCATCGGCGGCGACGCCTGGGCCTGGTACTACCCGCGGTTGAGCGGCGAGCTGCTCGGCGCGCAGCGACCCGACGGCAGCTTCCCGTGCCCGGTCGGCCCCGGCGAGTCCTTCTCCACGGCGGTCGGCGCGGTGATCCTCTCGCTGCCGTACGGCTACCTCCCGATCTTCCAGCGCTAGGACGCTCATGACCTCGCTCCCCCCGCACGCCGCCCCGCCCGAGCCGCCGGTCGTCCGGCGTCGTCTCGACCAGGTCGTGGGGCGCATGCGGCTCCTCTACCTGCTCGCGGGCTGCTCGCGCGTCGTCGCGCTCACGCTCGCGGCGGCGGTCGGCCTCTACGTCGCGGACCGCTTCCTCGACCTGCCGACGGCCGTGCGCGGCGTCGCGCTGCTCGGCGTCGCCGTGGGGCTGGGGCTCCAGGCGTGGCGGCGCGTGCTGCGGCCGCTCGTCGTGGGCGTGAGCCGGCTCGAGGCGGCGCGCCTCGTCGAGGACGGCATCCCCGGCTTCGAGGGGCGGCTCGTGTCGGCGCTCCAGCTCGGCGACGGCCCCGACGGCTCGTTCACGCACCGCGTGGCCGACGAGGCCGCGAAGGCGTGCGAGGCGAACGACCTCCGCCGCGTGCTCACCGCGAAGCCGTCGCTCATGGAGCTGCTGCGCGCGTCCGGCGCGGCGCTCGTCGTGCTGCTGCTCGTCGTGCTCGCGCAGCCGGAGCTGGGCGTGTTCGCGGACCGGCTCGCGCTGCGAGACGTGCCGTGGCCGCGTGACACGACGCTCGACCTGCGGCTGCCCGAGCGCTCGCCCGTGCACGTGCTGCTGCTCGACGGCACGGTCGTCGCGTCGCGCGGCGGCGTCGTGAACGTCTCGGCCGGGCACGTCGGCGTGCGCCCCGAGCGGGTGGAGCTCGTCGTCGAGGGCGCGGCGGGCGACCGCACGGGCACGATGACGCCCGACGCGACGGGCCGCTGGCAGGGGCACCTCACGGTCGAGGCCGGCGACACGGCGATCCGCGTGCGCGGCGGCGACGATCCCGGCGACGACAACCGCCTCGCGCTCTCGGTCATCGAGCCGCCGCGGCTCGACGCGCCGGCGTTCACGCTCACGTTCCCCGGGTACCTCGACCGCGCGCCGGAGACGGTGGGGCCGGAGGGCCTGTCCGTCCCCGAGGGCACCGCGATCGCGGTGGAGGGGCGCCCGACGGGCCCCACGACCGAGGCCGAGCTCCAGCTCCTCGCGCGCGCGGAGCCCGTGCCGCTCGAGGTCGTCGAGGACGCGCAGGGCCCGCTCGTGCGCGGCTCCTTCGTCGCCGACGAGTCCGACAGCCTGAGCGTCGTGCTCACCGGCGCGCACGGTCTCGCGACGCCCGACCCGAGCCACCACCCCCTCGTCGTGCGCGAGGACCGGCCGCCCGCGCTGCGCGTCTACGCGCCGCCGCGCTCGGACGTCAAGGTGACGGCCGCCGCGCTCGTCCCGTTCGCGGTCGTCGCGGAGGACGACCACGGCATCGCGTCCGTCGTGCTCGATCCGGAGGCCGGCTCGCCGCGCCCGTTCCAGCAGGACGCCGCGCAACCGCGTCAGCACCGCGCGCTGCTCGACGTGCGCGAGCTCGGGCTCACGGGCACGTTCGCGTACGCGCTCGAGGCCGTCGACGCGCGGCAGCTCCCGGGCAAGGGGCCGCAGAGCGCGCGCGCCGAGGGGCGCCGCGTGGACATCGTCGAGGACAGCGAGGTCCAGCGTCTGCTCGCCGACCGGCAGCTCCGCCTCAAGGAGAGCATCCAGGCGCTCCGCGAGCGGCAGCTCCGCGCGAGCGAGACGCTGCTCGACCTCATGGCCGAGGAGCCCGAGGACCTCGACGGCGAGCTCGTCGCCGCGGCGGTCGCGCAGAGCCAGGTGTCGACGCGGCTGTCGCGCGAGGCGCGCGAGCTGTGCGGCATCCTCGAGGAGACGATCACGAACCGGCTCGACCCGGGGCCCGGCGCGGAGGCCGTGCTCGAGCGGCGGCTCGAGGACTGGTTCGCGCAGCCCGTCGACGAGCCGTTCGTCGCCGGCCCGTGGCGCGCGCTCGCGGCCGACTACGCGGACGGCCGCTACGGACGCCTCGACCTCGTGGGCCGCCTGCTCGACATGGCGGGCATGGCGCTCACGCTCAGCGAGGACCTGTCGCCCGCGGCGCACGACGCGCTCGTCGCCGCGCGGCAGTCGCCCGGCTCCACCCGCTACCAGGCCGCGCGCGACGCGCAGGCCCGCGTCGAGGACATGCTCGACCGCCTTCTCGGCCGCATGGACGAGTGGGAGGACTACCAGGAGGTGCTGAGCCTCGTGAAGTCGCTCATCGACGACCAGCGCAGCCTGCGCGACCGCACCGAGGAGGCGCTCAAGGCCTCGGGAGGCAACTGATGACCCGCACCGACCGCCCCGCGCGCGCCGCCGGCCGCGCCCTCGCCCGCGCCGGGACGCTGCTCCTCGCGCTGCTCGTGCTGCTCCCGACGGCGTTCGCGCAGGACGGCGGCGACGAGGACGAGCGGCAGCGCGTGCTCCGCGACCAGGCGCGCATGTCGGCGCGGCTCACGTCGCTGCGCGAGAAGATGGAGCGCCTGTCCGACCGCTACGAGGCCGAGGGCCGCACGCACAACGCGCAGCTGCTGCGCGACGCGATGGCACGATTCGAGGCGGACGCGCTGCTCGACCAGGCGCGCGACGTCGAGCAGAGCCTGTCGCGCTCCATGCTCGACACGGTGGAGAAGCAGGACGGGCTCGTCGGTTCGCTCGAGTCCATCTACGCGGTGCTCCGCGACCGGCGCGACATGGACGACATGCGCAGCAAGGTGGACCTCGCCAACGCGGCGATCTCCGAGCTGGGCAACCTCATCACCGACCAGCAGCGGCTCCTCTCGCAGACGCGCGCGGCGTCGGACGACCCGCAGGCGCTCGTGCAGGACGCCATGGAGACGGCGGGCGAGCTCCAGGCCGCGCTCGAGGGCGCGGAGCAGGCGCTGTCGCGCGCGGAGGCCGCGGAGGCGGGCTTCCGCGAGGTCGCGTTGGCGGAGCAGCTCGCCGCGGCGCAGCGCGCGCTCGAGCGGTCGGCGTCGCCGACGGCGGGGCAGCAGCGCGCGATCGCGGAGGGCGCGGACGCGCTCCTCGAGAGCCTCGGCGAGTCGCTCGCCGACACGGGCATGCCCGAGGCGATGGAGGGCGTCGAGCAGCTGCGCGCCGAGGCGCGCCGCGCCGTGTCCGAGGCGCGTCGCGCGATGGAGCGCGCCGAGCGCGGCCTCCCCCAGGCGGGCGACGGCCGGGATCCCGGCGAAGCCGCGGAGGGCGCGGGGACGTCGCCGGACGGCGCGGGCTCGTCGCGGCCCGCGGGCGAGGGCGAGCGCGCGGGCGGCGAGCCGAGCGACGCCGCGTCGGGCGCGACGGGTGAGCCGTCGTCGGGCGAGTCCGCGACGGGTGAGCCGTCGGCTTCCGAACCGGGCGGCGCCGAGTCGACGCCGTCCGAGTCGTCGCCGGGCGGCGCCGAGTCGACGTCGGGTGAGGCGAACGCGCCGGACTCGTCGTCGGGTTCGGAGTCCTCGTCGGGCGGCGAGCCCTCCGGATCGGAGTCGTCCTCCGGAGCGCCGAGCGGCGCACCGTCCGGGCAGCCCTCCGGCGAGCCCTCGGACAGCGGCTCGCGTCCGTCGAGCTCCGGCGGGCAGCCGTCGGGCACGCCCGGCGAGCAGCAGCCGCCGTCCGGCGACGCATCCCGTCCGCCGAGCGACGACGAGGCCGTCCCCGAGGAGTCCTGGGAGCAGATGGCCCGCGCCGCCGAGCAGCTCGAGCAGGCGCGTGACTCGCTGCGCGAGGCCGAGCGTCGCCTCGCCGCCGCGCGCAACCGCGCGCTCGCCGCCGCGCGCCTCGAGGCGCGCCAGGCCGCGGACGCCGGCGAGCAGCTCGACGACACGGCGCAGCGCCTCGAGACGCTGCAGCCCGAGGAAGGCCCCGAGATGCTCGACCGCACCCGCGAGCTGCTCGCCGAGCTCGCGCAGCTCCGCGGCGAGGTCGAGTCGGGCGACACGCAGGGCGGGCAGCAGTCCGCGGCGCAGGCGCGCGCCGACCTCAACCAGCTCCTGCGCAGCCTGCAGCAGCGCGCCGAGAGCGGCGGCGAGTCGGGACCGCAGGAGCTGAGCTCCGAGCAGGTCGCGCAGATGGTCGCCGAGCAGGAGCGCCTCGAGGAGCAGCTGCGCACCCTCATGGACCGCCTCGAGGAGCTGCCCGACCAGGGCTTCCGCGAGCCCGGCGACCGAGCGGCCTCCGCGATGCAGCGCGCGTCGGAGGCCATGGACTCGGGCGACCAGCGCGAGGCCGGCACGCGTCAGGAGGAGGCGGTCGACGAGATGGAGGAGGCGCTCGAGGAGCTCGAGGGCGAGCGCGACCGCTACGAGCGCCTGCGGCAGGAGGAGGTGCTCTTCCAGCTGCGCGAGGAGCTCGTGCGCCTGCGCGACGCGCAGACGGTCATCGGCGAGGAGGTCGCCGGCATCGACGAGGAGCGCATGTCCGCCGACGACCGGCTGAGCCGCAGCCAGCGTCGCGCGCTCGCGCGGCTCGCCTCCGAGGAGCGCGAGCTCTCGCGGCAGACCGGCGCGCTCATCGACGCGCTCGTCGAGGACTCGGCGGTGGCCTTCGAGTTCGCGATCGGCCAGACGCGCGACGACATGGACGCGATCGCCGAGCGGCTCTCCGAGCGCGAGACGGGCTGGGAGGTCATGGCGCTCGTCGAGGGCGTGCAGCAGCGCATCGACGACCTGCTCTCGGTGCTCGAGGCGGAGGAGGAGCGCCGCCGCGAGGCCATGGAGAACCAGGACCAGCAGGAGCAACAGCAGCAGGACCAGCAGGGCCGGCAGCCGCTCGTGCCCGAGGTCGCGGAGCTGCTGCTCATCCAGAAGCTCGAGCTCTCGGCGCTGTCCAAGCTCGAGACGTTCCGCGCGCTGCACCAGGAGATGTACGACGTCGGCGGCCTCGGACCGCAGGAGCGTCGGCTGCTCGAGCGTTGGGCGCTGGAGCACAGCAAGGTGACGGAGGTCTTCGAGGAGATGATCCCGAAGCCGCCGGAGACGCAGGTGCAGACGCCGGACGGCGTCGCGCCCGGAGGCGGTGACGACGCCGGAGGTGACGGACGATGAACGTGCTGCTCGTGTGTGCCGCGCTCTGCCTGGGACAGGTGGGGGGCGAGGACGAGATGGAGGCGCTCGTGGAGCGCATCCGCGCGAACCTGGCCCGCGTCGACGAGCTGCTGCTCGACACGTCCGAGGCCGACGAGGTGGCGACCGGCATCGACGACGCCGTCGACACGCACGTCCAGGTCATCCGCGACCTGGAGGACCTCATCAAGATGATGAAGTACACGCCGTCGTCGAGCAGCTCGAGCAGCAGCAGCAGCGACCAGCCGCAGTCGCCGTCCAGCCAGCCGCCGCCGCGCGAGAGCGACGGCGACCAGCAGCAGGAGCAGCAGCAGGGCGAGCAACCGCAGTCGCCGCAGGAGCAGTCGCAGGACGGCAGCACCCAGGACGAGCAGGCGCAGGAGAACCCGCAGGACGGGACGCGCGACGCCGCGACGCCGCGCCAGGAGCAGGGCGGCCCGCCGCCGCCGGACCCCATCGGCGACTTCACGCGCGAGGACACGGACCAGCGCTGGGGCCTCCTGCCGCCGAAGCTCCAGGAGCGCCTGCTCAACCTGCACGTCGACGACGTGCCCGAGCGCTACCGGCTGTGGCTCGAGGCGTACATCCGCCGCATGCACGCGCTCGAGTCGGGCGAGGTCCGCTGATCCGCGCATGATCCTGTCCGCGCGACTCGTCCTCGGGCTCCTGCTGGCGGTCGGCCCCGCGACCGGGACCGCCGTCGACGACGAGGAGCGCTCCGCCGCGCCCGACGCCCTCCGCACGCAGGAGGTCTCGGAGATGGTCGTCGCGGCGCACGCGTTCCTGCTCGAGCACCAGAACGCGGACGGCTCCTTCTCGGTCGTGCGCGGGCGCGCGGCGAAGAACGCGCCCGTCGCGGTCACGGGGCTCGCGGCGCTGTCGCTCATGGCGTCGGGGCACCTGCCGGACCACGATGTGCTCGACCGCGGGCGGCACGACCAGGCCGTGAAGCGCGCCGTCGACTGGCTCGTCGACCACTGCCAGGAGACGGGCGAGCGCGCCGGGTACTTCTACACGGGCAACGACTCCGTGTCGCGCATGCACGGACAGGGCTACGCGCTCCTCGCGCTGACGCAGGCCGCCGGCATGTACGGCGACGACGACGTGCAGCGCAAGCGGCTGCACGACGCCATCCGGCGCGGCATCGACCTCGTGCAGCGCACGCAGGGGCTGCACGGCGGCTGGTGGTACAACCCCGAGCGCGGCGCGAACCACGAGGGCTCCATCACCGTCTGCATGATCCAGGCGCTGCGCGCCGCGAAGGACGCGGGCTTCGTCGTCGACACGGGCGTGATCGACAAGGCGACGAAGTACATGGAGAAGAGCCAGGACAAGGCGACGGGCCGGTTCCGCTACGCGCTCGGCGACGACAAGACGACGTGGGCGCTCACCGCCGCCGCGCTCGCGACGCTCAACGCGCTGGGCGACTACGGCAGCGAGATCCTCGAGAGCGGCTACGACGCGCTGCGGCGCGACGATCCGTACAGCGGCGCGGGCGCGGGCGAGGCGTTCCAGTGGTACGGCAGCTTCTACGCCGCGCAGGGCTACTGGACGCACCGCGACCGGCGGCTGTTCCGACAGTGGTGGCCCGCCTTCGTGTCCTACTGCGCCGACCACCAGGACCCCGACGGCTCGTTCCACAGCGGCGAGTACGGCCAGGTCTACGCGACGGCGATGGTCTCGCTGACGTTGCAGGTGCCGTTCGGGTATCTGCCGTTGTTCCAGCGGTAGAGGCCGGCAACGGCTCCGGTTTCGGTTTCGGCTCCGGTTTCGGCTCCGGTTTCGGCTCCGGTTTCGGCTCCGGTTTCGGCTCCGGTTTCACGTTCCTGCATGGAGGTGTTTCGCGCCGGTGCGATTGCGCGGATTTCAAGTGTCCCGCGATGCGCTCTGAACGATCTCGGCTCCGAAGCCGAAGCCGAAGCCGAAGCCGAAGCCGAAGCCGGAGCCGAAACCGAAACCGGTGCCGACACCGGCGCCGACGGCGGAGCCGATGCCTTCCGCCTCCCTTCTCGGGGCGGACGAGGTTGCCTGACTCGGGCAAACAACCTCATCCGCCCCGAGAAGGAAGGCTCATCACATGACTCGCTTCGATTGTCTCGACGCTTCGTACCAGCTCCTCGACGATCTCCATGTCCCGCTCACGAGGATCCGTGCGCGCGACTCGCGTCTGCACACGCAGCTGCGCACCGCCGCGGCGTCCATCGCGCTCAACATCGCCGAGGGTCGTGGTCGTGCGGGCAAGGACAAGCGTCACCACTGGCGCATCGCCCTGGGCTCCGCAGAGGAAGTGGAGGCCATCCTCCAGGTCGCCAAGCGGCTCCGTGATCTGAATGCCGACGACGCGGTCGCCGCGCACGCGACGCTCGTGCGTCTCCGCAAGATGCTCTGGCGCATGACGCACTGAGCAGGAACACCCGCCCCGGCGGTTCGACCGCCGGGGCGGGTGGTCTCGTTCAGTGCGTGAGCTTCCAGAGCATGGCGAGCACACGGTCGAGCAATGCGAACGGCTCCGCGAGGTCCTCCTCGCGCAGATCACCCAGCGCCAC